>CAUQSD010000030.1:0-23166 GCA_963520685.1 uncultured Kingella sp. | reverse complement strand
TTACGCCCGATTTGACGATGCGCTACTGTCCTATTTTGATTTTAATTGACTATAACATTCAAGCATTAAAGAAGCGCATGGCGAAGAAATAAGCCAAAGGCGGGGATTGTGCAAAGGTCTCGGCCGAAAAACCGCCGACACCCCGCGCCCGCCCCGAAACCGTTAAAATACCGCACACAAAAATCCACCCGCGCCAAACCCGTCCACATGCTCCCCCTGCTCCGATTTCTCACCGCCTTCCCCGTCATCCTCGCCCTGCCCGCGCTCGCCTTTTGGCCACGTGCCGAATGGACCCGCCCCACCCCCACCAATCTTGCCAGCTATGCCGCGCTCGGCTTCGCACTCCTTGCCGCCTATCTCACGCTGCACGGGCTGCGCCGTTTTCCGGGCGAACGCAACGCGCTGTCCATCGTGCCCGTGTGCGCCATCGCCTTCGGGCTGCCCGTGGCCGTGCTGTGGATTTTCAGGCTGCCCTATTCCGTGTTCTATCTTCTTGGGGGCGCGGTGCTCACCCTGGTCTATCTGTTTGCCGAAAGCCTGATTGCCGCACGGCAGGGCGTGCATCTGTATTACATAGACAGCGAGGGCATGGACGGCCTGCCGCAGCTCTCGTTCGTGCACTGGCACAGGCTGGACGCGCCCGTGCTGCCCGAAAAAGCCCGCCGCATCGTCGCCAACCTGCACGCGCGCGATTTGAGCGCGGACTGGCAGCGTTTCCTTGCCGACTGCACCCTGCGCGGCATCCCCGTATACAACATCCGCCAGATTGAAGAATCGCTCACGGGGCGCGTCAAAATCCGCCATCTATACGAAAACAACTTAGGCTCGCTGCTGCCCAGCCCCGCCTACACCGCCGTGAAGCGGCTGCTGGACATCGCCCTCGTCCTCACCAGCCTGCCCGTGTCGCTGCCGGTTATGCTGCTCACCGCCGCCGCCATCCGGCTGGAAAGCCCGGGCAGCGTGCTGTTTGTGCAAAACCGCGTGGGACAGGGCGGGCGCGAGTTCAAAATCTACAAATTCCGCAGCATGGCCGCCGATTCGGAAGCGGACGGCGCCAAACTTGCCCAAGTCGGCGACAGCCGCATTACGCGCGTGGGCCGCTTCATCCGCAAAACGCGGCTGGACGAGCTGCCGCAGTTTTTCAATATCTTAAAGGGCGACATGAGCCTTATCGGCCCGCGCCCCGAGCAGAAATATTTTGTGGAACGCTTTGAGCAGAGCATCCCGTTTTACGGCTACCGCCACATCGTCAAACCCGGCCTGTCCGGCTGGGCGCAGGTTACGCAGGGCTACGCGGGCAACGAAGACGAAACCCAAGTGAAGCTGGAACACGATTTCTATTACATCAAGCATTTTTCGCTGTCGCTGGATATTCTGATTATCTTCAAAACCGTGAAAACGATACTGACAGGCTTCGGCGCAAGATAAAGGCAGCCTGAAAACCGCCCCGCCCGTTTTCAGGCTGCCCCCTTCCCCACCCGCAAGGAGAACCAACATGGCACAACCTTCCGCCAACATCCTATCCGCCGCCATCCTCGCCGCAGGCATCGCCGCCGCCGCATGGACGCTCGGCAGCCAATTCCCCAAGCTGCGCGACACAGGCAGCATCACCGTCAAAGGTTTGGCAGAAGCCGAATACCAAGCCGCAACAGGCACTTGGCGCATCGGCGTAAGCACATGGGGGCAAAGCTATGCCGACGCGCTGGCAGAAAACAAAGCCCAATTGCAGAAAGTGCGCCAATTTCTTGAAGGACAAGGCTTCACCGATGCAGAACTGGCCTTGGGCGATGCAGACGTGTCCGCACACGAAGAGCGTTACACCGACGAACACGGCCGCGAGCAAACCCGCAAAAACGGCTACGATGCCGAACGCCACTACACCGTCTCCACCAAAAATCTGGCCGGACTGGAAACCGCCGTGCAGGCCGTGCAGCAGCTTCGCGCCAAAAACGACACGGTTACGTTCGACCGCCCCAAATACTATCTGGACGACCTGGAAAACATCAAACGCACGCTGATTTCCAAAGCCACCCAAGATGCCTATGTCCGCGCCGAAGAATTCGCCAAAACAGGCAGCCTGAAAGTCGGCGCCATGCAGTCCGCCTCGCAAGGCTCGTTTGACATTCAGGCTGCCGTCCCGTCAGACGACGACAACAGCGACTACGGCGGCGGCTACGACACCACCACCATCCGCAAAAAAGTGCGGCTGGTGGTAACCATCCAATACCGCATCGGCGGCTAAACAGGCTGAGACCTTTGCAAAACCCCAGATTGGCGCATGGCGAAAAAATGTGCCAAAGATGAGGATTTTGCAAAGGCCTCAAACCGCCCCGTCCCAACCCCAAACCAAGGAATCCCTATGAACATCCTCGTTACCGGCGGTGCAGGCTTTATCGGCTCGCACACCGCCGTTGCCCTCACCCAAGCAGGCCACACCCCCGTTATTTTAGACAACCTCGGCAACGCCTCGCCCAAAGTCATCGGCCGCATCGCCGAAATCACCGGCAAAACGCCCGTCTTCTATCAGGGCGACATCCGCGACCGCGAATTACTGCGCCGCATCTTCGCCGAACACCCCATCCAATCCGCCATCCACTTCGCCGCCCTCAAAGCCGTGGGCGAAAGCGTAAAAAAACCGCTTGAATATTACGACAACAACGTTTCAGGCAGCCTGATTCTGCTTGAAGAAATGCAGCGCGCCGGCATAAAAAGCATCGTATTCAGCTCCTCCGCCACCGTATACGGCGACCCCAAAACCGTGCCGATAACCGAAACCGCCCCCCCCGGCCAAGCCACCAACCCCTACGGCGCGACCAAACAAATGATGGAACGCATGATGGCCGACCTCCACACCGCCGACCCCGAATGGAGCGTCATCATCCTGCGCTACTTCAACCCCATCGGCGCGCACGAAAGCGGGCTTATCGGCGAAATGCCCAACGGCATCCCCAACAACCTCCTGCCCTACATCTGCCAAGTTGCCGCAGGCAAGCTGCCCGAGCTATCCGTATTCGGCAGCGACTACCCCACCCCCGACGGCACAGGCGTGCGCGACTACATCCACGTCTGCGACCTGGCCGAAGGCCACATCAAAGCCCTAAACGCAAAAGCCCGCACCCCCGGCGTACACATCTACAACCTCGGCACAGGGCAAGGCTATTCCGTGCTGGACATCGTCCGCGCCTTTGAAGCCGCCAGCGGCCAAACCGTGCCCTACGCCCTGCGCCCCCGCCGCGCAGGCGACATCGCCGAATGCTATGCCGACCCCGCCCGCGCCGCCGCCGAACTGGGCTGGCACGCCCGCCGCAATCTGGACGACATGATGCGCGACTCATGGCGTTGGCAGAGCCGCAATCCCAACGGCTACGAAGATTAAGGCAGCCTGAAAAACCCTGCCCCCCTTTCAGGCTGCCCCCAAGCAGCCTGAAACCTTTGCAAAACGAGACCTTTGCAAAACCTCAGATTTGAGCGCATCTCAAAAGTAGCATCGCATAATGCGCAGATAATATTGAAATATTTTCAAGCATTAGAGAAGCGCATTGCGAAGAAATGGGCCAAAGATGAGGATTTTGCAAAGGTCTCAAAACACCGGATTCGGACAAAGTTTATAGGGTGGCACTTGCCGCCCACGCGTTTTCAGGCTACCTTGGAACAACGCGCGGGCAGCAAGCATCCACCCTAAGCTTATGTGCGCCGGTCATAACATTGCAGAACACGCAGAGAAACACAGCGCAAAGAAATAGACCCCAAACGGGGTTTACAAAGGTTTCAGCCCGAACCCCGTTTCCAAGGCAGCCCGAACACCATGAAGCCACTGAAAGACAGCCTAATCTACCTCACTGGCGAAGCGGCCGCCAAAGCCCTGCCCTTCCTGCTGCTGCCCTATCTCACCCGCCGTTTCGGCGCGGCAGGCTTCGGCGATTTGTCATACTGGCAAACCGTCTGCGCCCTGCTCGCCATCGTTTTCGGACTCAGCCAAGACGGCGCAGTCGCCCGCTATTTCTATGTTTACGGACGGCGCAACCTGCCCGCCGTCATGCTCGCAGGCTCTGCCTACATCGCCGCCGCCCTCACCGCCGCCCTGCTGTTCGCCGCCGCCGCACATTCCCCCATCCTTGCCGCCGTTTCGCTCGCCGCCGCCGCGCAAACCGTGCTCGCCGCACAACTCGCCCTGCGCCAATGCCAAAAGCGCGCCCTGCAATACACCCTGATACAGGCAGGCAGCGGCATCCTGTCCGCCCTGCTCACCGTGCTGCTGCTGGAAACCCTGTCCGCCCAACCCGCCGTGCTGCGCTTTGCCGCCCTGTTTCTCGGCAACGCCGCCGTTTCTCTTGCCGCCTGCCTTGCCGTCCGCCCCGCCGCCCGCCGCCCGACTTGGCGGCGCATCAGGCAGGCGGCAGGCTATATTGCCGCATTCGGAGTGCCGCTGCTGCTGCACCACGCCAGCATTTTCGCCAAAGGCCAGTTGGACCGCATCGTCATCTACCAAAGCTATCCCGCCGCCGATTTGGGCGTGTATGCCGCAGGTTTGCAGCTTGCCGCCGTTTTGTCCGTGCTGCTGCTCGCCGCCAACAAAGCCGTTGTGCCGTATTTCTACCAAGCCCTGAAACAGGGCAGCCTGAACGCCGCCAAAGTGCGCCGTCTCGCCCTTTCCGTCCTGCCGCTCGTGCCGCTGCCCGCCCTCACCGCATGGCTGCTGCCCGATGCCCTTTATCCGTGGCTGCTCGGCGCGCAGTATGCCGGCGCAAAATACTATGCCGTGCTGTTCCTCATCGGCTTTGCCCTGTCCGCACCGTATTACATCCTGGTCAACTTCCTGTTCTATCACGGCGAAAACCGCCGCATCGCACAGATTTCCGCCCTCTCCGCCGCCGTCTATCTCGCCGCTCTCGCCGCCGCCGCACAACTGCCAAACGGCATCCGCCTGATGCCGCTGGCCGTGGCAGCCGCCAACGCCGCCATGCTGCCGCTGCTGTTTTTCTGTGTGCGCGAAAAAAACAAAAAACAGGCAGCCGAAACCTTTGCCCCCCGCCTTTGATGCATCTTTACGCCATACCGGTCTGCATAGGGCGGGCACTTGCTTGCCCACGCGGTTCAGGCTGCCCCGCCACCACAAAACCATTAGAATCCCGTTCTTCCACCCATTCCAAAGGCCCGACCATGAAAAAATCCCTGCTCCTGCCCCTGTTTCTCTCCGCCCTGCTGCTTTCAGGCTGCCCCAGCACCACCGTACCCGCCAGCCGCATCACTCCGCCAAACAAAATCGTGCCGCCCAAGCAGCCGCTCGCCCACCACCAAATCCTCGCCCGCATCTTTGATTTGGCAGAGCTGCAAAAAACCGACCGATACGGCGACTCCATCACCCCCGAACTGATAGAACGATATTTCGGCAAGCCCGACAGAGAATTCAAAAAATGGGATAGCGGTTCGTTCAGCAGCATTTTCGGACGGCATTCGCCCAACCCCGAAGACAAAGGCACGGTGGTCGCAATTGCTGTTACACGTGATAACAAACCCGGCACGTTGGTAACGATAAATTTTCTCCACGAACAAAACCCGGATATACCGCCCACATCCGAAATTTTGCAGATAGACAATATGCGCTATTACGCCCGCTCGTTTGGCTACGAATCCCAAGAATACTACCGCCACGTCCACTACATGCCTGATGGAGAGAGAGGCCCGCGCAGCGTGCAGGGGCTCATGCTGTCGCAACAGCTGCCGAAACCCGCGCCCTCGGGCAGAGAAAAATTGGAAATAAAAGTCAGAACCGAATACAGCGCACAGGAAAAAACGCTGTTCGGCAGAGATTTTTTTATTGATTTTTCAGAAGACTAAATAGAAAGGTAATGTAACCATGGCAAACGATATCCGACTAAACCACGCCGCCCAAATAAAACGCGACAGCTTTCAGGCTGCCCCGCCACCCCAAAACCATTAAAATCCCATTTTCCCATCCATTCCCAAACCCAATCATGAAAAACTCCCTGCTCCTGCCCTTGTTTCTCTCCGCCCTGCTGCTTTCAGGCTGCCCCAGCACCACCGCACCCACCAGCCGCGTCACCCCGCCAAACAAAATCGTGCCGCCAAAGCAGCCGCTCGCCCACCACCAAATCCTCGCCCGCATCTTTGATTTGGCAGAGCTGCAAAAAACCGACCGATACGGCGACTCCATCACCCCCGAACTGATAGAACGATATTTCGGCAAGCCCGACAGAGAATTCAAAAAATGGGATAGCGGTTCGTTCAGCAGCATTTTCGGACGGCATTCGCCCAACCCCGAAGACAAAGGCACGGTGGTCGCAATTGCTGTTACACGTGATAACAAACCCGGCACGTTGGTAACGATAAATTTTCTCCACGAACAAAACCCGGATATACCGCCCACATCCGAAATTTTGCAGATAGACAATATGCGCTATTACGCCCGCTCGTTTGGCTACGAATCCCAAGAATACTACCGCCACGTCCACTACATGCCTGATGGAGAGAGAGGCCCGCGCAGCGTGCAGGGGCTCATGCTGTCGCAACAGCTGCCGAAACCCGCGCCCTCGGGCAGAGAAAAATTGGAAATAAAAGTCAGAACCGAATACAGCGCACAGGAAAAAACGCTGTTCGGCAGAGATTTTTTTATTGATTTTTCAGAAGACTAAATAGAAAGGTAATGTAACCATGGCAAACGATATCCGACTAAACCACGCCGCCCAAACATTGGTGTCCTCATTCGGCAGCAGATACGGTAAACACAGGGCAGACATCCTAACCCAAGCAGTATGCAGTTCGCCCTATCTGGCAGGGCGTTTCAACCGCGCGGCAGCCGAAGGCAGGATTGAAGCTTTGGGCGAACTGGATACGGAGCGGCTTCCCGATACCGTAGCCGGCTTTCTACCGAGCAAGAAAACCGTCGTGCTGCGCTTAGACTATTTCACCGATAAGGAAAAAGACACCTACGCACTGGTCGGCGCACTTGCCCATGAAGTGCGCCACAGCCTGAACCTGCCCGCGCAAGAACCGGCAAGAGAGGCTTTCGGCAATGCCGTTGTCGCCAAAGCACAAGACAAAAACATCCCCGACTACACCCCCGAACTGAAAGCACAGCAGGAAATGGCGCGCAGGGACGAATCCATGGCGGAAATTGATGCATTCAATGCCGTTATCAGCCGCTGGCAGCATCTGCATCCAAACAAGCCAATAGATAATAGCGACAATCTTAAAAATTTAATCGGGAAATATCCCGATTTAGGAAACTACCACGCCATCACTTTCAATCGGAAAAATTTTGATGAACTGGTCTTCAACGACAAATTCGCGTGGGACGAAAAAACCGGCCTTTTGATTACCGACAACGATTTCAAAAAACACAGCAACTGGCAGCAGGAACAAAATTTTGAACAGATGGGCAAATATTTCTACGATATCCCGCGCACAGGGCTGTCCGACTACCGAAACAAAAACGGCGCAAAATGGCTGAACGAAATCTTTGTTGCGGAAGCACATTTCCGCAGCAAAGGCAGGGAAGAGCGTCCGATTATGCTGGATATGCAGAAATTGGGCTGGTCGGAAGACGAACTGGAAAAGGCAGGCCTGCGCCCGCTCTCCGAAACGGGCATCCGCTATATAACGCCCGATGCCGGCAACGGCGTTTTTGAAGGCAACCGCCCCGCCCCAAACCGCCAAACGCAGCCTGAAAACCCAAAACACCCTGCCGCGTCATCCTTTTCCATGGATTTCGGTTTGGCAAAAACAACGGTGCAGGAACCATCCGCAAAACAAGATGTGCAGCAGGAGCAGAAACAGGAGCAGGAAAAAGAATCGGAACCGAAAACAGAACCCGATTTCGGAATGGGCAAATAAGCCCGTTCAGGCTGGGAATGCCATGAAAAACCTGTTCATCTGCCTCACCCCCCTGCAAGCCCTCATCGCCCAAGCCCTGCTGCGCCAATCCGCCGCACCAGCCGACCTGCTGATGCTGTGTTACGCCGAAGCCGACAACGACAAATTCCGCCATTATTTCCGCGAAACCGCCGCCCTCGCCGATGCCGCCGCCTACTGTGTCATCCCCCGCAGCATCTGGCAGCGCGAACGGCAGCTTCCCGCCCTCGCCCGCCGCCTCCGCACCGAATACGCCACCGTCTTTGCCGCCAGCATAGACAACGCCAACGTGCAATATCTGCTTTCCCGCATCCGCTTCGCCCGCTTGGAAACCTTTGACGACGGCACAGCCAACATCAACCCCGCCAGCAGCTTCTACCGCCCGCCGCCCACACCGCCGCACCGCCGCGCCGCCCGCCTGCTGCTCAACCGCCTGCACCGCATCCGCTGCACCACCGACAGCCTGCGCCGCCAGTCCCGCCGCCACCACACGCTCTATCCCGGCCTGCCCAACATCGCCGAATCCGTCTCCCCCATTGCGCTTTGGCAGCCGTCCGATGCCGAAACCCGTTCAGGCAGCCTGAAAACCGAAAGCATCCTGCTCGGACAGCCCGCCCTGCCCGACCCGGATGCCAACGCCCGCCTGATGTCGCAAATTGCACGGCATTTCAACATTCCGCACTATTTCCCCCATCCCCGCGAAACCCGCACCGTCGGCGGCATCGGATACATCAACACCCCGCTGATATTTGAAGACTACCTGCTGCGCGAACTGCAAAGGCAGCCTGAAACCCAGTTTTGCCTATACCACCTCGCCAGCACCGCCGCACTCAACACCGCCGCCTTTCCCCGCGTGCAAGTCCGTGCCATCCGTCCGGCCCATCCCCTGTTTCTCAGCCCGAACTGGGCAAACCTATACCGCTTAATGGCGCAGATGGGCATGGAGATTGTGGAGTTTCAGGCAGCCTGAAAACAGAATGAGACCTTTGCAAAACCTCAGATTTGAGCGCATCTCAAAAATAGCATCGCAGAATGCGCAGAGAATATTGAAATATTTTCAAGCGTTAGAGAAGCGCATGGCGAAGAAATGGGCCAAAGATGAGGATTTTGCAAAGGTCTCAGAATGTGTTCTCTGCTTTGGGAAACGGCCGTCAATAAAATAGGACGGCATCTGCCGTCCTCCACGGTTTCAGGCTGCCCTATGCAGCAGAAAGGCCGCACGGTTCACAGACCGAACAGAGCGGCATCACCCTTACCCTGACGCACCAGTTGCGTGCCGTCCGTCATATCAATCACGGTGGTGGGTTCCGTACCGCACCAGCCGCCGTCTATCACCAAATCAACGGCGTGTTCCAAGCGGTCGCGTATTTCGTATGGGTCGGTCATCGGTTCACTGTCTTCCGGCAGCATCAGGGTGCCGGAGAGCATGGGTTCGCCCAGTTCCGCCAAAAGCGCGAGGGCGATTTTGTTATCGGGCACGCGCAGGCCGATGGTTTTGCGCTTGGGATGCAGGGTGCGGTTGGGCACTTCTTTGGTGGCCTGCAAGATAAAGGTGTAGCTGCCGGGAGTGGCGGCTTTAAGCTGGCGGAACTGGCTGTTGTCCACTTTGGCGTATGTGCCCAGTTCGCTCAAATCGGCACACATCAGGGTGAGATGGTGTTTCAGGTCTATCTTGCGGATGGCGAGGATGCGCTCCATGGCGTTTTTGTTGCCCAGTGCGCAGCCGAGCGCGTAGCAGGAATCGGTGGGATAGACGATGACGCCGCCGTTTCTGACGGTTTCGGCAGCCTGCCTGACCAGCCGTTCCTGCGGGTTGTCCGGATGGATGGCGAGAAATTGTGCCACGGATACTCCTTTCGTGATTGTTGCATGGCTAATGTCGGACAGGACTTGCCGCACACGCGTTGTTCCAAGGTATAGTCGATTAAAATAAAAATGAGACAAGGCGGCGAGCCGCAAGGCGTACAGATAGTACGTCAAGGCGAGCCAACGCCCTATCATTGCAATTTTAATCGACTATATTTTGAATCTGCGTGGCAGCGAGTACCTGTTCCAAGGAAACTGGGAAAATGTTTTCAGGCTGCCTCGAAGCATGAGGCAGCCTGAAAACAATATTGACGGATTAGGGGTTGTTTTTCAAATAGTTTTCCAGAATCATCAGCGCATATTGCACGGCTTGGCTGCGGACAGATTGGCGGTCGCCCTCAAAGTGGTATTGCTTTGCCCAAATGCGCTGCTTGGTAGCAAAACCGAACCATACCGTGCCGACGGGTTTGTCTGCCGTGCCGCCGTCCGGCCCTGCAATACCGGAGATGCTGAGTGCGTAGTCACTTTTGGCGGCAATCAGTGCGCCCAGTGCCATTTCGCGCACGGTCTCCTCGCTGACGGCACCGTAATGCCGCAGGGTGTCGGCGCTCACATTCAGCATCTGCTGTTTGGCATGGTCGGAATAGGTTACATAGCTGCGTTCAAAGAATGCGGAGCTGCCGGGTATGCTGGTAAGCGTGGCGGCAAGCAGCCCGCCGGTGCAGGATTCGGCACAGGTGGCAGTCTGCCTGCGGGCGGTGAGTTCGGCGGCAATGTATTCTAGGCGCGTCATATCGGTTCTCGGATGGGCGGCAGCGTTTTCAGGCTGCCTGAAAGGAGGTCAGATGTCGTCAAAACTGCATACGTCCATTTTGAACGGAACGTCTTCCTGCAACTGGCGGCCACGCATACTTTCCTGGCCGGCCTCAACAAAACGGATGTGGGTGAAATATTTATTGGCAGAGACTTCGGGCAGCGCACCCAACCGCAACGGGATTTCTATGGTAAGTAACTGTACGTTTTTGGAGAGGGTGCTGTGCTCGTAGCTTCCGCCTTGTGCCACACATTCCACAGACTGGCGGTTGCTGCGGAGAATTTCCAAAAGCAGATGCACGGCATGAAAAGTCGGCATCATAAATTCGCTCCACCGCCGCAAGTCGCCCCTGCGTTTGCCGGCATCCAGTTTCTGCCAAAAATAATAGCCGGGGAATTCCACGGGCGTGGTTCCACCCGCCACCATCATGCGCTGCTTCACCGCCATCAGCCATTCGTTTTCACGGATATGCTGGCCGAATTTCTGCTGCACTTCCTGCAAATCCTGCGCTACTTTGGCAAGCCTGCCCAACATGGCGGAATCCGATTGGTATTTTTCCATCTGCCGCTGGCGTTCCAGCTCCTGCAAAATATCCAGCTTTAATTCGGCGCGCGATGAAGCCTCCATGATTTCAAACAGCGCGTTGAGCGCAATGTGGTGCGACCATTTGTCTTCACCCTCTGCCGCATGGTTGAAACGGTTGAACAGATGCTCAATACGTATCAGACTGCGGACACGTTCGGAGAGCGGGTGATCGAAACTTAGCATTTTGTGTATTTCCTTGTGCTTTCAGGCTGCCTGAAATAGGCGAAGATAAACGCCGTGCAGACGCGATACCGCCTGCCGCAAATCTTCGGGGCCGCCCGTATTGGAAACCACATCATCGGCAAGGCGCAGGCGTTCGCTGTCATCGGCTTGAGCTGCCATAATGGCGCGGACGGCTGCTTCTGTCAAACCGTTGCGCTGCATCACCCGTCTTACCCGCAAAAATTCGGGACAATCCACCACCAACACGCGCGAAACCAGCTTCTGAAAAGCAGGATGCTCCACCAAATTGGGAATCTCCACCACGCCATACGGCACATCAGCATATTGTGCCTGCTGCTCGCGGATGGCATCCAAAATCAGCGGATGCAGGATATTTTCCAGTTGGCGGCGCGCATCAATATCGGCAAACACCCGTTCACGCATATAAGCACGGTTCAGGCAGCCTGAAACGTCTATCGCCGCGCTACCGAACGCCGCCGCAATCTGCTCCAACGCATCGCTGCCCGCAGTCTGCGTCAGCCTGCGCGATTCTGCATCTGCATCCAGCACCGGCACGCCCAGCGCGCAAAAATCGGCAGCGACCATGCTTTTGCCGCTGCCGATGCCACCTGTGATGCCAACCCAAGCCGCCATCTCAAAAGCCCGAATGCTTCAGCCACCAGCGGATTGCACCCTCAGCCTGCTGGTGAAACAGAAACACGAACCAGCCGGCCATTGCCAAACACGGCCCAAACGCCATCGGCTGTCCGCGCGATATCCGTTTCACAAAAAATGCCGCAATCCCCACCAACGAGGAAACCAGCACCACAATCGGCAGGATTGCCGCACCCAACCACGCGCCGATGGCAGCCAGTAGTTTGAAGTCGCCGTACCCCATGCCCTCTTTGCCTGTCAGCAGCCTGTAAGCATGATACAGCGTCCATAGGCTCATATAACCCGCAACCGCACCCCAAACCGCCTGATTCAACGGCACAAATCCCGTAACCAAATTAAACACCAGCCCAAACCACACCAGCGGCAGAGTAAGCTGGTCGGGCAGTGTCTGCGTGTCCGCATCAATAAATGTCAGCGCAACCACATACGCGGTAAACAGACATGCACCAACGGTTATCGCAGAATAGCCATACTGCCAGCCCATCAGTCCAAACAGAACACCTGTCAGCAGCTCCACCAGCGGATAACGGATACTGATGGGTGCGTGGCAGAAATAACACTTCCCGCGCAAAACCAGCCAACTGGCAACAGGAATATTTTGCCACCACCGGACAGGTTCGCCGCAACTGCCACAGCGTGAACACGGTTTGGACAAACCAAACACCGGCTGCTCACCTGCGTCCATGCCCAAAAATTCTTTGGCCAGCCGTGTATATTCGTTATCCAACATCACCGGCAGGCGATAAATAACCACATTCAAAAAGCTGCCGACCAGCAAACCGAGTACGGCAGCGAACAGAATCACGATATCCAAGGCTGTTCCTATTCCCTAACCCAAGGCATCGCCCATGGTGAACAGCGGCAGATACATGGCAACCAAAATCACACCGACGATACTGCCCAACACCACCATAATAATAGGTTCCATCAGTGATGACAGAGTAGCGACCGCTGTGTCCACTTCATCCTCATAAAACTCAGCAACCTTGTTCAGCATATCGTCCAGCGCACCGGATTCCTCACCGATAGAGGTCATCTGCACGACCATATTCGGGAATATCCCAGTAGACTGCATGGCAGAGGTCAGCGAAATCCCCTGATTCACTTTGCTGCGGATATCCATGGTTGCCTCTTCATAAATAATATTCCCTGATGCCCCTGCCACGGAATCCAGCACTTCCACCAACGGAACACCCGCAGCGAACAAAGTTGCCGTAGTACGTGCCCAGCGCGCAACGGTTGCCTTACGGACAATTTCACCAAAAATCGGCATTTTCAACAACCAGCCATCCACTCTTTTTTGGAATGACGGAGAGCGTTTGTGCAGTTGTATCAATGCCCATATGCCGCCAATAAGAACAGGGATGATAATCCAACCTTGTGCAACAAAAAAATCGGAAATATTCATCATAAATTGCGTCATACCTGGCAATTCGGCTCCTAAACCATCATAGATTTTCTTAAATGACGGCAATACGAACATCATCATAACCAGAATTAAAACAATTGCAACCACAATTACCGCAATCGGATAAGTCAGAGCACTTTTTACCTTTTTCTTAATTGCCTGAGTTTTCTCCATATAAGTGGCCAATTTATCCAGCAAACCTTCCAATACACCGCCAGCCTCGCCGGCCGCCACCAAGTTACAATAGAACTTATCAAAATATTTAGGATGCTCCGCAAATGAACTGGCCAACGAATTACCCTGTTCCACACTGTTTTTAATATCCAGCAGCATATCCTTCATGGCAGCATTATTTCCACCTTTTGCGACAATATCGAATGCCTGCATCAATGGCAATCCCGCCTTCATCATAGTAGAAAGCTGACGGGTGAATACGGTAATGTCGCCTGCAGTGATTTTTTTCCTGCGCTGCCGTTTCATCTTAGTCAATTGGATAACTTTGATGTGACGGCGTGCTAATTTTTGCCGAGCTTCTTCTTCGTTTCTTGCAACGACCTCACCGCGCATGATGGATTCGGTTTGCAGGTTTTTGCCTTCAAACTGATAACGGTTGCCTTTTTCTTCCGGCTTTCTGGATTTAACTGCTGTTTTTTTCACCGCTGTTTTTCTGACAGGCGTTTTCTTTGCAGATTTTTTTGCTAAGGTTGCCATGTTTCTTCCTTCAATTGACTAAATATTATTCGTTGGTGGTTGCAATCACTTCTTCCAAAGAAGTAATACCCTGCATCACTTTCAGCAAACCGGAACGGCGCAAATCCACCAATCCTTCTTCGTAGGCGATATTGGCAATATCTACTTCGGTGCCGCCTTTCATAATTACCGCCTTCATATTTTCGGTCATCGGCATCACTTCATACAAACCTGCACGACCTTTATAACCTTTTCCTTTACAGGCATCACAACCAATCGGTCGATACATTGTCCAATCTTTCGCCAAATCTTCTTCGGTAAAACCGACATCCAACAAGGCTTCTTTGGGAGGACGTGCCATAGGTGCTTTACATGAATTGCACAGACGACGCGCCAAACGCTGCGCCATAATCAGATTAACCGCACTGGCAATATTAAACGGAGCCACCCCCATATTCAGCATACGCGACAGTGTGGCAGGAGCGTTGTTGGTGTGCAGCGTGGAAAATACCATATGACCGGTTTGTGCAGCTTTAATTGCAATATCCGCCGTTCCCAAATCGCGAATCTCACCAATCATAATGACATCTGGGTCTTGGCGCAGGAATGCTTTTAGGGCAGATTCGAACGTTAATCCCTGCTTGTCGTTTACGTTCACCTGATTGATACCGGGCAGGTTAATCTCTGCCGGGTCTTCGGCTGTGGAGATATTGATGTCTTCCGTATTCAGGATATTCAGGCAGGTATAAAGCGATACGGTTTTACCTGAACCAGTCGGACCAGTTACCAACACCATGCCGTATGGGCGGTAAATCGCTTCCAAGATCAGTTTCTTTTGAAAATCTTCAAAACCAAGTTGGTCAATATTCAGGCTGGCAGCATCAGAATTTAAAATACGCATCACCACTTTTTCACCAAACAGGCAGGGCATGGTATTCACCCGGAAGTCAATTGCCTTACTTTTCTTAGAAAACTGCAACTGGATACGCCCGTCCTGCGGCACGCGTTTTTCGGAAATATCCATTTTTGCCATCACCTTGATTCGTGAGGCGAGTTGGTTACGCACAGCAAGCGGCGGCTGTACTACTTCGCGCAACTGACCGTCTGTGCGGAAACGCACGCGCGCCATATGTTCGTAAAACTCAAAATGGATATCAGACGCGCCAGAGGTTACGGCATCCTGTAAAACCTTTTGGATAAAGCGCGCAACCGGGCCATCTTCTTCTTCTTCACCGTCTACAATCATGGCAGCGGTTTGAATGTCTTGGTCGGCAACTTCGGCTGTCATTTCGCGGATAATCGCGCCATTGGTTTGGCTGAACCACTCCAACAGCAAATCCAACTGGTTATCGCGGACAATCAGAAGCTCTGTCTGCAACCCGCTTGCTGCAAGAATAGCTTTTTGTACATTTTGAAGTTGGGTCGGGTCGGATACGGCGACAAAGACGGTGCGCCCGCGCTGCCATATGGGGAGACAGCGCAACTGTTTCATCTGCTCGTCGGTCAGGATGGTTTTGGGGATGTTACTGCGCGGATAGTAATCCAAGTCCAGCACTGGGTAGTTGAACAGTGTGCCGCACAGTTCTGCCAAGGCCTCGGGCGTGATGATTTGCTCGCCAAAAATGACGGGCAGCAAAGGTTTGTTTACTTTGACAATCTGCTGGTATTTTTCTATTTTGTCCTGCGGGATAAGCTTTTGGTGCGCCAAAATGCGCAATAGGCCGATACTCATGCTTTTTCCTGTATTTTGTTCTTGTCAGACAGCCTGAAAGCGGCTTTCAGGCTGCCTTAACCAAAGTTTTCTATATTCTCTGAGATTATAGCAAATCTTGAAATTTACGCTGCTTTATCTTAAGGAAATGTAAATTTTTCGGCAAAAAGCGTTTTATTTGTGCGACATTTCCGTGCCCGACACATCTATTATCCACACTTCGCTTTGAGAACCCAGACGGAACGGAATACCCCAAAATCCGAAGCCGGAGGTAACGACAAAATGTCCGTTGCCGATGGCTTCGTAGCCATACGGCAGGCGGTATAGCTGTTTGACAATAAGATTGGCGGGAAATACCTGTCCGTTGTGGACATGGCCGGACACTTGTAGGTCTATCGGCAGGCGGGCGTGCTGTTCTATTTGGTCGGGGCGGTGGTCCATCAGGATGACGGGGCGGCGGTCGGGAATACGTTCCAGCAGTTTGACGGCGGGTAGGCGGTGGGTATCCAGATTGTCGGGACGGCCGATGAGCCAGAAGCTGCTGTTTATCAGGCGGACTTCATCGTGCAGGACGGTGATGCCGGCATCTTCTATGGCGCGGGTGATGGAGGGAGTGTTGTGGTAGTCGTGGTTACCGAGCGTGGCGTATACGCCTAAGGGGGCGCGCAGTTTCGCCAGATGGGGCTGCATGTTTTCGGCGTGGTAGGCCTCGGTGTCGTCGTCCATGATGTCGCCGGCGAGCAAGATGATGTCGGGCCGTTCCTGCGCCATGATGGCGGCAAGTTTGTCTAGCTGGCGCGCACCGACCAACACGCCCAAGTGCGTGTCTGCCGCCAAGGCAATTCGGACGGGTTTTGCCAGCGGCTTGTCCAGCCGGACGGAAACGTGCCCGACAACGGGTGTGTAGGCGTTGTATACCGACAGGGCGATGAGTCCGGCAAACAGGCAGGGAGCGGCCACACGCAAATCGCGCGCCAATTTTTCAGTCTGCCTGAACCGTTTGGCGGCAAACCGCAGCACGATAACGGCCAGCGCGGTTAGGGCGACAAACAACAGCAGCACCATCACGGCGGCATTTAGGCGGAATAGGACGTGGACACGAGTAAGAAACGCGCCGAGCATCAGCCCGTCTGCAACAGCAAAACACAGGGCATACACCAGCCTGCGCTTGGCGGGCGAAACAATGCGAAACTGCCACAGCAGGGCGCGGGCGCAGATGTAGGCAAGGATTTGCAGGACGATGAGTGCGGAGAAAAACAGATATTGCATGGTGTGTGTGTCGTGTGGTGGGCGGGCAGCCTGAAACTCAGTCTCCCATTGCGGCCAGTTGTTCCGCCTGATGTTCCGCCATCAGCGCGGCCGTAATCTCTTCCATGTCGCCGTCCATCACAAAATCCAGCTTGTGCAGCGTCAGGTTGATGCGGTGGTCGGTCACGCGGCCTTGTGGATAATTGTAGGTGCGGATACGCTCGCTGCGGTCGCCGCTGCCGATGAGCGATTTGCGTTCCGCCGCTTCTTTTGCCTGCGCTTCGCGTTTCTGCATGTCGTTCAGCCGCGCCGCCAGCACTTTCAGGGCTTTTTCCTTGTTGGTGTGCTGGCTGCGGCCGTCTTGGCATTCCACCACCAAGCCCGTGGGCAGGTGGGTGATGCGGACGGCGGAATCGGTTTTGTTGATGTGCTGGCCGCCCGCGCCGCTGGCACGGAAGGTGTCGATACGCAAATCTTTGTCGTTCAATTCGATTTTCGCCAATTCGTCCGCTTCGGGCATCACGGCCACGGTGCAGGCGGAGGTGTGGATGCGGCCTTGGCTTTCGGTGGCAGGGACGCGCTGCACGCGGTGGCCGCCGCTCTCGAATTTGAGTTTGCTGTACGCGCCCAAGCCCACCAGCCGCACGATGACTTCCTTATAGCCGCCCAAATCGCTTTCGTTGGCGGACACGATTTCCGTCTGCCAGCGGTTGCGCTCGGCATAGCGGCTGTACATGCGCAGCAAATCGCCCGCAAACAGCGCGGCTTCGTCGCCGCCCGTGCCGGCGCGGATTTCGATGAAGATGTTTTTGTCGTCGTCCGCGTCTTTGGGCAGCAGCAGCTTTTGCAGTGCCAAATCCAGCGTTTCGATTTTGGCTTTCGCCGCTTCGATTTCTTCAGCGGCAAAGTCTTTCATTTCGGGGTCGGACAGCATTTCCTGCGCTTCCGCCAAATCGCTCTCGGCTTGGGTATAGGCGCGGTAGGTTTCCACAATCGGGGTCAGCTCGGCGTGCTCTTGGTTGAGGCGGCGGTAGTTGTCCATGTCCGCCGTGGCTTCGGGCGAACCCAAAAGCGCGGTTACTTCTTCCAATCGGTGGGCGAGGTTTTGGAGTTTGTCTAATACGGATTGTTTCATGGCGGTTTCGGCGTTTCAGGCAGCCTGAAAATTGAAAATATTGGGAAAAACAGGCGCGGGATTATACCTGAAACGCTTTCAGGCTGCCTTGAAAGACGGAACGTACGGACAGCAGCCGCTTTGCTTTACAAAATTAAAACAATCGCCCCCAAACCCATACCTATCTTTATCCCAATTGCCGCAAAATTACCCAAGCAGCTATAATTTTCAATTCAACACAATATTCCGTACACAACAGGATTGAAAATGCCCCTACCAAACGTCAATCGCGCCGATGCCCTGCCTGCCGGCAGCCGCCTGAACAATACCTACATCGTGCAGCGCGTGCTCGGCTCGGGCGCGTTCGGTATTACCTATCTTGCCGAACACGTCCATTTGGGTTCGCAGCACGTCATCAAAGAATATTTCCCCGACAGCGGCATCCGTACGCAAGGGACGGGCGTTGTCGCCAAAAGCACGTCCGACCAAGAACTGTTTGACTGGGGACTGAATAGTTTTTTCAGGGAAGCCAAGCTGTTATACGGTTTGAACCACGCCAACATCGTCAAAGTAAGCGATTTGTTTGAAGCCAACGGCACGGCATATTTCGTGATGCCCTATATACGCGGCATCACTCTGCACCAATGGATAAAGGAACACCAAACCCCGTCTGAGAGCGAACTGGCGCAGATTTTCCTGCCGCTCTTGGACGGGCTGAAATACATCCACGGCAAGCAGCTTCTGCACCGCGACATCAAGCCCGAAAACATCCTGATTACCGAAGACCAAACTCCCATTCTGATTGATTTCGGCGCGGCGCGCAACGCCATCGGGCAAAAAAGCCGGCCGCTTACCCAGATTCTTACACCGCCGTTTGCGCCCATAGAGCAATACCACTCGCGCGACGTTTTTCTGCCCGCGCTGGATTTATACAGCCTAGGCGCGTGCATCTATCAGGCGGTAACCCACCAATTGGTAGAAGAAGCCCCCGCCCGCATTGCCGAAACCGATACCCAGCCCAAGCTTGCAGGCAGCAGCTACGAAAGGCAGTACAGCCGTGCCTTCCTGTCGGCAGTGGATCGCGCACTTAACGTGAAAGCCGAAAACCGCTTCCAAAACGCCGGCGATATGCAGCAGGCACTGCTCGGACATCTGCCGCAGCAGCATTCCGCACCGGCTTATCCTGCCGCGGATGCCACCTATACCACGCAGGTTGTCCATCCCCATGCGGGCAGTGCCGATGTTTACGCCCACGACAGGCAGCCTGCACCCACATCCTATTCCCGCAATGCCCCGCCGCCCCGTCCGCAAGACTACGGCTACGGCAACGACTTCCGCCAGAATCCGCCGCCGGCGCAAAGCGGCAAAAAACGCAAAATCTTCGCCATTGCCGCCGTCTTAGCCATCTGCTTGGCGGCAGTGGCGGCATGGTTCGTCCTGTCGGGCGGCAAAACCGATGAAGGCAATCCGAAAACCAAAGAAAAAGAAACCGTAACCAAGCCTGCCGACAACGACCCGCCGATTGTGGTTGCCGACAATAAAAAAGACAGCGCATCGGAAGAAAACGGCGCAGAAACCGAAGAGAGCGGCACAGATTCTGAAGAGAACGGCGGACGCGGAGAACGCGAAAGCGGCGGCACGGCAGGGCGCAGCTCCGAACGCCTTTCGCAATCCGACCTAGAAGAGCTGAACAGAGACCTGCCGCGTATGATGAGCGAAAACATACGGATGGACAAAGTTTATCTGTACGACGAAAACACGCTGGCTTTGCGGCTTACCCACACCTCAATCAGCAGCGACCAGTTTACAGACGAACAGAAAACCCAGTTCAGCAAGGCAGCCAGCGAATGGCTGGTAGAACCCGCCTGCGAAGACCGAATCATACGCAGATGGCTGCGCGGCGGCGGTTTGTTTATCGCGCCGCTGTACGACACCGAAGATAAGCCGATTGCCGTGGCCGTTGTGGACGGCGGCGAATGCCGTTGAGCTTTGCTTTCAGGCTGCCCTACCGCAACATTTGGTGCAAGGCACAGGCAGCAACACTCCCTATCCGCGTATCTGTTGATGCGTGTCCGCAAACACGCCCAAGCAAACCGACGCCATCCGGCAATCAAGTCGTTTGCCATCACCGATAAGGAAGCAGAACCATGCAGACCGAATCCTATCAGGCACAAGCAATCGGCTGCCGCGAAGAGCAGCAGGATGCCGTTGCCGAACAGCGTCTTTCCCCGAATCTGCGGCTGTTTGTGCTGGCAGACGGCATGGGCGGCCACAAGGGCGGCGCAAAAGCAGCCTGCACCGTTGCCCAAGCCATCGGCGGGTATCTGCAAAACCATCCGTCCGCCGATGCCGCCGAAGCCCTGCGGCAGGCAGTGCAGCACGCCAACGGACGCCTGGCGGAAGAAGCTGCCGCCCACCCCGAACTCTACGGCATGGGCACCACCGTCATCGCCCTGCTGCTGGACGAAGCTGCCGGCCGCTATACCTACATCAGCGTGGGCGACAGCCCGCTCTATCTCTGCCGTTCAGGCTGCCTTACCCGCATCAACGCCAACCACGCCTTCGCCGAAGACCTGAAAAAAATGATTGCCGCCGGCATCATCAGCCGCGAAGAATCAGAACGCCATCCCGCCCGCCACGCCGTCACCAGTGCCATAACGGGCGGCAGCATCAGCCATATAGACATCGGCGAAGGCAGCCTGAAAAACGGCGACATACTCCTGCTCGCCAGCGACGGCATCCAAACGCTGGACGACAGTGCGGGCGGCGAAATGGAAGCTCTTATCGCCGCACAGGCAGGCAGCCCCCCGAACCAAACCGTCCAAGCCCTGATGGCAGCAGTGGCGGGCAAAAACAACCCCCGGCAGGACAACGTCTCCGTCATCCTGATACGCGCCCGCAGCGGGCTCAATGCCGAACCGGACAGCCCCGTTCCGCCCACCAAAGTCCTGCCCGATTCCCGCCCCACACTGGTAAACCGCCAAGCAGGCACTGCCGAAGTTCCGCCGCCTTCGTCCCCCAAACGCCTGCTGCGCCTGTTGTCGGCCGGCATACTGCTCGGTATCGCCGCCGCCACCGCCGCGTTTTTCTGGGCGCAGTCCCAAGCCAAAAAACCGCCGGCCGAAACATCCGGCATCCATTCCCCAAAACCCGCCAAAAAATAAACCAAGGCAGCCTGAAAACCGCTTTTCCCCGTTTTCAGGCTGCCCTACCGAAGGACAAATCCATGCCCGTATTAAAACGCCTGCTGCTCAGCCTGTTCCTGCTGCTCACCCTATCCGCACATGCCGCCGACAACCCCGTCATAACGGCCGGCCGTTCCGTCTACCGCCTGTGGATAGGCATTCCCCTGCCCGATGAAGCCGCCTCGCGCATTCTGAACAACGAAATGCTCTCCAATATCAACAACAAAGGCTATGTGCTGGTGGTGCAGGGCAACGAACGCACACTGCTGTTCAAACAAAAAGGACAACTGTTTCTCATGCTGGGACACGGCTCGGGTTATCTCGTCTCCCCAAAAGGACACATCGTTTCCAACCACCACGTTTTGGGCGGCGAGCTGGATAACCCCGAATTGGCAAAACTGGGCAAACCGAAAATGTTTGTCGTCCGCAGCATTTCGCCCAAGCTGGAACTGCTGCCGATAAACGTCCTGACCAGCGACAAAGATAAAGACCTAGCCATCGGACAGGCAGACGGCTTGGAAGGCACACCCCTGCCCTTGGGCGATGCCGCCTATTTCCTGCCGACCACGCCCGTATTCTCACTGGGTTTCCCCGGGGCATCGGACGATTTGACATCAGGCGCGGGCTTCGGCGACCCCGAAGGCTTCGTAACCCCCGTGGTGGCGGAAGGCACGCTCAAACGCGAATTCAGATCGCAAAGCGGCTCAACCGTGTGGGAACACCACGCCCCGATTTCGGGCGGCAACAGCGGCGGCCCGCTGGTGAACCAGTGCGGGCAAATCGTCGGCACCAATTACGCAGGACACGTCCAACAGCAGAACACCGTGCTGGCCGTCAGCAACAAAGAGCTGATTCCCATGCTGAAAAAAGAAAACGTGCCCTACCAACAAATCAGCGGCCGCTGCCTGAGTGCGGCGGAAGCAGGCGCGGCACAGCAAACCAAATGGATTTACTTCCTGCTGCTGCTTATCGTCGGCATGGGCATTGCCGTTATCCTGTATCTCAAACGCCTGCGCGCCCAAGTCCGCGCCGGTGCCAATCAACCCATCAATTCGCAGCTTCTGCGCCGCATCGCAGGAGCGCAATCCGACCCTTCCCCCACCCGCATCCATAGCAGCGGCACAAACAGCGGCAGTCTGACACTGACCTGTCTCAGCGGCGGACGCGACATCGTTCTGCCCGCCGGACGCGACATCGTCATCGGGCGCGGCAGCGGCTCGGATATCCTTATCAACCATCCGCAAATTTCCGGCCGCCACATCCGCCTGCGGTTTGACGGCAGCCGCGTAGAAGCCGAAGACCTCGGCAGCACCAACGGCAGCTTTGCCAACGGCAAACCGATTAAACACGCCGCATTGAAAACAGGCGACATCCTGCAACTGACACGCGATAACGATGCGGCACGTTTCCGCGTGGAAGCCCCGTCCGCCCAGATGGCTGCCGCCCGCAACAGCGCGACACTGGAACCACTGTCAAACGGTTTGCCGCCCATCCACATCCGTGCAGGCCAGGTGCTGAGCATCGGGCGCGCAACAGACAACGACATCGTCATCAACCGCGCCGCCGTCTCCGCCCGCCACTGCCGAATCGGCATGGACGAAGACGGCCGCCTGTGGCTGGAAGACACGGGAAGCACCAACGGTACGTTTGTCGGCAATACCGACAGCCGCATCCGTCATGCCGCGCTGGCAAACGGGCAGACGGTTTATCTGGCGGAACGGGATACCGCCTACCGTGTTGTTTTTTGAAACCGGCACGAAACAAAGGCAGCCTGAAAATCATACATTCGGTTTTCAGGCTGCTTTGCTGTGAAGGATATAGTCGGAACACGTAAAAATTAATGGGGCTGTACTAGATTAGCCCTAAATTCCACACCAAACCCGCAAGATTTTTAGC
>CAUQSD010000029.1:0-23976 GCA_963520685.1 uncultured Kingella sp. | reverse complement strand
GCCAGAACACGGATTTGCAAACGCCGCCGAAGAACCCGCTGCGCAGCATCCCGTTTCAGGCAGCCTGAAAACCGGCAACCCACCGCAAGGGCAGCCTGAAACCCCTGCCGCCGCAGCCGAACCCGTTCCGCCCGAACCCGCCCCCGCCGAATCCAAAAGCAAACCGACAAAAAAAGGCAGCCCGAAAAACAAAGCAGCCCCCCCTGCCGAACCGCAAAGGCAGCCTGAAACAGCAACCGACAGCCCCATGCCCCCTTTTGCCGCCGAACACTGGCACGAAATCACCGCCCGCATCGGCACACAGGTTGCTGCCGCACGGATGCTGCTGGAACACACCGCATGGGCAGGCTGGGAAAACGGCATACTGCATTTGGCCACCGATCCGGCCAACACCAAATCCCGCGTAAACAAAGAATACCTCGACCGCATCGCCCGCGTTTTGTCCCAAGCCTACGCCATGCCCGTCCGCATCCAAACCCAACCGCTCGACGAAACACAAAAACACGAAACTCCCGCCATGCGCCGCGAACGCCAAACCGCCGAAAACCGCGCACGCGCCCAAACCCTGCTGGAACAGGACACTACCCTGCGCAACATCCAAGAAATATTTGGAACCAAATGGATAGACGACTCCCTGCTGCTGAAATAGGCAGCCTGAAAACACCCGCACCATGCTAGAAACCGACAACCTCACCGCCGCCGCTTCCCCCCGCCTCATCACCGCCCAAAAACTCTCCGCACAGGAAGAACAACTAGAACGCGCCCTGCGCCCCAAAACCCTGTCCGACTACATCGGCCAGCCCAAAGCCAAAGAACAGCTCGGCATTTTTATTCAGGCTGCCAAACGGCGCGGCGAAGCCTTGGACCACACCCTCCTCTTCGGTCCGCCCGGACTGGGGAAAACCACCCTTGCCCACATCATCGCCAAAGAACTCGGCGTAAACCTGCGCCAAACCAGCGGGCCCGTGCTCGAACGCGCAGGCGACCTTGCCGCCCTGCTCACCAATCTCGAACCGCACGACGTTCTCTTTATCGACGAAATCCACCGCCTCAGCCCTGTGGTGGAAGAAATCCTCTATCCCGCGCTGGAAGACTACCAACTGGACATCATGATAGGCGAAGGCCCTGCCGCCCGCAGCGTCAAAATTGATTTGCCGCCGTTTACGCTGGTGGGCGCAACCACGCGTGCAGGCATGCTCACCAACCCCCTGCGCGACCGCTTCGGCATCGTTTCCCGCCTTGAATTTTACGAAACCGCCGATTTGGCCACCATCGTCGTCCGCTCCGCCCAACTGCTCGGCATGGATTTGGACAAACAGGGCGCGCTGGAAGTCGCCAGACGCAGCCGTGGCACGCCGCGCATCGCCAACCGCCTGCTGCGCCGCGTGCGCGATTATGCCGAAGTCAAACATTCGGGCAGCATCAACGCCGACATCGCCGATGCCGCGCTCACCATGCTGGACGTGGACAAAATCGGCCTAGATATGATGGACAGGAAATTCTTGGAAGCCGTGCTGCACAAATTCGGCGGCGGGCCGGTGGGGCTGGAAAACGTTGCCGCCGCCATCGGCGAATCTGCCGACACGATTGAAGACGTTATCGAACCCTATCTCATCCAACAGGGCTTCCTGCAACGCACCCCGCGCGGCCGCATGGCAACCGCCGCCGCCTTCGGACATTTCGGTTTGGCCGCACCCGAATAACTTTCAGGCAGCCTGAAAACGGAAAACACGGTTTCAGGCTGCCTTCAAACACAAAACGCACGGGCAGCGGACACCCGCCCCACTTGGCTTGCGCCGCATCCCGCCGACAAAACCAACCATCGCCCAAAGGAAACACCATGTCTTCCAACCTGCGCCGCCGCCGGCATCTGCTGCGCCTTGTCGCCCGCCGCCGCGCTGCCCGAGCCGTCCGCAAAAGCCGCGATGCCGCAGGCTGGCTGCACAGCTTCGCCAAGCACCCCCGCAGCATCGGCAGCGTGCTGCCCTCGTCCAAATTCCTTGCCCGCGCCATGACCGAAGCCGCACTCAAATACGGCGCGGCAGGCGCGCTGGTGATTGAAGCCGGTGCCGGCAAAGGCGCGATTACAGGCACGCTTGCCGCCGCCCTGCCGCCCGCCCGCCTCATTGCCTGCGAATGCATGGCGGATTTTGCCGCCGAATTGCAGCACAGGCAGCCTGAAACCGCTGTTTTCTGCTGCCGTGTGCAAGACCTGCCGCAATGGGCAGAACCGGGCAACAAAACCATCGTGTCGTCCCTGCCCTTCCGCAGCCTGCCGCAAACCGAAGCCGCCGACATCGCCCGTTTCCTGCAAACCGAATTGCGGCGCAACCCCGCTTCCGTGCTCATCCAGTTTACCTACGGCATCAAAAACCCCATCCCCCCGCTTGCCGACGACCCCGCCATTGCCAGCTTCCGCCACGCCACCGTGCTGCGCAACTGCCCGCCCGCAACCGTGTGGGTTTATCGTGCCAAGGCACAGGGGGCAGCCTGATTGGTAGGGCTGGTATATGCCCTCGCATTTTCAGGCTGCCTTTTGGAGAGGCAGCGCGGGGGCAGCAAGTGCCCACCCTACCCAACGCAGCGTTCTGAAAAACACAACAAATTGCCTTTGAGCCCATCGCCAACACGCGGGAACAAACACGCAACCCCAATCTCCGTAGGGTGGGTACTCGCTGCCCACGCGTTGCCATCCAAAAGTCACAAACACCCTTCCCCAAAGCACCTGCACAAAAAACAGGCAGCCTGAAAAACTTGCGGCAACACAATCCCCTAAGCCGCTTATCCACACCTTATCCGCCGCACCGCCACAATCCGTGTGAAAAAACCAACCGTTCGGGGCAGGTGCAAAACAAGGCAGCCTGAAAACCAAAACACCATGATTCCACAAGATTTTATAGACGACCTGCTCGCCCAGACCGACATCGTGGACGTGATAGAGCCATACGTCCCGCTCAAAAAAAGCGGCGCGAACTACATGGCCTGCTGCCCGTTCCACAAAGAAAAATCCCCCAGTTTCTCCGTCAGCCCCGCCAAACAGTTCTATCACTGCTTCGGCTGCGGCGCGCACGGTTCGGCCATCGGCTTTGTCATGCAATACCAAAATCTCGGTTTTGCCGAAGCCGTGCAGCAGCTTGCCGACCGCATCGGCCTTGCCGTGCCGCGCACCAAAGGCAGCCTGAACGAGCCGCCCGAAGCGCGTGCCGCACGCAAAAAACAGCAGCAGACACTGGAAACCGCCCTCCAAACCGCCGCCGCCTTCTATGCCCGCCAGCTTCAAACCTCGCCGCAGGCCCAAGCCTATGCCCAAAAACGCGGGCTTTCGCCCGAAATTGCCGAACGCTACGGCATCGGCTACGCACCCGAAGGCTGGCAGCCGCTTTCCCAAGAGTTCCAGCCCTATCCCGCGCCCGCACTCATAGAAAGCGGGCTGGTTGTGGAAAACGAAGGCCGCCATTACGACCGCTTCCGCAACCGCCTGATGTTCCCCATCCGCAATATTTCAGGCAGCGTCATCGGCTTTGGCGGGCGCGTGTTGGACGACACAAAACCCAAATACCTCAATTCGCCCGACACCCCGCTGTTTGATAAAGGCAAAAACCTATACGGCCTATGGGAAGCCCGCGAAGCCGTGCGCGATGCAGGACGAATTTTAGTGGTGGAAGGTTATATGGACGCAGTTGCGCTGGCGCAATACGGCATCGGCTACGCAGTTGCCGCACTCGGCACGGCAACCACCGCCGAACACATCGGCATCCTGTTCCGCCAAACCGACAACGTCTATTTCTGCTTTGACGGCGACGCGGCAGGGCGCAAAGCCGCATGGCGCGCATTGGAAAACGCCCTGCCCCGCCTCAAAGACGGCAAAAACCTGCATTTCCTATTCCTGCCCGCCGAACACGACCCCGACAGCTTCGTGCGCGAACACGGCAGCGCACGCTTTGAAGAAGCCCTGCTGCACGAAAGCCGTCCGCTGTCGCAATACTTTTGGGACGCGCTCGCATCCGGATTGGATTTGGACACACAGGAAGGCAAAGCCGAACTGATACAGCGCGCCGCCCCCCTGCTTGCCCAAATCACCGCCCCCGCCTTCGCCTTTCTGCTGAAACAAAAACTCAGCGGGCTGGTCGGCATAGACCCCGCCAACCTCGCCCACCTGATGGGTCAGGCCGCCCCCAAGCGGCACATTGAAGCCAAGCGCTACACCCTGCCGCGCGAAAGTTTCAGGCAGCCTGAAACGCCCACACTCGCCCAACGGCAAATCCGCACCCTGCTGCTCAACCCCCAGTGGGCGCAATACGCCGTCATCCCCGACTACCTCCCCGCCGAAGGCGATGCCGCCTGCCTGCTCGCCCTTGCCGATGCCTGCCGCGCCAACAGCCGCCTCACCCCCGCCCAAGCGATAGAACACTTCCGCAACAGCCCCTTCGCCGCCACCATAGACCGCATCTTCCGCAACAGCCTGCACAGCGAAGACGAAACCGACGACAGCGACGCCAAATGCCGCGAATTTCAAGACGGCATCCGCAAGCTCACCGCCGAACTCAAAACCGCCCAAATCCAACGCCTGCGCGAAAAATTAAAGCAGCCCGAAAACAGCAGGGAAGACACCGTCCGCCTGCAAAAACTCATCGCCAAACTCATGTCCGCCCGATAAATATAGTGGATTAAAATCAAAATGAGACAAGGCGACAACGCCCGCCGTGTACGGATAGTACATAAGGGCGTTGGCAACGCCGTATCATTGCGATTTTAATCCACTATACCCGTTCAGGCAGCCTGAAAGCTTTTCCAGTACAATAGCGCGCTTTGCCCGCCGCACGAAACCGCCATGCCCACACACCAAGCCCGCAAACGCTTCGGACAAAACTTCCTGCAAGACCAAAGCATTATCGCCGCCATCGTAAACGCCGTCCGCCCCGAACCCGCCGACACCGTCATAGAAATCGGCCCCGGTCTCGGCGCGCTCACCGAACCGCTCGCCCGCCGGCTGGACACGCTGCACGTCTGCGAGATAGACCGCGACATCATCGCCTATCTGAAACAGCAGCCCTTCGCCGCCAAACTCACCATCCACGAAGGCGACGTCCTACGCTTTGATTTTTCAAGCATCCCCGGCCGCAAAAAAATCGTCGGCAACCTACCCTACAACATCTCCACCCCCCTGCTGTTCCGCCTCGCCGAAACCGCCGGCCAAGTAACCGACATGCACTTCATGCTGCAAAAAGAAGTGGTTGAACGCATGACCGCCGTCCCGTCAAGCCGCGACTACGGCCGCCTGTCCGTCATGCTGCAATACTTCTTTGACATGGAAAAACTGCTGGACGTGCCGCCCGAAAGCTTCACGCCCGCCCCCAAAGTAGATTCCGCCGTCGTCCGCATGATTCCCGTGCCGCAGCGCATCGGCAGGGCAGACGACTTCCCCCGCTTCGCCGAACTCGTGCGCACCGCCTTCGCCCAACGCCGCAAAACCATCCGCAACAACCTGAAAAACACCGCCGCCGATGCCGATTTGGAAGCCGCAGGCATCGCCCCCGCCATGCGTCCCGAAGAAATCCCGCCCGAAAAATACGTTGCCCTGTCCAACTATCTGGCGCAGGGTGATAAGGCAGCCTGAAAACGCATTCTCATATAAAGCTGTTTATCACTTATTGAGAGATTTTTAAAATGGCTCAAAATCCGAACATATCCCAAAATACAAATAGCACATTAGATATTGAGAGTATTGCAAGATATTTTAAACATGCAATTTCATTTGGAGTAGTAATCGGTTTTATAACTATATTTGCCTATTTCTTTTTTGATATTCATTGGATACCGCCAACTTTATCAATTTCTGATACTGCTAGCTTACTTATGATTGCTATTGGAATTGGAATATACGCAGCAATATTTACAGTACTTATCTTACCTTTTTCAAAGATATGGTTAGAAATATTTAAAGCAACAAATAAAAGATGGAAAATATTATTAAGTATAATATTCTTCTCAATATTTATAATAATTATATATACACCAAAATATGTACAAACATATATACGAGAAACTAATAATCCTATTAGCAGTAATGAATATTATCTAATAATAGTAACAATCTTTACACTAGCTATTTTATCATTTGCAATTGCTCTTCTTGAAAAGGCACCAAGGATAGAAAACTTATCAAATAATGTAATATTCACTATAATATTAATAATAATATTAATATTTTCCACTACGAGTAGAGAAAATATTCTTTTAAATTTAGGAATAAGAAAAGAAAAAGTAATTATCCAATTCAAAGAAGATAGAGATTACAACTTAGTACGCAGAGAAATGGGATATTCTGAATCTGAAACTAAATATGGAAATGATAAACTAAATGTAATTACTGATGTTAATATATTCTGGTACGGAATGGGAGGATATACTTTACTTCAATTTAACGACTGCACCCAAAATAAATTTACTTTACCCATAAAAACAGATGAAATCAGGATTATTTTACCAATGAAAGAAACAGCTAATTCAAATAAAGAGGATAATTTAGAGAAAGTAGAACCTAAATGCAGAAAACCAGAAGACAGCAACGAAACCGCTTCCGCCCCTGCATCACCGCCGCCAGAAACGCCAAACTGCCCGACAGCACCCGCGTGCTGGAATAGGCAGGCAGCCTGAAACCCCCTTCCCGCAAACAGAAAGCCCCAAAAAATGACCCACCAAATCAACCCCGAAAGAATCATGCTCAGTTTCAGAAACGTCCACAAACACTTCGGCAGCAACCACGTCATCAACGGCGTGAATCTGGACATCCGCCAAGGCGAAGTCGTTGTCGTGTGCGGCCCCTCCGGCAGCGGCAAATCCACGCTCATCCGCACCGTGAACCAATTGGAGCGCATCGAATCGGGCGAAATCCTCGTGGACGGCGTAAACGTTGCCGATCCGAAAACCGACCTCAACAAAATCCGCACCGAAGTCGGCTTCGTCTTCCAGCATTTCAACCTGTATCCCCACCTAACCGTGCTGGAAAACATCACCCTCTCCCCCATCAAAGTGAAAGGCATCAGCCCCGCCGCTGCCGAAGCCAAAGCCACGCAGCTTCTCGCAACCGTGGGGCTGTTCGACAAAAAATACGCCCTGCCCGGGCAATTGTCCGGCGGGCAGCAGCAGCGCGTCGCGATTGCACGCGGGCTGGCAATGGAACCGCGCGTGATGCTGTTTGACGAACCCACTTCCGCCCTCGACCCCGAAATGGTCGGCGAAGTGCTCAAAGTGATGAAAGATTTGGCGCAAAGCGGCATGACCATGATGTGCGTTACCCACGAAATGGGCTTCGCCCGCGAAGTCGCCGACCGCATCATTTTTGTGGACAAAGGAAAGATTCTGGAAGACGCAACGCCGGACGACTTCTTTGACAACCCGAAAACCGACCGCGCCAAACAGTTCCTCAGCCAGATTATGTCGCACTGACCCCTTAATACGCTTTCAGGCTGCCCCGAGACACCACAGGGCAGCCTGAAACGTTTTTGCACGGCGGATTATTGCCTTTAAACCCACCGACGCGCAGAAATAACCACGCAACCCAACCTCGTAGGGTGGGCATTTATGCCCACGCGGTTTCAGACTGCCTTTCGGAGACGAACGCATGGGCAACGAACACCCCCCCAACTCACTTTTGTAAAAGAACTTTAACACTTCCCCCAAAATCATTATACTCGTTTCCGTGCGGCCGCCGCTTCGGGCAGCGCGCCGCCATGCTGCAAGCGGACAGAAGCACCGCCCGTTTGTTATCCGCCCCAAGGCTGCACGGCAGCAAAGGCAGCCTGAACGGCTTATCCCCAAAACCTCGATTGGAGCATAACTTATGAAAGCAGCACGTTTCTACGACAAAGGCGACATCCGCGTGGAAGACATCCCCGAACCCATCGTAGCCCCCGGCACAGTCGGCATCAAAGTGGCTTGGTGCGGCATCTGCGGCACAGACCTGCACGAATTTATGGAAGGTCCGATTTTCATCCCGCCCTGCGGCCATCCGCACCCGATTTCGGGCGAATCCGCGCCCGTAACCATGGGACACGAATTCTCCGGCGTGGTCTATGCCGTGGGCGAAGGCGTGGACGACATCAAAGTCGGCCAGCATGTAGTGGTTGAGCCCTACATCATCCGTGACGACGTGCCGACCGGCCCAGGCAGCAACTACCACCTCTCCAAAGACATGAACTTCATCGGCCTGGGCGGCTGCGGCGGCGGGTTGGCAGAAAAAATCGCCGTGAAACGCCGCTGGGTGCATCCGATTTCCGACAAAATCCCGTTGGACGAAGCCGCGCTGATTGAACCGCTTTCCGTGGGACACCACGCCTATGTCCGCAGCGGGGCGAAAGCAGGCGACGTGGCACTGGTGGGCGGCGCAGGTCCAATCGGGCTGCTGCTCTCCGCCGTGCTGAAAGCCAAAGGCGTAAAAGTCATCATCACCGAACTGAGCAAGGCGCGCAAAGAAAAAGCCCGCGAATCCGGCGTTGCCGACTACATCCTCGACCCGTCCGAAGTGGACGTGGTGGCAGAAACGCTGAAACTGACCAACGGCCAAGGCGTGGACGTTGCGTTTGAATGCACCAGCGTAAACAAAGTGTTGGACACGCTGGTTGCCGCCTGCAAACCGACCGCAAATCTGGTTATCGTCTCCATTTGGAGCCGCCCCGCCACCATCAACGTACACAGCGTGGTGATGAAGGAACTGGACGTGCGCGGCACCATCGCCTACTGCAACGACCACGCCGAAACCATCAAACTGGTGGAAGAAGGCAAAATCAACCTGAAACCCTTCATCACCCAACGCATCAAGCTGGACGAGCTGGTGAGCGAAGGCTTCGAGCGGCTGATTCACAACAACGAATCGGCAGTTAAGATTATCGTGAATCCGAATCTGTAAAACACCGCACCGCATGCAAACCGCCTGTTCCCGCAGGCGGTTTTCGCCATTGGGGCAGCCTGAAAACCTATGCCGCCACAAACAGGAATAAACACCGGCAACACCACCCCGTAGGGTAGGCACTTGCTGCCCACGCGTCCTCCCCCAAAGGCAGCCTGAAAACCTATCACCACGCATAGGAATAAACACCGGCAACACCGATTCCCATAGGGCGGACATTCATACCCACGCGGTTTCAGGCTGCCCTAATACATAAATACGCAAAACGCGTGGGCAGCAAGTGCCCACCCTACCTTGCCTACACGTTCCATAAAAATCGCAGATTGCCTTTGAACCACTACTACATAGGAATAAATACACAACACCCCCCCGTAGGGTGGGCACTTGCTGCCCACGCGTTTCTCCCCAAAAGGCAGCCTGAAACCGTACAGGCAACCGATTCCTCCGCCACAAAACCAACACGACACACACCAACCGCCGCCGGCCAAAACCGCAATTTTTTACCAACCGACTATATATAGTCGATTAAAATAAAAATGAGACAAGGCGGCGAGCCGCAAGGCGTACAGGTAGTACGTCAAGGCGAGCCAACGCCGTATCATTGCAATTTTAATCGACTATAATCCGCCGCTCTGCCGTTTCAGGCAGCCTGAAAGCCCCAACCATGCCGCAGAAACCAAAACCCAAAATCGCCGTCATCGGTGCCGGCTGGGCGGGATTGTCCGCCGCCGCACACCTTGTCCCCCATGCCGAAACCGTGCTTTACGAAGCCGGCCACACGGCAGGAGGACGCGCGCGCAGCGTATCCGGCGGCAGCTTTTCGTTTCTGGACAACGGGCAGCACCTGCTGGTCGGCGCATACCGCAGCGTATTCGCCCTGCTGGACAAAACAGGCACAGACTGGCGGCGCAACTTCTGCCGCCTGCCGCTGCAATGGCATCTTACAGACGGCGCAAGCTTTCAGGCTGCCCGATGGCTGCCCGCACCGCTGAACCTTGCCGCCGCCGTATTGGGCGCACGCCGTGCCACGCTGGCCGAAAAATTCAGCCTGCTGCGCCAGTTTGCCCGCCTCCAAGCACACGCCAAACGCAACCCGCCCGACCAAAGCATCGCCTCATGGCTGGATGAAGCACACGTTCCGCAAAAATGGCGCGAAGAATTTTGGCAGCCGATGACGGCAGGCGCACTCAACACCCCGCCCGAAACCGCCAGCCTCAACACCCTGTGCAACGTACTGGCAGACGGCGTGTGGTCAAGCCGCGCCGCCAGCGACTACCTGCTTCCCCGCTGCGGGCTGGACGAAGCCTTTGTCCGCCCCGTGCTGGACTTCATCCTGCAAAACGGCGGCGCATGGCAGCCTGAAACCCGCGTCGGCAGGCTGGAATGCCCAAACGGCGGCATAAGGGCAGCGGGCGCGCACTTTGATGCAGCCGTCATCGCCGTCGCCCCCTATCATCTGGACAGGCTGCTGCCCGAACACACCGGCGGCGCAGCGCGGGCAGCGGCCGGCACACTGTCCCACCACGCCATCGCCACCGTCTGCCTGCGCTATGCCGCCCCCCCGCGCCTGCCCGCACCGATGACCGGCTTCGCCCGCGGCACCGCGCAATGGCTGATAGACCGCACGCGGCTCAACGGCGCGCCCGAAATTGCCGCCGTCATCAGCCTGTCCGACACACTTTCAGGCAGCCTGAAAAACGGCGGCACGGACGCGCTGGCAGAAGCCGTGCATGCCGACGTGCTGCGCCTCTGCCCCGATGCCGGCGCGCCCATAGCACGGCAAACGATTGTGGAAAAACGCGCCGTTGCCGCCAGCACCGTCGCCCGCACCCTGCCCGACACATCAGACTTGGCGGCAGCACACATCCATCTGGCCGGCGACTGGCTGCACCCGCGCTATCCCGCCACGCTGGAAGCCGCCGTCCAAAGCGGCCAAGCAGCCGCAACCGCCGCACTGGCCGCCCTCGGCATCCGCACATAAGGCAGCCTGAAAACACGCAACCCCAATCCTCGTAGGGTGGGCATTCATGCCCACGCGTTTCAGGCTGCCCTCGGAGATGCAGCGTGTGGGCAGCCTGAAAACAGCAACACACCTCGCGTTTCAGGCTGCCTACCCCACCGCCATTCTTCCTTTAAACCCAACCCAAACAGGACAACACCCACCATGACCCACCAAACCCACACCGACCCCGTCGCCATGCGCACCGCCGAATGGCTGGAAAAAGCCGTTATCGGGCTGAATCTCTGCCCGTTTGCCAAAGCCCCGCACGCCAAAGGGCAGATACGCATCGCCGTCAGCCACGCCCGCCACACGGATGGTTTTCTGGAAGACCTCGACGCAGAAATCCAACGCCTGCTGGCCACCCCGCCGCAGCAACTCGAAACCACCCTGCTCGTCTGCCCCACCCTGTTCGGCGACTTCCTGATATTCAACGACATGCTGGACGCAGCAGAACAGGCACTGGCAGACAACGACGCAGAAGGCATCATCCAAATCGCCCCGTTCCACCCCGACTTCCAATTTGCCGACACCGACGCGGACGACATCGCCAACTGCACCAACCGCAGCCCCTATCCCACCCTCCACCTCATCCGCGAAGACAGCATTGAGCGCGCCGCCCAAGCCTTCCCCGACCCCGCAGTCATTTACGAACGCAACATCAAACTATTGCGCGCAATGGGGCGCGAAGGCTGGGAAAAACTCGGCGTTTCAGGCTGCCCCTTCCACGAAAAACCCAAAAAACCATGAGCGCACTGAAAAACGCCCTGCTGTGGCTGGCCGGCGCAGTGTCGCTGCTCTTAGGCGCAATCGGCATCGTGCTGCCCGGCCTGCCGACCACCCCTTTCGTGCTGCTCGCCGCCCTCTGCTGGGCGCGCGCCTCGCCGCGTTTCCATAACCGCCTGAAACAGAGCCGGCACTTCGGCCCGATGATTGCCGCCTGGGAACAAAACCGCGCCATCCCGCGCCGCGCCAAATATCTGGCGTGGGCAATGATGGCGGTTTCCTGCATAGGGCTGTTTGCCGCCTTCCCGCAACACCGGCCGCTCAGCGCGGCAACGGCCGCAGTCTGCCTGTGTACCGGCCTGTGGATGGCGAAACGACCCGATGCCTAAAACCATGTCCCCCATCCGCAAAATCATCCACATTGATATGGACGCGTTCTATGCCTCGGTAGAACAGCGCGAGCAGCCGCACCTGCGCGGGCTGCCGCTGGTTGTGGCGTGGGAAGGCGCGCGCTCGGTGGTGTGCGCGGCTTCGTATGAAGCGCGGCGGTACGGATTGCGCTCCGCCATGCCCGCCGCAACGGCAAAGCGGCTGTGCCCGCAAGCAGTATTTGTGCCGCCGCGTTTCGCGCTATACCGCGAAGTGTCGCAGCAGGTGCACGAAGTTTTCAGGCTGCATACCGACGTGGTGGAACCGCTCTCACTGGACGAAGCCTATCTGGACGTTACGGAAAACAAACAGGGTTTTGAATACGCGCGCGACATCGCGCAGGCCATAAGGGCCGAGATTTTCCGCCGCACGGGCCTAACCGCCTCGGCAGGCATCGCACCGAACAAATTTCTCGCCAAAATCGCGTCCGACTGGCGCAAGCCGAACGGGCAGTTTGTGGTTGCGCCGCAGCAGGCCGACGCGTTTTTGCGCGTGCTGCCGCTGGAAAAAATCCCGGGCGTGGGCAAAAAAACGCTGGCCAAAATGCACGCGCAGGGCTGGCGGACGGCGGGCGATTTGCAGCGTGCGCCCTTGGGCGTGCTGGTGAACCTGTTCGGCAAGTGGGGCTACCGGCTTTACGATTTGGCACGCGGGACAGACAGGCGGCCGGTGCAGGCATCACGCGAACGGGTGCAGATTTCCACGGAAACAACGCTGGCGGAAGACCTGCCGCTGGACGGGATTGTGCGGCATCTGCCCGAACTGGCAGAAGACCTATCGGCACAGATGCGGCGCAAGGGAGCGGTGGGGCTGACACTGACGCTGAAACTGAAAACCGCGGATTTCCATACGCTGACGCGTTCGCAGACCTATTCGTCCGCACTGTCGGACACGGAAGAACTGTTTCAGGCAGCCCTGCTGCTGGCACGGCGGATGCCGCAGAACAGACAATACCGGCTGGTCGGCATCGGCATCAGCCATTTGCAGGATGCGCAGCGGCAGTTGGCCATTTTTTCTTAAAAAGACAGCCTGAAACCGCGCAGGCATACATTCGTCCCGCGGCACACCGTCCGCAAACACCCGCCCTGCCCCACCGGCAAAAACAAAACCGCCCGAACGTCTGCTTCGGGCGGTTTTGTGTTCAGGCTGAGACCTTTGCAAAACCTCAGCTTTGAGTACGGTTCAAAGCAATGGCATCGCAAAACGCGCAGAGAATATGGAAATATAGTCGATTAAAATTGCAATGATACGGCGTTGGCTCGCCTTGACGTACTACCTGTACGCCTTGCGGCTCGCCGCCTTGTCTCATTTTTATTTTAATCGACTATATTTTCAAGCGTTAGAGCAGCGCATGGCGCAGAAATGTGCCAAAGATGGGGATTTTGCAAAGGTCTCAGGCTGCCTCCTCTGCCAGAAACTGCGCCAATGCGCTGCGGCGGATTTCGGCATGGGCGCAGGCAGCCTGAAAGCCCTCCCCGCTGCCCCAATAGACAAACTGCCGTTTGGCGCGGGTAACGGCGGTATACAGCAGTGCGCGGCCGTATGCGGCCTGTGCGGGCGCGGCAAACCAGACGCTGCCGTATTCCGAGCCTTGGCTTTTGTGGGTGGTGATGGCAAAAGCGGTTTCATGTTCGGGCAGGCGGCTTAACGGCACGCTGCGGAAACCGTCCGCATCGGCAAACCAAGCGCGCAAATCCGCATCTTCCCCGTTTTCAGACTGCATGATAATGCCGATGTCGCCGTTATACAGATGCTGCGCAGGGGCATTGCGCGACACCATAACCACCCGCCCCGCATACCATAGAGTATCGGCACGGGCGCGGCCGTGCTCCTGCAACAGGCTGCGGTAGGCAGCGTTCAGGCTGTCGGCATCGTTTCTGAGCGCGGTGAGCACGGCCAGCTCCGCCTGCGCGGCAAAGGCAGCCTGAACGTTGCCCGCGTCTATGGCGCGCCAATAGCCGGCGTGTTCGCGGTATAGCCGGCGCACCAGTTTGTCGGGATGGCGCGGCGCGGCGTGCAGCACATCGGGGAAACGGGCAAACATCTGCCAGGCCGCCGCACCGTCGCCGCTTTGCACGGCACGCGCCAAACTGCCGATGCCGCTGTCCGCACCAAACCGATGGCTGACGGTTAAACGGGCATGCCGTTCGGCAAGCAGGGGGAATGCGTCCCGCTCGGGCAGCAACGCGCGCAGAGCGGCTTCGGTTTCAGGCTGCATACCGCCGCCCTGCGACAGGGCGGACAGCACCGCACCCGCACCAACGGCGGGAAGCTGGCCGGCATCACCCAACAGAACGGTGCGGCAGCCCGAAGGTAGGGCGGAGAGCAGTTGCAGCAGCAGGTGGTTGTCCAGCATGGAGGCTTCGTCCACCAGCAGGATGTCCAGCGGCAGCGGGTTGTGCGCATGGTATGCCGGCTGCATCTGCGGCGGGGCGAGACCCAGCAGGCGGTGCGCGGTCTGTCCTTGCAAACCGGCAAGATAGCGGCGCGCGGCTTCGGGTAAATCGGGGATGGCGGCTGCGGCGCGGTGCAGCGATTCGGTCAGGCGGGCGGCGGCTTTGCCCGTGGGGGCGCACAGGGCAGTGCGCGGTGCGGGTTCGCGGTGCAGCAGAGCAAGCAGTTTGGCAACCGTGGTGGTTTTGCCCGTGCCCGGCCCGCCGCTGATGAGGATAAAGTTTTGCAGCAGCGCAAGCGCGGCGGCGGCCTGCTGGTCGCGGCTGCCTTCATCGGCAAACCAGTCTGCCAGCAGCTTTGCCGGCGGATGTTCGGGCTGCATGACGGGCGCGGCAGACAAACGCAAAATCTCGCACGCCAAATCCCGCTCCTGCTGCCAGTATTTCGCCAGCATCAGCCGCCGCCCCTGCAACACCAGCGGGCTTTGCGGACCGTTTCCCACAACCGGTGCGGCCTGTGCCAACCGCTGCGCCTCTTCGTTCCCCAAATAGACGGCGGTATCGCCGCGTGCCAAAGCGGCAAACAGGCGTTCCACAAACGGCGCAGCAACGGCGGCGGCTTCGGGTGCCGCTTCGGCAAGCAGGCGCAGCGCGGCGGCAGCGGGGAAGCAATCGGGCGTTTCGGGATAATCTTCGAACATGGTTTCAGGCAGCCTGAAAGAAAAAACACCGCATTTTAGCGGTGTTTGCAGATGGGTTTATTTTTTCAGCGAATCGCGGATGTCGCGCAGCAACAGAATCTCTTCGCTCGGCTCGGCGGGTGCGGCTTCTTCGGCGGGTTTTTCGGCAGTTTTCAGCGTGTTGATGAGTTTCACCACCACAAAAATTGCAGAAGCCACAATCAGGAAGCTGATAACGGTGTTGATGAACGAACCCACGTTCATGGTAACTGCGCCGTCTGCCTTGGCGGCGGCAAGCGTGGCGTATTCCATGCCTGCGGTTTTGCCGTGCCGCAGCGTGAGGAACAGGTTGGAGAAGTCTATCCCGCCCAAAACAATACCGATGGGCGGCATGATGACATCGTCCACCAGCGATTTCACAATCCCCGAAAATGCGGTGCCCACCACCATGCCGACAGCCAAATCAATCACGTTGCCGCGCATGATAAAATCTTTAAATTCTTGTTTGATAGACATTTATTGCCTCCTGAAGTTTGAAAAACGCGGCATCATACAGAAAAATGCACGGCGGTGCGATTGTAAATTTCTATGGCAAACGGTTATTGCGGTTGGGCAAACATGAAAAAGGCAGCCTGAAACGGATTCGGCTGCCTTTGCCGCACACTCAAACGGGATTAACGCTCTTCCCCTGCAAATGCCAGCAGCAGACGCAGTATGCTGGAAAACAGGTTATAGATAGAGATGAAGATGGTCAGTGCCGCGCTCACATGGCTGTCCTCGCCGCCGTCCAGAATATTGCGCACCTGCCACATAATCATCAGCGCGCTGACAATCACAAACATGGCAGACAGCGTCAGCGACAGCCACGGCAGAGCAAAGAAGAAATTGGCCACCACGCCAATCATCAGCACCACCACGCCCATGCTCAAAAAGCCGCCCAGCGCGTTGTTGTTGAAATTGCCGCGGCGTGCCAGCGCGGACATGGTGAAAAAACCGCCCGCGGTCATCAGCGCGGCGATGGCCACCAGCTTGCCGCCATTGACAAACTGGCCGCTTGCGTTCAGCAGCGGGCCCATCATCACGCCCATGCCGAAGGTGAACACCATCAGCAGGTTCACGCCCATTTGGCTGTGGCGGTTTTTCTCGATGAGGAAACACATGCCGTAGAAAAACGCCATCGTGGCCACAAACATCGCTATCGGGCTGCCCAGCGCACGGAACATGCGCATGCCGTACATCATGCCGACAAACGCGCCTGCCGCACACGGCACAAACGACCACGCCAAAAGCCCGTAGGTCTTTTGCAGCAGCTCTTCCTGCGTGGAAACCGCGCTGCCTGTGCGGGTGAAATCTTTAACATCGTAAGACATAAATTTCTCCTGAAAATAAAAAGGGTTGGGAAAGAAAGGCAGTTTTCGGGCTGCCTGGAAAAAGTTATTTGGAATGCCTGCGGCGGGCGGCGGGTTTTTCCGCTGCGGCGGCTTCTGCGGTTTCGGGCAGTGCGGGCGTTTCCAATGCCGCCAGCCGCGCTTCCAGTTCCGCCAGCTTGATGCGGGTTTTCAGCAGTATCTGCTGCTGGATGTCAAACTCTTCGCGCGTCACCAAGTCCATTTTGCCAAACGCGCTGCCCAACATGGCTTTGGCGTTTTTTTGGAAATCCTTGGCGGGGCTGTTGGCGACGGCGTCGCTGATTTTACTGGCGGCTTCTTCAAAAAGCTGTTTGGCAATCATGGGCTTGTCCTTTTGCTGTGTGAACGGGAAGCGGCATTGTAACGGCTTTCAGGCTGCCTGAAAACTTGTGTCCGGTAGCGGGTAACCAAGATGGCGCGGTGGTCGGAAAAAAACCACGGCTGCGCTTGGGCGGACACGGTTTCGTTTTTGCCAAAAACGTGGTCTATGTGGATGAAAAACGGCTTCCAAGTGGGCAGCAGACCGCGTGTTTCTGGCAACAGCCCTGCCTGCTGCACAAAGCGGCGGAACACGGGCGAAAACGGGCTGCTGTTCAAATCGCCCACCACAACCGCATGACCGGCGGCAGCGATGTCGGCGGCAGCGGCATCCAGATATTTCTGCCGCGTGGCGGCCAGTTCGGCAGTGATGGGCGGCGGCGGATGCAGGGCGAAAATGCGGCTGCCGTCTGCCAAGTCGGCGCGGATATAGGGGATGCCGTCTATAAAGGCGATATGGCAGCCTGAAAGCAGCTGTTTCGCCCAAAACACCAGCGAAAACGGGCTGTCTTCCGAATGCTGGCAGCCGTGCGGGTATTCGCGGTGCAAAGCCTGCCATGCGGGCTGCGACAAATCGGGTTCGGCAAGGGCGACAAAATCGGGGGCAAGCGTGCGGATGTGTGCGGCTTCGGTTTCGGGCTGCGGGTTGCCGAGATTGACGTTGTACCACAGAAGCCTGTATGCGGCGGGTTCGGCGGGGACGGGCTGCGGTTGCGGCTGCACCAGCCAAGCGGCGGACAGGACAAACCACGCGGCCCACCACAACCGCTGTTTCCCTGCCGCAAACGCGGCGGCAAGGGCGAACACGGCGGCGTAATACGGCACGAAATGGCTGAACAGTTCGGCAATCCAGTGCCACGAAAACGGCACGGACACTGCCATGGCAAGGGCGGATAAGGCGGCAAGGGCGCGGGTGCGGCGGGCAATCTGCGCTTTCAGGCTGCCTGAATGTTTGGTGGGCATATATGGCTGAATATACAAAAAACCGTGGGAGGACGGGCATTTGCCCTATGGAAACCGGCGGTGTGCGTATCTGTTTTCATGCGCGCGGGTTATGCAGCGTGATGCCAAAAGAACGGCACGGTTTCTATAGTCGATTAAAATTGCAATGATACGGCGCTGGCTCGCCTTGACGTACTACCTGTACGCCTTGCGGCTCGCCGCCTTGTCTCATTTTTATTTTAATCGACTATATTGTTCGTTGAAGGTTTCGGGCGGACGTTCCCTGCGTTCTATTGCCAGAGGCAGCCTGAAACGCTTGGGCAGCGCGTATCCGCCCTACGGGAAACGGCTGCGTGTGTATCAACTTTTCAACGGGCATAGGTTTCCACCAGATAGTCGCACAGGCGCGGCACGCCCGCAGCGGCGGTGGCGCGGATGATTTCCACTTGGGCGGATGCGGCGGCCTGCGGGGCGGGGTCCAACACGAAGATGCGTGTATCGGGGTGGGCGTAACAGGCGAGGGTGTTGGCGGGATAGACTTGCAGCGAGGTGCCGATTATCAGCAGGATTTGGGCACGGCTGACGATGGCGGCGGCTTCGTCCAGCAGCGGCACGCTTTCGCCGAACCAGACGATGTGCGGACGCATGGGGTTGCCGTGCGGGTCGCGGTCGTTCAGGGTTTGGTCGGTGTGGCAGGGGACGATGTAGCCGGGGTCGGCACTGCTGCGGGCTTTGTTCAGTTCGCCGTGCAGGTGCAGCACGCGGCTGCTGCCGGCGCGTTCGTGGAGGTTGTCCACGTTCTGCGTGATGATGTCGGTGTGGAAGTGTTGTTCCAAACGGGCGAGGGCGAGGTGGGCGGCGTTCGGTTCGGCGGCTTGGGCGGCGCGGCGGCGGGCGTTGTAGAAATCCAGCACGAGCTGCGGGTTGCGCGCCCATGCTTCGGGCGTGCATACGTCTTCTATGCGGTGTTCCGCCCACAGGCCGCCGCTGTCGCGGAAGGTGGCCAGTCCGCTTTCCGCGCTGATGCCGGCACCGGTGAGTACGGCGAGGGCGGGTTTGTTGCGGGACATGGGAGTTTCCTTTCGGTGGTTGTCGGGAGACGTATTTTACGGGAGCGGGCGGGGGAAGGGGCAGCCTGAAAACGCGAGGGGATATACCTGTTCCGCAAGAAACGGGGTTGCGTATACGTCCGCAATCCGCGTGAGCATAAATGCCCCCTGCGGAATCGGCGTTGTGCGTGCCGCTTGCCATATGTGCCGGATTTAAAGTCCGGTAGGGTGGGTACTCGTTGCCCACGCGTTCATCTTCAAAAGGCAGCCTGAAAACGCGTGGGCATAAATGCCCACCCTACGGAATCGGCGTTGTGTGTGCCGCTTGCCATATGTGCCAGATTCAAAGTTCGGTAGGGTGGGCACTTGTTGCCCACGCGTTTCCTTCCCTCAAAAGGCAGCCTGAAAACGCGTGGGCATAAATATCCATCCTGCGGAACTGGCGTTGTGCGTATCTCCTTCCCATATATGCCAACCGCATACCGGCTTTCAGGCTGCCTTTGCACGCGGCAATCAGTCGGGTTTGAAGCGTTTCAGGCGCAGGGCGTTGAACAGAACGGACACGGAACTCATCGCCATCATTGCGCCCGCAATTACGGGCGTGAGCAGCCCGAAGGCGGCAAGCGGAATGCCGAGGATGTTGTAAAAAAAGGCGAAAAACAGGTTCTGCCTGATGTTTTTCAGGGTGGAGCGGGCGGCGGAGAGTCCGTCTGCAAGGCTGTTTACGGAGGCGCGCACCAAGACTGCATCCGCGCTGTGTTCGGCAATGCCGGTGCTGCCGCGCACGGCAAAACCGACATCGGCAAGGGCAAGCGCAGGCGCATCGTTGATGCCGTCTCCCACCATGGCAACGCGGCGGCCCTGCCGTTTCAATTCGGCCACAAAGTCGGCCTTGCTGCGCGGCGACTGGCCGCCGAGTGCGCGTTCGGGCGGGATGCCGAGCTGTTCGGCAACACCGGCGACGGCAGCCTGATTGTCGCCGCTCAGGATATAGGCGGTGATGCCGCGTGCGTGCAGGCGGGCAACGGCGGCCGCGCTGTCTGCTTTAAGCGGGTCGGCCAAGGCAAACGCGCCGGCCGGCTGCCCGTTTACGGAAACGGCGGCAATGCTGGCGCGCTGCCACACGCCGTCCAAGTTTTCAGGCAGCCTGAAACCGCAGAATTCGGGCTTGCCGACCTTCACTTCGCCGATGCCTGCAACCTGCACCTGCAAACCCGCGCCCGCTTCGGTTTCAGGCTGCCCTGCTTCGGGAACGGAAACGCCTGCGGCTTCAACATGGGCAACAACGGCAGCGGCAAGCGGATGGGCGGCGTGGCGTTCCGCAGCGGCGGCAGCCTGAAACAGCACGGTTTCGCTGCAATCTGGGGCAACCCACACGGCGGCAACGGCGGGGCGGCCTTCGGTGAGCGTACCCGTTTTGTCCAACACCACCGCGTCCACCTGCCCCGCCGCCTCCATGGCCGCCGCGTTTTTAAACCACACGCCTTGGCGCACCGCCGCGCCCATGCCCGCCATAACCGCCGCAGGGGTGGCAAGACCTAATGCGCACGGACAGGCAACCACCAGCACGGCAACCGCGTGTACCAGTCCCCGCGCCGCACTGCCCGTGATGCCCCACGTTGCGAAAAAGGTAACGGCGGCAACGGCCAACACCACGGGCACGAACACGGCGGCAGTGCGGTCGGCCAAGCGTGCAATCGGTGCTTTGCTGCCCTGCGCTTCCGCCAAAGCCGCCATCATGTCGCCCAACAGTGTATCCGCACCCAATTTGTCAGCACGATAATCCACGCTGCCTGAAACCACCGAACCGGCCAGCACCCTGCTGCCTACGGTTTTATGTACGGGGCGGCTCTCGCCCGTCAGGTGGCTTTCGTCCGCCCACGCCTCGCCGGCGGACACCGTGCCGTCTGCGGCGATGCGTTCGCCCTGAACCGCGCGCAGCGTGTCGCCGATTTGCACGTTTTTCAGTTCCGCCCGCTGCCACACACCGTCTTTCAACAGCGAAACCTGCCTCGGCGCAAGCTGCACCATCATTCCCAGGCTGTTCAGGCTGCCCCGTTTGGTGCGCTCTTCCAGATATTTGCCCAGCGACACAAACGCAATCACCATCACCCCCGCTTCAAAATAAACGTGGTGTACGGAGCCGCCTGCCAGCACCATGCCGAGCGAATAAAGATAGATAGACAGCGTGCCGATGGAAACCAGCACGTCCATATTCGCCAATCCGCCCTTCACGCTGGCCACCGCGCTTTTGTAAAACGGCACGGCAAGCCAAAACTGCACAACGCTGGCAATAACAATTTGCAGCCACACAGGCGGCATCAGCGCGTGCGAACCCGCAAGCATCCCAACCATGCCCAGCATAAACGGCGCAGAAAGCGCAAGCAGCAGCCAAGTGCGCCAATGGCTGTGTTCGGGATGCGTTTCGGGCGCACCGGCGGTTTTCACGGCCGCCCGATAGCCCGCTTTTTCAATAATCTTTATCAGTTCTTCCGGCGTGGTTTTGCTGTCGTCATAGCGGATTTGCGCGGTTTCGCCCGCAAAATTGACGCTGGCTTCCTGAACGAAATCTTTTTTGTTCAATACCTTTTCTATGCGGCTGGCGCAGGCTTGGCAGGTCATGCCGTCTATTTGCAGATTGGTTTGCCGGTCTGACATGGCGGATTCCTTAATAGTTGTCGGTTTTGCGCAGTATTAAGGCTGACGCGGGGTCAGGGTCAAGCGGGGATTTTTTCAGTCTGAAAACCTTTGCAAAAAGCGGTATCGCGTGCCGGCCATAACCTTGCAGGCTTCTGCAAAGGTTTCAGCACGCATTTTTTGCAAAATCCCCTTGTTTCGCCTATGGAAACCCGTTGTACCCCAAAAGCAAACCCGCGCGTCCGAAAAAAACAATAATGCTATAATCGCGCCCAAAAAGATTTTCAGGCAGCCTGAAAAAGACGGAACCCCCGCCGATTCAGGCTGCCTGTTCTTGGAACGCACACTATGTCAAAAACCGCAAAAATCGCCCTGCTGCCGCAAGAATGGCGCGCCGCCTCCTCGCTGGCGGGCGTGTACGCATTACGGATGCTCGGCATGTTTCTCGTGCTGCCCGTACTCGCGCTGCACGCACACACGCTGGCACAGGGCAGCGAATCCGAGCGGCTGAAAATGGTGGGGCTGGCAATGGCGGTTTACGGATTGGCGCAGGCGCTGCTGCAATTACCGCTGGGCATGCTTTCCGACCGCATCGGGCGCAAAAAAGTCATCTGTATCGGCATGGGCGTGTTCGCACTGGGCAGCTTTTGGGCGGCCGGCGCGCAAGACGTGCAGACGTTGGTAATGGCACGCGCCGTGCAGGGGGCGGGCGCGGTAAGCGCGGCAGTAACCGCACTGCTTGCCGATTTGACGCGGGACGAAGTCCGCACCCGCGCCATGTCGCTAATCGGATTAAGCATCGGGCTGACGTTTTCCGCCAGCCTTGTGTTGTCGCCCATGCTCAGCAGGCTTATCGGCGTGGGCGGGCTGTTTGTGCTGATGGGCGTGCTCAGCCTGGCCAGTATCGCGCTGGTGCTGTTCTACACACCCAACCCCGTCCGTTCGCGCCTGCATGAAGACGCACAAGTGCAGGCGGGACACATCGGCGAAGTCTTGAAAAACCGCCTGCTGCTGCGGCTGAACTTCGGCATTTTCGCCCTGCAAACCTGCCTGATGGCAATTTTCACCGCCCTGCCTTTTGCACTGGAACACTTGGGGCTGGACAAATCCGCCCATTGGCTCGTGTATCTGCCCGCCGCCGTTATCGGGCTGGTGCTGATGGTGCCCGCCATCATCATCGGCGAAACGCGCGGCAGGCTGAAAACAGTGTTCCTGTGCGGCATCGCACTGGTGGGCTTGGCCCAGCTTGCGCTTTGGGGCAGCCTGAATTCCATTTGGCTGGTCGGAGCAAGCCTTGCCGTCTATTTCATCGGCTTCAACATTCTGGAAGCAAGCCTGCCCTCGCTGGTTTCCAAAATCGCGCCGGGCAACCTGAAAGGCACGGCAATGGGCGTTTACAACACCATGCAGTCGCTCGGCGTGTTTGCAGGCGGCCTCATCGGCGGGCAGATGTACCGCCATTTCGGCTTCGCAGGCGTGTTCCTTGCCTGCACCGCCATTGTGCTGGCGTGGTTTGTGCTGGCAGCGGCATCGCCCGCACCCAAGCCCGTGAAAAACGTACTGTTTGCCGTGCCCGAAAGCCTGCGCGGCGATTTAGGCAGCCTGAAAACCGCCGTTCAGGCTGCCTCAGGCGTGGAAGCCGCCTATTTCAGCAAGGACGGCGCAACCTTATTCGTTAAAGCCTTGCAGCAGGGGTTTGACGAAGAAAAAATCCGACAGATTCTAACAGGAGCTTAAACTATGTCATTGAACAAAGTGATTTTAATCGGACGCTTGGGACGCGACCCCGAAGTGCGCTATATGCCCAACGGCGATGCCGTGTGCAACTTTTCGGTCGCCACCTCCGAAAGCTGGACCGACCGCAATAGCGGCCAGCGGCAGGAGCGCACCGAGTGGCACAATATTTCCATGTATCGCCGCCTCGCCGAAATTGCAGGGCAATATCTGAAAAAAGGCAGCCAGGTATATTTGGAAGGCAAAATCCAAAGCCGCAAATACACCGACAAACAAGGCGTGGAGCGCACCGCTTACGACATCGTATGCAGCGAAATGAAAATGCTGGATTCGCGCAACAGCCAGCAGCAGGACAACTGGGACAACGGCGGCGCACAGAACTACGCCCCCGCCCCGCAGCAGGATTATGCACCGCCGCCACAAGCCGCCGCATACAGCGAACCGCCCGCAGCCCCGCAGCAGCGCAGCCGACCCGCCTCACCGCCGCCCGCCCCCGTGGACGATATTGACGACGATATTCCGTTTTAATCCGCCACGAAGTTTAAGGCAGCCTGAAAACGCACTTTTGTGTTTTCAGGCTGCCTTTTTACGCTGCAAAAGAACGGTTTATTTGAGACCGGATATGGCGGAAACAAGTAGAATGGCTTGTTTGGCCTTCGCCCGCACTTCCGCGTTTTGAGTTTGCCCTTCCGCCTTTTTATAGTCGATTAAAATAAAAATGAGACAAGGCGGCGAGCCGCAAGGCGTACAGG
>CAUQSD010000028.1:0-25267 GCA_963520685.1 uncultured Kingella sp. | reverse complement strand
TTTACGTGCGGTTTGCTACGTTCAAATTTTTCCTTAGCCATGAGCTAAAATCCTTGTATTAAAGATCGATTAAATAAAAGTTTTGCTTTTTTTCAGGCAGCCTGAAGGGTATATCGCAGTTTCAGGCTGCCCGTTTTGCTACTCAACCCTTGCGGGCGGCAGTTACTTCGGCGGCAACGTTCGCAGGAGCTTCGGCATATTTGGCAAATTCCATCGAATAGGTTGCACGGCCTTGTGTAGCGGAGCGCAGATCGGTGGAATAGCCGAACATTTCTGCCAATGGTACTTCGGCGCGGACTTTCTTACCACCGATGCCGTCATCATCCATGCCCAGCACAATGCCGCGGCGACGGTTCAAGTCGCCCATGACATCGCCCATATAGTCTTCCGGCGTTTCCACCTCAACCGACATAATCGGCTCAAGCAATACAGGAGAAGCTTTGCGCATCCCTTCTTTAAACGCTTGGGAAGCAGCCAGTTCAAATGCCAGTTGCGAAGAGTCCACATCGTGCGAAGAACCGAATACTAGGCGTATACGCACATCCACTACGGGGAAGCCAGCCACCACGCCGTTTGGCAGCGTATCGCGGATACCTTTGTCTACAGACGGGATAAACTCGCGGGGAATCACGCCGCCTTTGATTTCATCGATAAATTCGTAGCCTTCGCCGCCCGGCTCCATCGGTTCCATTTTGATGACGACATGACCATACTGGCCTTTACCACCTGACTGTTTGACGTGTTTGTACTCAGATTCCACTTCTTTACGGATGGTTTCACGGTAAGCCACTTGCGGCGCACCGATATTCGCATCTACGCCAAACTCGCGTTTCATACGGTCCACGATGATTTCCAAGTGCAGCTCACCCATGCCGGAAATAATGGTTTGGCCCGACTCTTCATCTGTACGTACACGGAATGACGGGTCTTCCTTCGCCAAACGGTTCAGGGCGACACCCATTTTTTCTTGGTCTGCTTTTGTTTTCGGCTCAACCGCAACGTGGATAACCGGTTCGGGAAATTCCATGCGTTCCAAAATAATCGGCGCATCTTCGGCACACAGCGTTTCACCGGTGGCCACGTCTTTCAGACCGATTGCGGCAGCGATGTCGCCAGCCAGCACTTCCTCAATTTCGTCGCGGTCGTTCGCGGTCATCTGCACCAAACGGCCGATGCGTTCGCGCGTACCTTTGACGGAATTGACAACGGTATCACCTGTTTTCAGCATACCCGAATAAACACGGATAAAAGTCAGATTGCCTACATATTTGTCGTTCATCATTTTGAACGCCAATGCGGCAAATTTCTCATTATCGCTGGCTTCACGTGTCGCTTTTTCGCCATTGGGCAGCTCTCCGGCTACAGGCGGAATATCGGTCGGTGCCGGCAGCAATTCCACCACTGCATCCAGCATGCGTTGCACACCTTTGTTTTTGAATGCAGAACCGCACAACATCGGCTGAATCTCACCGGCTAGCGTACGTGCACGCAATGCGCCGATGATTTCTTCTTCGGTCAGCTCTTCGCCTCCCAAATACTTATCCATCAGCTCCTCACTGGCTTCGGCAGCAACTTCAATCATGTTCTGCCGCCATTCTTCCGCAGTCGCAACCAAATCGGCCGGAATGTCGCCATAAGTAAAGGTTACACCTTTGTCTGCTTCATTCCAGATGATGGATTTCATTTTCAGCAGATCCACCACGCCTTCAAAGCTTTCTTCGGCTCCCACAGGAATTACAATTGGCACGGGGTTGGCGCGCAGACGGGTACGCATCTGCTCTACAACTCGGAAAAAGTTTGCGCCCTGGCGGTCCATTTTATTTACGAACGCGATACGCGGCACTTTGTATTTGTTTGCCTGCCGCCACACAGTTTCGGATTGCGGCTGCACACCACCAACTGCGCAATAAACCATTACTGCGCCATCCAAAACACGCATAGAACGTTCCACCTCGACAGTGAAATCCACGTGCCCCGGGGTGTCGATGATGTTAAGGCGGTGTTCTTTAAACTGACCGCCCATACCTTTCCAATAAGCTGTTACAGCTGCGGAAGTAATCGTGATGCCGCGTTCCTGTTCCTGTTCCATCCAGTCAGTAGTTGCTGCACCATCGTGCACTTCACCGATTTTATGGGTCAGACCGGTGTAGAACAAAATGCGTTCGGTCGTTGTGGTTTTACCTGCGTCAATATGTGCCGAAATACCGATGTTGCGGTATAGGCTGATAGGAGTTTTACGAGCCATATCAATATCCTCTCAAAATTAGAAACGGAAGTGAGAGAACGCCTTGTTCGCTTCTGCCATGCGGTGAACTTCTTCGCGTTTCTTCATTGCGCCACCACGCCCTTCCGCTGCATCAATCAATTCGCCTGCCAAGCGCAAATCCATTGATTTTTCGCCGCGTTTGCGTGCCGCATCGCGAATCCAGCGCATAGACAGAGCCAAACGGCGGGAAGCGCGCACCTCAACAGGAACTTGATAGTTCGCACCGCCGACACGGCGGCTTTTCACTTCAACCAGCGGCTTGGCGTTGTTAATCGCTTCGTCAAATACTTCAATGGCTTCTTTGCCTTGCACTTTTTTGGCAATTTGTTCCAATGCGCCGTAAACAATGCGTTCTGCAACGGCTTTTTTGCCATCAATCATCAGCACGTTCATGAATTTGGTCAGTTCGACACTGCCGAATTTGGGATCAGGCAATATGTCGCGCTTGGGGACTTCTCTACGTCTTGGCATTTTAATTCCTTAAATCTATTCAGTTGGGGCAACCCCATGGGCATTCACCAAAATACCCACTTACTCGGCTCTGCAAAACACAGCCGACGTGCCAGTCAAATCAAATTATTTGGGGCGTTTTGCACCATATTTGGAGCGCGCCTGTTTGCGGTCTTTCACGCCCGCAGTATCCAAAGAACCGCGTACGGTGTGATAACGCACACCTGGCAAGTCTTTTACACGACCGCCGCGAATCAGCACTACGCTGTGTTCTTGCAGGTTGTGGCCTTCACCGCCGATGTATGAAATCACTTCAAAACCGTTGGTCAGGCGTACTTTGCAGACTTTACGCAAAGCGGAGTTTGGTTTTTTTGGGGTTGTGGTGTACACACGGGTGCATACGCCGCGTTTCTGCGGGCACGCTTCCAGCGCGGGAACTTTGTTCACATAAATGGGCTTTTTGCGCCCTTTGCGAACCAATTGGTTGATAGTAGGCATATTTTCTCTTGTCCTGTTGAGTAAAAATATTTGCCGACACTATGCCGACAAGCCGAGCATTATAATATCTTTACAAGATATTGGTCAATAAGGGATTTCGTTTTCAGGCTGCCTTATCTGCCTGCTGCGCGTGCATATATTGCGCGATTCTGTCGGCAATCCGCCTACTTGCGCCGCGATGTTGTGCGACAAATGCCGCTGCACGTGCGGTGTGCGTTTGATAGTTGGCTGGGCTATCCAGTTGTCGTAATGCTGCCTGCACCAATTCGTGCGCGCTGGTAACTTTCTGCGCCACGCCTGCTGACAGTGCCTGCTCGCAGGCAGCCTGAAAATTGTAAACCGACTGTCCGAACAGCACAGGTTTGCCGCAGATAAGCGGTTCTATGATGTTTTGGCAGCCCGTATCCACCAAGCTGCCGCCCACGAAAGCGATGTCTGCCGCTTGGTAATAGGCAAACAGTTCGCCCATACTGTCGCCAATCCACACTTGTGTTTCAGGCTGCACCACTGCATCATCGCTGCGTTTTTGTACTTTAAAACCAAGAGATTGTGCGCAATCATAGGCAGCCTGAAAACGCTCAGGATGGCGCGGCACAATAATAAGCAGCACATCGTTCCGTCCTGCCTGATGCCATGCGCGCAAAATTAGCTCCGCTTCGTCCGTGCCGTCTTTTTCGCGGGTACTGGCGGCAAGCAGCACGGAGCGATTGCCGATTCTCTGCCTGAATGTTGCTGTCAGCTCTACCGACTGCGGCGGTATTTCTATGTCGTATTTCGTATTGCCACATACAATCGGATGACGCGCGCCCAAAACATGCAGACGGGCGGCATCGGCTTCGGTTTGGGCGTAAACGGCATCCAAACCGGCCAACGCGGGCGTGGCCAGTGCGCGGATTTTGGTATAGCCGCGTTGCGATTTTTCCGACAGCCGTGCATTGGCAAGAAACAGCGGCACATGGTTTTTCAGGCAGCCTGAAACCAGATTCGGCCAAATTTCTGTTTCCATCAGCACACCGAATTGCGGACGGTGTTCCTGTAAAAACTGCCGCACCCAGTCGGTACGGTCATATGGCAGGTAGCGGCATTGCGCATTCGGATACAGCAACTGCGCGGCGGCACGTCCTGTCGGCGTCATCTGCGTGAACAGCAGCGGCGCATCGGGAAACCGCTTTTGCAATTCTGCCGCCAATGGCTGCGCAGCCCGAGTCTCCCCCACCGATACGACGTGTATCCAAATCGGATGTTGGACGGGATTGGGATACGCACCGCCGAAGCGTTCGTCCCAATGCAACAGATAATCGGGATTTTTGCGGGCTCTTCGGCGTAAATAATGTTTGATGAGCGGCGGCGCAATCCGCCAAAGCAGGTTATAGGTCTGTGGAAGCATTTCAGGCTGCCTGATATAGAAAACAACAGGCTGCCTGAAATTAATCAGGCAGCCTGAAAACATGGATGCGGTTTAATCAGCCAGAGTGATTTTGCCGTTCATCATGGCATAGTGGCCGGGGAATGAGCAGTAATACTCATACGCTTCGCCTTTAGCAAGTTTGGATACGTCAAAAGTAACGGTATCTTTTTCGCCGCCGCTCAGCAGTTTGGTGTGTGCAACCACGCGTTCGTCGCCGGCTTTTACATAGTTAGCGGCTTCACCTGCGGCCATGCCGTCAGCCAACACGCCGTCTTTGTCGGCAGTTTTGGAAATCACTACGTTATGCCCCATTGCGGATTTGGGCATTTTGCCGGCGTGTTCCAAGGTGATGGAGAACTGTTTGCAGCTTGATTTGATAGAAATTTCTTTGGGGTCGTATTTCATTGCGTCATCGCTGACGATGGTAACGGCGCAGTCGCCGCCTGCTGCGGGAGCGGCATCGGCTTTCGGTGCTTCTGCGGCAGGAGAAGCGGGAGCAGGTGCAGCTTCAGATGCGGCAGGCGCAGTTTCGGACGCAGCAGGTGCAGCCTCAGATGCGGGGGCAGTTTCGGATGCAGGCGCAGCACCGGTAGAAGAAGCAGGTGCGTTATCGGCAGGTGCAGCGGGCTGCTGCTGTTGTCCGCCGCAAGCAGATAATGACAAAGCAGCTGCGGCAATCAAACCCAAATAGATTTTCATAATGAACTTTCCTTGTTTGATGTTTAAAAAATTAAACCGAACCATTCTTGCTCGTTCGGCGAGTTATTAACGAAGTTGGGCATTATGCACACTCTTCATACTTCAAAACTTGATTTACATCAAATAATTTGTCATTTTTTGTTAATTTGGCGGTTATTTTCCACCAATTTGCGTATGGATTGTGCCAATTCTGGGCAGTGGGCGACTTTTTCTGCCGTTTTTGAGAAGCAGTCCAGCGCATGTGCACTGATGTGGAAATTTTTATTTTTCGGCGTTTCAGGACTGGCTGGGCATACCTTGATTTTGGCTTCGGCAATACGCGGTTCAATAGCCTGTAACTGAGGCAGCAAAGCGGGCAGCAGCATTTTTAGCCTTGTTGCCGCCATCGGTGTATCTGCGTGCAACACCAATACGCCCTCTTCCATACACACTACGCGAAAATGGCGGTGCAGATTGGGCGGCAGCAGGCGTTTGGCTTCGGTATCCAACCGCTGCCAGTAGCGCGAAAGCTGCAAAAGCCCGCTTAAACGGCTGTCGCCAGCTATAAATTGTTCCAATTTCATGTATTGGGCAACCTGAAAATAGGTAGCCTGAAACGCTGTTTTGCATTTTCAGGCTGCCTGTATCTATATATAGACTATTCGGGACGCATCTGCGGGAACAGGATCACGTCGCGGATGGTTTGCGAATCGGTCAACAGCATTACCAAGCGGTCGATGCCGATGCCGCAACCGCCTGTCGGCGGCAGGCCGAATTCCATGGCGCGGATGTAGTCGGCATCGTAGTGCATGGCTTCGTCGTCGCCCGCGTCTTTTTGCGCCACTTGCGATTTGAAGCGTTCGGCTTGGTCTTCGGGGTCGTTCAACTCGGAATAGCCGTTTGCCAGCTCGCGGCCGACAACGAACAATTCGAAACGCTCGGTCAGACCTTGTTTGGTATCGGAAGCGCGTGCCAACGGGGAAACTTCGACCGGGTAATCGACGATGAAGGTCGGGTTCCACAGTTTGCTTTCGGCGCAACCTTCAAACAGGGCGAGTTGCAGGCTGCCGATGCCCGGGGACGGCGGCAGGCTTTCGCCGTGTTTGACGATTTCTTTTTTCAGCCATTCTTCATCGTTTAACTGCTCGTCGGTGTAGTGCGGATTGTATTTTTTGATGGCTTCGAGAATGGTCAGGCGTTCAAACGGGCTTTCCAAATCGACTTCTTTGCCGTTGTAGCTGATTTTCGCCGTGCCGTTGACCGTGCGCGATGCGTTGCGGATGATGTCTTCCGCCATCTGCATCATGCGTTCGTAGTCGGAGAAGGCTTCGTAGAATTCAATCATGGTGAATTCGGGGTTGTGGCGCACGGACATGCCTTCGTTGCGGAAGCTGCGGTTGATTTCAAACACGCGCTCCAAACCGCCGACCACCAGACGTTTCAGATACAACTCGGGCGCAATGCGCAGGTAGAGCGGGATGTCCAAAGCGTTGTGGTGGGTCACGAACGGTTTCGCCGTCGCGCCGCCGGGAATCGGGTGCATCATCGGAGTTTCGACTTCGAGATAATGCTCTTTCACCATGAAATTGCGCACGGATTGGATGATTTGGCTGCGTTTGATGAAGGTATTGCGCGATTCTTCGTTGGCAATCAAATCGACGTAGCGTTGACGGTATTTGGTTTCCTGATCGCTCAAGCCTTTGTGTTTGTCGGGCAGCGGGCGCAGGGATTTGGACAGCAGGCGGATGTCGGACACGCGCACGGTCAATTCGCCGTGGTTGGTTTTGAACAAAGTGCCTTCCGCGCCGACGATGTCGCCCAAGTCCCAATGGTTGAAATCGTCCAAAACTTCCTGACTCACGCCTTTGTTGTTCAGATAAAGCTGGATTTGGCCGGTCACGTCTTGGATGGTGGCGAAGCTCGCCTTGCCCATTTGGCGTTTGAGCATCATGCGGCCGGCAATTTTGACGGGAACGGCTTGCGGGTCGAGTTCTTCTTTGCCGATTTCGCCGTATTGGGCGTGCAAATCGGCGGCAAAGCTGTCGCGCTTGAAGTCGTTGGGATAGGCAATGCGCTGTTGGCGGATGTTGTGCAGTTTTTCGCGGCGCAGGGCGATGATTTGGTTTTCGTCCAGATGTTCTTCTGGGGAGATTGGGGTTTGGTCGGCCATGAGAATACTCTGTGTACTGCCTTTCAGGCAGCCTGAAAAAGCTGTCATTTTACGCGTAATCACTGGTTTAACCAACCGCATAGGCAGCCTGAAAATAGAAACAGCCGCTTGAGTCCAAGCGGCTGTGCTTACATAAATAAGGACTTAGAACAGACCTTTGATGGCGGCTGCGGTGCCGGCGATGCCGCCAATCAGACCAACTGCTCCTGCTGCCGTTCCCATCGCGCCGTTAATTTGGTCGCGTTTGTTGGCGCGTTTCTCGCGTTCCAGTGCCAATTCTTCAGACACGTTTTGGCGTTGGCGGCGGTGCTGCTCCAGCTCGGCACGGGAAAGTTGGGCTTCTTTGCGGTTGCGGCCTGCTTTGATGGCGGCGGAATCGTCGCCAATTGCCATATCGCCGACTGAGCCGCCTGTGGCGCAGCCTGTGGTGATGAATGCGGTCAGCAGCAGGGCTGCTATAGCTTGGTTTTTCATGTTCGGTTTCTCCAAAAAAATTAGCGCATAATATAGACGTTGCGATCACCGCGTGCACGGTTGATGGCATCTGCTTCGTTCATCATGTCTTCGCGATGCTCGGCGCGACGTTCGGCACGCTCGGCACGTTCGGTATCCTGTACGCGGTGCGACTCGGCTTCCATTTGTGCTGCTTGTCCCTGCGTGGGTGCGAAGCTGCTGTGTCCGTATGACACGCAGCCTGTCATGCCTGCTGCCAAAAACAATAATGCGGCGGTTTGTTTCAACATGGTTGTTTCCTTTGGTTTTCGGTCTGCTCGGTTAGAACAGACCTTTGATAGCGGCTGCGGTGCCGGCGATGCCGCCAATCAGACCAACTGCTCCTGCTGCCGTTCCCATCGCGCCGTTAATTTGGTCGCGTTTGTTGGCGCGTTTCTCGCGTTCCAGTGCCAATTCTTCAGACACGTTTTGGCGTTGGCGGCGGTGCTGCTCCAGCTCGGCACGGGAAAGTTGGGCTTCTTTGCGGTTGCGGCCTGCTTTGATGGCGGCGGAATCGTCGCCAATTGCCATATCGCCGACTGAGCCGCCTGTGGCGCAGCCTGTGGTGATGAATGCGGTCAGCAGCAGGGCTGCTACGGCTTGGTTTTTCATGTTCTGTTTCTCCGTGGGGCTTTATCAGCGCAAGATATAGACTTTGCGGTTGCCGTAGGCGCGGCGGACGGCGTTGGCGGCATCCATCATGTCTTCGCGGTTTTCGCGGCGGCGTTCGGTGCGTTCGGCACGTTCGGCACGCTGTACGCGGAGGGAATCGGCTTCCATTTGGGCGGATTGCTCGGGGGTGGGGACGAAACGTTGGTGTCCGTAGGATACGCAACCTGTCATGCTTGCGGCCAGTGACAAAAATAAAATTGCTTGTTTCAACATAATGTTTCCATTTGGTTGTCGGTTAGGGAAATTTCGGGGGATATCCCCCTCAAGTTTTGTATTTTAATACGTTTTTCTTTATTTTTGCAGTTAAATTTGCCAAAAGGGTGCGGCAGCTTTGGCGGATTTTGGCTTTTCTTACAAAAAACGTAAATATATAAAGACTTTGCTGTGTTTATTCGCCAAGAGGGAGCTGTTTTTCCTGTATGGTTTTCATGCGCTGTCTGCGCCGCAGATTGCGGGAAGTAACGTGGATTCGGGATAGGCTGCCTTTATTCTCGGCTGCTTCCGGCTGGTTAGGCTGTTGTATCAAATAGTCTTTCAGGCTGCCTGAAAACTCGCGTAAAACGAGTGCCTGCCACACGCAAGCCGGCGTTGTGTGTATCCGTTCTGAGTGTCGGCCACAAAACTATCTTGCCGATTGCGGCCTTATCCCGAATTAAGGCAGCCTGAAAGCCTGTTCAGGCTGCCTAACGCAATTCTTTGGGCAGCACGAACACGATGTTTTCATCTTCGCCCGAGCCTTGTTCTATTCCGTTGATGCCCCAATCGCGCAATTGTGCAACCACTGCTTCCACCAACACTTCGGGGGCGGACGCGCCTGCGGTTACGCCGACTTTTTGCTTGCCTGCAAACCATTCGCGGCGAAGGTGCGCGGCATTGTCTACCATATAGGCATCCACGCCGCGTTGGGCGGCAACTTCGCGCAGGCGGTTGCTGTTGGATGAGTTTGGCGAGCCGACCACAATGACGATGTCGCAGTCTGTCGCGAGTGCTTTCACGGCGTTTTGGCGGTTGGTGGTGGCGTAGCAGATGTCTTCTTTGTGCGGATTTTTGATGTTGGGGAAGCGGGCGTTGAGCGCGGCGATGATGCCGGCGGTTTCGTCCACCGACAGTGTGGTTTGGCTGACGTAGGCAACTTTTCCGGCATCGGCAACTTGAAGTTTGACGACGTCGTCTGCCGTTTCCACCAGCATCATGCGGCCGGGCGGAAGCTGGCCCATTGTGCCTTCCACTTCCACGTGGCCGGCGTGTCCAATCATGATGATTTGATAGCCTTGCGCATCCAGCCGCGCCACTTCTTTGTGTACTTTGGTAACCAGCGGGCAGGTTGCGTCAAACACGCGAAAGCCGCGCTCGGCGGCTTCTGCCTGCACGGCTTTGCTCACGCCGTGGGCGGAATAAACGAGGGTTGCGCCCTGCGGGACTTCGGACAGTTCGTCGATAAACACTGCGCCTTTTTCGCGCAATCCGTCCACCACGAATTTGTTGTGGACGACTTCGTGGCGCACATAAATTGGCGCGCCGAATTTTTCCAGCGCGCGTTCAACGATGCTGATGGCTCTGTCTACGCCTGCGCAGAAGCCGCGCGGGTTGGCGAGCATGATGGTTTTTTTGGTCATGGCGGATTGGTCTCTTGCGGGGTTGTGTGTGCGGTTTCAGGCTGCCTTGCCGTGCGCCGAATCTGCGCCGTCTTTTTTGTGGCGGATGCTGTCCCATGCCAAAAGTACCGCGCCTATGCAGATGAAGCTGTCGGCAACGTTGAATGCGGGATAATAGTGGTCTTGCCAGTAAAATAGTAAAAAATCAACCACATGACCGTGTACGAAGCGGTCGATGACGTTGCCGGCCGCGCCGCCGATGATGCACGCTGCCGCCCAGTTGCCTATGCGCCCAAACTCGTTTTTTACGATGCCGTGCGCCAGCCAGCCGCTAATGGCAAATGCCAGCACGGTGAAAATGTATTTCTGCGCACCGCCCATCTCTGCCAGAAAGCTGAATGCTGCACCGGGGTTATACACCAGCGTCAGATCAAAAAAATTGGGGATGATGTTGAGACGCTCGCGGTATTCAAAGCGGGCGAGGACGGCGTATTTGGTGGCTTGGTCGGCAATGGCGGCAACGGCGGCAAGCAGCCAATAGGGCAGATATTTCATGGGTTTCCAGTGTGGCGAAAAGGGCGGATTGTACCGAGGTTCGGGCAGCCTGAAAACCGCGCCGCTTGCCAAATGCGGGCAAAATCAGGATAATGCGCGCCTTTTGGACATGAAGCGCAGGCACATCCCCTGCGCCCGCTTTATTAAGGAAGATGCTATGAAATCCGATATCCATCCCGAATACCACGAAGTGCAGGTAACCTGCTCATGCGGCAATTCGTTCACCACCCAATCCACTATGGAAAAAGAGAAACTGAACATTGAGGTTTGCGCCAACTGCCATCCGTTCTATACGGGCAAACAGAAAATTGTGGACACTGCCGGCCGTGTGGACAAATTCAACCAGAAATTCGGCAACATGTTCAAACGTTGATTTGTTGCGCCAAAGGCAGCCTGAAAACGGGAAATCCTGTTTTCAGGCTGCCTTTTTGTGTGCCGTGCGTTTATTCTTCGTCTGCAATTTTGCTGATTTTCACGCGCCCGATGCGGTGGCCGTCTTTTTCCAGCACTTCAAACCGCCAGCCGCAGTAATCCACGCTGTCGCCGACTTCGGGCAGGGTGCGCATTTCTTCCATCACCAATCCGGCAACGGTGTGGAACGCTGCATCTTCGCCCTGCGGCGGCAACCCGAGCTGCGGGGCGATTTCAACGTATTCCAGCGCGCCGTCTGCGGTGATGCTGTCGTCTGTGTTTTCCTGCATGCTGGGTTCTTCTTCGCGTTCAAACTCTTCGGGGAACTCGCCTGCGATGGTTTCCAGCAGGTCTTTCATGGTTACCATGCCGAGTACCGCGCCAAATTCGTCCACCACCAGTGCGTAATCGGCGCTGTGCTTGCGGAACAGCTCTATCGCTTGCAGGGCCGTTGCGCTTTCGGGCAGCATCAGCGGCTGCCTTAAAGCAGCCTGAATGTTGGTTTCGCCTGTTTCCAGAAGCTGGGCGAGCAGGTCTTTCTTGCTGACATAGCCTAAGGGTTCGTCCACGCCTGCTTTGCCGACCACCAGCAACCGCGAATAAGGGGTTTGGGTTAGTTTGGCGCGCTGCTCTTCGCGGCTTTGCGAAATATCCAGCCGCTCTATGTCGCTGCGCGGAATCATCACGCCGAAAATCGGGCGTTCGCCCAGCGTCAGCACGCTGCGTATCATGGCTTTTTCGTTGTCTTCAAAATGTTCGGCACCGGCATCCTGCCCTGCGCGGGCAATCAGGCTTTCGCGTATGCCCATCATGCCCAGCACGTTTTCGGCGGTACGCTGCCGCCACGAACTGCCTGCGTAGTCGTTTTTCTTGGTGTTGCGCTGTGAGACTTGGTTGAAGGCTTCTATGAGGATGGAGAAGCCGATGGCGGCATAGAGATAGCCTTTGGGGATGTGCACGTGGAAGGCTTCGGCAATCAGGCTGAAACCAATCATCAGCAGAAAACCCAGGCACAGCATCACGACGGTGGGGTGCCTGTCTACAAAGGCGGTGAGTGCTTTGCTGGCGGTCAGCATCGCCGCCATCGCCACCAGCACCGCCGCCATTGCTACGACGACGTGCTCCACCATTGCCACGGCGGTGATGACGCTGTCTATTGAGAACACGGCATCCAGTATGAATATCTGCACCACCACGCCCCAAAATGCGGCGTGTTTTTTCTGCGTATCGACGGCTTGGAAGTGGTTTTCGCCTTCCAGCCGCTCGTGCAGCTCGGTGGTGGCTTTGTATAACAGGAAGATGCCGCCGCAGAGCATAATCAGGTCTTTGCCGGACACGGCATGTGCGCCGAGGGAAAACAGGGGCTGCGTGAGCGTGATGACGTGCGCCATGCCGGCGAGCATAAACATGCGGATGACGACTGCCAGCCCCAGTCCGGTGATGCGGGCGCGGTCGCGTTGGGCGGGCTTGACCTTGCCGGCCAATATCGCCACGAAAACAAGGTTGTCTATGCCCAGCACCACTTCCAGTATCAGCAGGGTGGCGAAGCCTATCCATGTTTGCGGCTCGGTGAGCCAGCTTATGTCCATTGTGTCGGTGTCCTTATGTGTTGGGGCGGCGTGTTCAGTCAGGCTGCCTTCATATTTCGTGCGCAGCAAAAGGCAGCCTGAAAACGTTTCGGCGTTTCAGGCTGCCTGATATTCGGGGGTTCGGGGTTGTCCATTAGGCTGCGTAGGGGTTTCAAACGGGGCGCAGTGTAACACAAATATAGGGTTGATTAAAAAACGATACGGCTTCTGCGTGGTGCATCGCGCCCTTCGGCAAGGCAGGATGGGGGCTCGGTGCGGGGGGTGTGTCGGGCGGGCATTTACGCCGTGCGGTTTCAGGCTGCCTTTGCCCTGCGTTTGGGGCTGACGTAGATTAGCAGTTATGCTAGTCTACAAAAATGCAGATAACCAATTGTAAATTAAGCAAGAGAGTTCAAAAGAAACTACTTGAATTTTTTGTACTCCAAGTTACCGCCCGTTCCGCTGCCGATCTTTTGGGCATCCAGCCCAACTCCGCTATTCTGTTCTACCGCAAAATCTGCATGGTTATCAGCCATTATCCGGCCTTGGCTGCCGATGAGGTTTTCGAGGGCTCTGTCGAGTTGGACGAAAGCTATTTCGGCGGACACCGCAAGGGCAGACGCGGTCGCGGTGCGGCAGGAAAAGTGGTTGTCTTCGGCATCCTGAAACGCAACGGACGGGTCTATACCGTTGTCGTAGATAATGCCAAGTCCGATACTTTAATGCCTGTTATCAAACAGAAAATCATGCCGGACAGCATTGTTTACACGGATAGCCTGAGCAGTTATGACAAGCTGGACGTAAGCGGTTTTATCCATTACCGCATCAACCATTCCAAGGAATTTGCCGACCGCCAGAACCACATCAACGGCATTGAGAATTTTTGGAATCAGGCAAAACGCGTCTTGCGCAAATACAACGGAATTGATCGCAAATCTTTCCCGCTGTTCTTGAAAGAATGCGAATTCCGGTTTAACTTCGGCATACCGTCCCGGCAGTTTCAAACCCTGCGGGATTGGTGTGGAATTTAGGGCTAATCTACGTCAGCCCCCTGCGTTTTCCGATTGGGGCAGCCTGAACGCCTGAACGGACGGTGGGGGTATTTCAGGCGGGCTGCCCGTGATTGCCGCCCTCTGCCGTTTCGAGTTCGGCGGCGGTTTCAGGCTGCCCCTGCCCTCCGCCGGCTTCGGTTTCGGAAGCTGCGGGCAACCATGCGGCAACGGCGGCGGCATCGTCTGCCGACAGGGCTTCAAAGCCTTCTGCCAACCCCAAATCTTCCAGCGTCATCTTGCCTGCGGGGGAGGCTCCAAGCTGCAAGAAGGCTTCGCGCAGCACGTCCGCCTGTTCTGCGAAGGCCGGATGCAGCAGCACGATGTGTCCCAATCCGGTGAAACTGCTTTGCGCGAGTATTTTCAGGCTGCCTTTGGTGGCGGCGTTCAGCCCTGAAAATGCGGACAAAAGCAGCAGGGCGGCATCGGCTTCGCCCGCTGCCAGACGGCGCACGCAGGCGGAAGCGGTGTCTGCCTCCTGCCACTGCACGGCTGCGGTATCCGGCAACAGGGCGGCGGCAAAGGCGCGGATGCAGCGGTTGCCCGTGGTCAAGATGCGGGCATCGGCAGGCAGGGCGGCGGCGGTTTCCGCAGCGGATGCAGCAGGGGCAACGGCGGCAAGCTGGGCGGCCTGCCCTTTGGGTTTCGCCAGCGGGATATAGCCGTTGTCGCGCACCAGTGCGGGGGCGTCAAACGGATTGGCATATACCAGCGCGGCTTTGCCTTCGGCAACCAACTCTTCCTGCTCGCGGCAGCCCGAAGGGGTCTGCAAATGGATAAGGCAGCCTGAAAGCCTCTGCAACTGGGTGTTGAGCATGTGCCACGCGGAAAAATGGTCGGGCGGAAAATCGGGAGCAATGATGAAATCGAACATGGCGAATCTTGACCTTAACGGGAAATCCTGATGTTTTTTGTATTTCTTTATAACATTTATAGTATGTAAATTTTAGCATACCTGCCGGCGGGGATTGCGCCGCTCCTGCGGCTTCGGGTGGCATTTCGGCTTTAACCGGCTATATAGTGGATTCAAATAAAAATGAGACAAGGCGGCGAGCCGCAAGGCGTACAGGTGGTACGTCAAGGCGAGCCAACGCCGTATCATTGCGATTTCAATCCACTATATTTCGCCCTGCCCCATCACCCGCCGCCATTGTGCGGGCGTGCAGCGGAAATACTGTTTAAACGCCTGCGTGAATGCGGAAGCATGCTTATAGCCGCAGCGGTAGGCAATTTCGCCGATGCGCTCCGTGCCGGAGGACAGGCAGTGCAGGGCATACTGCATCTGCTTGTGGCGCAGCCATTCCGCCGCGGTGATGCCCATGTAGCCCGCCAGCCGCCGCTGCAAGGTGCGCTCGCTGATGTGCAGGGCGGCGGCCAGCGCGGCAACTTGGGTGGCCCCGCTGCGGTAGGCGGCATCCAGTTCGGCGGCAAAGGCGGCGTTTTCAGGCTGCCTGAAACCGTCGTCCGCGCTGCCGGCGGGCGCGGGGAAACGGCGGCAATAGTCCTGCCACAAATGTGCCAGAAGCTGCATCACGCGCGCTTCCTGTTCCAGCCTGCCCGCCAAATCCTGCGGCGTTGCTTGCAGGCAGCCTGAAACGGCGGCACGGGTTGCTTCGTCCAGCCGCCAGTTGCGGATGGGCTCGCGGTAAAGCGTGCGGGCGGCAGCGAGGTTTTCAGGCTGCCCCAGCCAGTGTTCCAGCCCGCGCACGGTGAACTTCACGGTGGTTTCCCCTTTTTTCAGATAACGGCAGAACAGCGATTCTTCATGCACGGCAACCAGTATCACCCGCCCCGTCCCGCCCGCCTCTATGCGGCAGCGTGTGCGGTTGATGCCGAAATCCGCACTGCCCGAAAGCAGCAAGACGAACGACACATAAGGCTGAACCAGCCGCATGCTGCACCAGTCCTGCTGGGCAACGGCCGTGCCGCCGTGCATGCTGATGCCGCTTTTGAGCGTTTGAAAGCGGTAGCTGCCGCGCACATAACCGTGCGCCGCGTCCTGCTGCAAAAGTCGGGCGAAATGCTGGCTGCTGATGCGGTGTGTGTGCGCATCCATAAATCCCCTTTCCTGCCGTTTGTCGGCTATTCGTAAAAAATTGTCGGATGAACGATAGCAATTCTTATCCGGAAGCGTCCGTAAAATTATAAAATACAATTGTTATCGTTTGTTATGTTATGGAAATATCCGATATGTTTGAGAAAAAATACCTTGTTTTCGCCGTTGCGCTGGCTTTGGGCGCAAACGTCGCCGCCGAAACCCTGCCCGACGGTTCCACCGAGCTGGAAAACGTCAATGTAACCGGACACCGCCGCTACAACGGCCTGGTCACGGAAAACAGCAGCGAATACAGCAGCTTTGCCGCCACGGTCGGCACAAAATCGCCCGCATCGCTGCGCGAAATCCCGCAGTCCGTAAGCATCCTCACCAACCAGCAGATTAAAGACCGCAACGTGGACACGCTGGACCAACTCGCCAAGCAGACCCCCGCCCTGCGCGTGCTGAGCAACGACGACGGCCGCTCGTCCATCTATTCGCGCGGCTACGAATACAGCGAATACAGCGTGGACGGCCTGTCCGCGCCGATGGCAAGCATCTACGGCACAATGCCCAACCTGTTCGCCTTTGACCGCGTGGAACTGATGCGCGGGCCCAGCGGCCTGTTCGACAGCTCCGGCGAAATGGGCGGCATCGTGAACCTGGTCCGCAAACGCCCCACCAAAGATTTGCAGGGGCATGTCGGCGCCGGTTTCGGCACACGCAGGCAATACAAAGTTGAGGGCGACGTTTCAGGCAGCCTGAACGCAGACGGCAGCGTGCGCGGCCGCATCATGGCGCAAACCTTCGGCAGCGCCCCCCGTCCCGCCAAGAAAAACAACCACCACGAAACCGTTTACGCCGCTTTGGATTGGGACATCGGCCCGCAAACCACCTTCGGCGCAGGCTATCTCTTCCAGAAACGCCACATCACGCCCGATAACGGCCTGCCCTTGGGTGCGGACGGCAAACTGCTGCCCCTGCGCCAAAACGTCTTTGTCGGCGCACCGTGGAACAAATTCACGCTCAACAGCCACGAAGTTTTCGCCGACTTGAAACACTATTTCGGCAACGGCGGCTACGGCAAAGCCGGCGTGCGCTATGCCGACCGCGATTCCGACTCCAACTACGCATTCGGCGGCAGCAAACTCACCCCGCGCAACACCCTGTCCGCAACCGGTTTGGGCATTGAAGCCAAACAGAAATCGCTGACCATAGACGCAAGTTACAGCCAGCGTTTCACCTGGGGCAATACCGCCAACGAATACGTTGTCGGCGCGGATTATAAAAACATCCGCTCCACCATCCTGCGCGGACAATACCCCGTCAGCCGCGCCCAAAACTACTACCGCTTCGGCGATTTGGCCTATGTGGACGTATTGGCGCGCGCCCCCCGCCTGGCCAACGCCGCCTACATCCGCACCGAAACCCGCCAAAAAGAAACCGGCGCATACGGCAAACTGGTCATCCGCCCCATAGACGACCTCTCCCTGATTGCAGGCGGCCGCATCGGGCACTACAACACCGAATACGAAAACAGCACCCGCCGCGCCGGACGCACCCGCCGCACCGCCAGCAGCAAAGGCGAAACCAAATTCACCGGCTATCTGGGCACCGTGTGGAACATCACCCCCGCCAACAGCCTCTATGCCAGCTATTCCACGCTCTACCGCCCGCAACCCGATGCCGTGGGCAGAGACGGCAACGCACTCAAAGCCCGCCAAGGCACGCAGTTTGAATTCGGCTACAAAGGCGCGTATTTTGACGACAAACTCAACACCCGCGTTTCGTTTTACCGCCTGAAAGACAAAAACGCCGCCGCCACCGTCGGCAACAGCGTCTATTCCGAACCGCTCGCCAAACGCGTCATGCAGGGCGTGGAAACCGAAATCAGCGGCGCCATCACCGACAAATGGCAGATACACGCCGGATACAGCTATCTGGACACCAAAATCAAAACCCCGTCCCGCGCCGCATCCAGCGACGATCTGCTGTTCCTGATGATGCCCAAGCACACCGCCAGCCTGTGGACCAGCTACGCCGTTACACCCGAATTCACCCTCGGCGGCGGCATAAACGCCATGAGCGGCTTCGAATCCAACCAGCACGTCAAAACAGGCGGCTACGCCACCGTTGATTTGATGGCAGGCTACGCATTCACGCCCAAACTCAAAGCCCAGTTGAACATCAACAACCTGTTCAACCGCAAATACTACGCCCGCGCAGGCACGGCAAACACATTCAACATCCCCGGCGCGGAACGCAGTGCAGTCGTAAACATCCGCTACGACTTCTAAGCCCGACCCACTTTCAGGCTGCCTCAGATGCCCCGCGCATTTCAGGCAGCCTGAAAACCACCCGTTCAGTGTAAAGACCTCTGCAAAACCTCAGCTTTGCAAACGATAGAGAAGCGCATGACCAAGAAATGCGCCGAAGATAAGGATTTTGCAAAGGGCTCAGGCAGCCTGAAACCATGAAACACACACATTTGCTCATCCCCGCCCTCGTCATGACCGCATCCGCACACGCCCAAAGCTGGCCGCCCGCACCGCTGCCGCGCGCCCAAGAAACCCGCATCGTCTCGCAGCACACCGGACGCACCTACGCCGTCCAAGCCCTCGCCCTCGGCACCCCCCCGCCCGCAGGCTATCCCGTCCTCTATCTCTTGGACGGCGAACACTTCTTCCCCCAAGCCGCCGCCGAAGCCCCCATCCTTTTCACCAACCCCGCCACCCGCCAAAGCACCCCCATCCTCATCATCGGCATCACCCACACAGGCGACTGGCTCGCCGAACGCACGCGCGACTTCACCCCCCCGCCCGCAGACGAAAACACCGCCACACCCGCCCACGGCGGCGCAGACGCATTCGCCCGTTTTCTGGATACGGAACTCGCCCCCGCCGTTGCCAAACAATACCCCGCCGACCCGCACAGGCAGGCACTGTTCGGACATTCATACGGCGGCCTGTTTACCGTTTACCGCCTCGCCCGCAGCCCCGCCCGCTACCGGCACTATTTCGCCGCCAGCCCCTCCCTCTGGTGGGACAACCGCCACGTATTGAGCCTCCTGCCCGACAAACTGCCCCCGCACACCTTCGTCCACATCAGCGCAGGCAGTCGGGAAGCCCCCCCGCCCGGCGACCCCCGACGCAAAACCCGCGCCATGACCGCCAACACCCAAACCCTCGCCGAACGCACCCGCCAAGCCGGCGCGGAAAGCAGCCTCACCATCCTGAACGGCGAAGACCACGGCAGCGCAGGCTTCCGCGCCCTGCACGAAGCCCTGAAAACCCTACGCAACACATGGAAAACCGACGGTTAAGGAGCAGATGCGCACGATGCCGGTTTGTGTAGAACGGGCATTTATTGTCCCTGCGGCTTCAAACTCCCCACAGCACAAAACGCGTGGGCAGCAAGGCCCATCCTACCCACCGCCCCAATCCCCGTTCTTCCCGTAACCCAAAGGCAGCCTGAAACCATTCTTCCCCATTTTCAGGCTGCCTTAATTTCGTAGGGTGGGCATTTATGCCCACGCGGTTTCAAACTCCCCACAGCACAAAACGCGTGGGCAGCAAGTGCCCACCCTACCCACTGCCCCAATCCCCGTTCTTCCCGCAAATCAAAGGCAGCCTGAAAACAAGTATAGTCGATTAAAATTGCAATGATACGGTGTTGGCTCGCCTTGACGTACTACCTGTACGCCTTGCGGCTCGCCGCCTTGTCTCATTTTTATTTTAATCGACTATATCTACCGTTTTCAGGCTGCCTTTTTGCCGCCATCACCTTACAGATAGAACTTATCCACCATATTCAAATTGTCGTCCAGCTTGTACACCAGCGGCTGCCCCGTGGGGATTTCCAGCGCCATGATGTCGGCATCGGAAATGCGCTCTATATGTTTGGCCAGCGCGCGCAGACTGTTGCCGTGCGCTGCCACCAGCACCCGTCTGCCTGCCAGCACGGCGGGCGCGATTTGGTCGTGCCAAAAGGGCAGCACCCGTTCCAGCGTTACTTTCAGGTTTTCACCGTCGGGCACGGCATCGGCGGGCAGATGGGCATAGCGGCGGTCGTTGTGGGCGGAAAATTCGTCATCCCTATCCAAAAGCGGCGGCAGCACATCATAGCTTCTGCGCCAGATGCGGACTTGTTCTTCTCCGTATTTTTCAGCGGTCTGCTGTTTGTTCAGCCCTTGCAGCGCGCCATAATGCCGCTCGTTCAGCCGCCAGGTTTTCACCTGCGGCACAAAAAGCTGGCCGCTTTCTTCCAACACGATGTTGCAGGTTTTGACGGCACGGGTCAGCACCGATGTAAAGGCAATGTCAAACTGATAGCCGTGTTCTTTCAACTTTCTGCCCGCCGCTGCGGCTTCCGCCAGCCCCTGCTCGGACAGCGGCACATCGCGCCAGCCGGTGAACAGGTTTTTGGCGTTCCATTCGCTCTGGCCGTGACGGATAAAGACAAGTTCCATGTGTTGCTCCTTCAATCGGGTGGAAAAAACAAATCTTAACGCTTTTTCAGGCTGCCTGAAACACCATGTCATTCACCCGCCCCACCGCACCATTTGTGCTACTGGCAACCCGCTCTTTGTTATTTTCATTCCGAATTTGAAGGCAGCCTGAAAACGCGCGGGCAGCAAGTACGCGTATCAATTTTTATTTTATGTGTCGGCTCGCCATAAAAAAACACCGGTCAAAAGACCGGTGTTTTGCCCACAACCGCTTATTTCGCAGCAGGCGTGTATTTGAATGCCGTTACACGAACGGATTCTTCTTTGGCGTGTTTCCAATCACCGCCGCGATAGTTCCACAGGTTGATGTGCATCTGCTGCTGGCCGGGAACGGGAACATCCTGCGTTTTGCTCGTGGTGTAAACCACTTCTTTGGTTTCGCCGTTGAGGTAGGTCCACTCAATGCGTCCTTCAGACCATTTCAAACGGACGATGCCTTTTTTCAGGTCTTTCGGCCACAGGTAGTCCGGATTGGTTACCGGATGCTCTTCGTGCGGGTAATAGGTTGCTTTGCCCGTCAGCTTAGGCGTACCCCAGTATGAAATCTCGATGGCATCGATTTCCTGATAACCCGGATGTTTGTTGTCCAACCAGTTGAACGTGAACAGACCAAATACGGCGGAATTGTCAAAGTTGCCGAAGTTGCCTTCAAAGGCAAATTCATAATCGCCATAGCCCATGGAATCCACGGAAACCATTTCCGATGCAACGGGTTCGCCCACTTCGTCTTTGGTGATTTTCAACTCAACATTGTCGGGAGAATGCACCACCACGTTTTTGGCAGACCATTTATGGTTCGGATGGGGACCGCCTGCTTTCCAAGAAGAATCGCGTGCCACCCATTTATAGCCGAATGCTTCAAATTCGGGCTGGTTAAAGTTGCTGGATGCAGCGGGTTTAGGTGCTTCTGGTGTAACAGGTTTATCGGGGGTTGGCGCGGGAGCCGGAACAGGCTCAGGAGCTGGTGTCGGAGCGGGAGTGGGGGCTGGGGTTGGGGCTGGTGCCGGAGTCGGCGCAGGCTCGGGAGTCGGAGTCGTAGCCGGAGTATCGGGTTTGGCAGGCACGGGAGCCGGATTGTTGGGTGTGCTCGGTTTCTTGTTGCCGTCAAAGCAGCCGGCGTTCAGCAGCATTGCGCACACAAGGACGGATAATGTTTTCATTTTGGCCATAGTAGGACTTCTCCAATACTGGTTAATGATTGTAAAACTGCACCTTTGTCCGCATGCCGTTCAGGCTGCTTTTGGACAAGGTGCTTTTACATTATCGTAACCTTTTTATTTTTCTGTAAAGATTTTTCTTTGCTTTTTATTGCCTAAATTTTCACAACATTATGATTATTAATATAAATTAAATGATGATTTAGGACTGGCGTGCAAGGCGTCCAAACGGCATGCCAAGATGAGTTTCACAATAACATTGGATTTTTAATAGCCATAAAAAACACCGGCCATAAAGACCGGTGTTTTGCTGACAACCGCTTATCTCGCAGCAGGTGTGTATTTGAATGCCGTTATGCGAACAGATTCTTCTTTGGCGTGTTTCCAATTGCCGCCACTGTAGTTCCACAGGTTGATGTGCATCTGCTGCTGGCCGGGAACGGGAACGTTCTGCGTTTTGCTTGTAGTGTAAACCACTTTTTTGGTTACGCCGTTGAGGTAGGTCCACTCAATGCGTCCTGCAGACCATTTCAAACGAACGATGCCTTTTTTCAGGTCTTTCGGCCACAGGTAGTCCGGATTGGTTACCGGATGCTCTTCGTGCGGGTAATAGGTTGCTTTGCCCGTCAGCTTAGGCGTACCCCAGTATGAAATCTCGATGGCATCAATTTCCTGATACCCCGGATGTTTGTTGTCCAACCAGTTGAATGTGAACAGACCAAATACGGCGGAATTGTCAAAGTTGCCAAAGTTGCCTTCAAAAGCAAATTCATAAGTACCATAACCCATGGAATCCACGGAAACCATTTCAGACGCAACGGGTTCACCTGATCTGTCTTTAGTGATTTTCAACTCAACATTGTTGGGAGAGTGCACCACCACGTTTTTGGCAGACCATTTGCGGTTTGGCTGTGGGCCACCTGCTTTCCAAGAAGAATCGCGTGCCACCCATTTGTAGCCGAATGCTTGGAATACGGGCTGGTTGAAGTTGCTGGATGCAACAGGCTTAATCGGATTGTTGGGTGTGGGTTTAGGTGTAGGGATAGGTTTGGGTACAGGTGGTCTAGGAAATGGTCTAGGGAACGGTTTAAGATTTGGTTTAGGTGCGGGTTTAGGCGTAGGTTTTGCTTTAGGAGCAGGTTTGGAATTAAACTTGGAAGACGAAGCAGCCTTCATAGCGCTTGGTTTCTTGCTATCGTCATTGCAGCCGGCACTCAGCAGCGTTGCGCACACAAGGATGGATAACGTTTTCATTTTGGTCATAGTCAGGACCTCATACTGGTTAATGATTGTAAAACTACACCTTATGTCCGCATGCCGTTCAGGCTGCTTTTTTTGGACAGGGTGTGTTTACATTATCGTAACCTTTTTACTTTTCTGTAAAGATTTTTCTTTGCTTTTTATTTCTTAAACAAGCATAATATGCTGATTTTAAAATAAACGTGGTAAAAAATATTACTTTTCCCGAGGTACCGTTTCTTTGCAAATTGGAAACTTGCATCAATTTTTGTCAAACGGGGCAAAGGAATCAGGCTGCCTGTTAGGTTGGGAATAAGGCAGCCTGAACTGTTTTTTGGGTATCTGCGGGATTAGCTGCGGGTCCAGACGGTCTTGCCTGCGCTGTCGCGGAGGGTGATGCCTTCTTCGGCTAGAAGGTCGCGGATGCGGTCGGATTCTGCCCAGTTCTTTTCGGCTCGGGCGCGGTTGTGTTGGGCGATGAGTGCTTCTATGGCTTCGAGGCTGAGGTTGCCGTCTGTGGCGAAGTCTAGGGGGGGTACGTTTGTGGCTGTCTATTTCTATGCGTTCTCCTGCGCGCAAGTCGTCGGGGTTTTTGCCGGAGAGTTGGCCGTAGGGGGGAAAGCTGCGTACGCTGTAATAGACGTCGCCGTTCTCGGCGGCGTAGGCTTTGCCGTTCTCTTGCAGCTTTTGAATCATTGCAATCATCTGTCCGATGTGTTCGGTGGCTTTGGGTTCGTAATCGGGAGGCAATACGCCTAGGGTGGTGGCATCTTCGTGCATGGCGCGGATGAGCTGCCTTTCCCTGCCGCCGGTGTGCATTCTACCTTTGTTGGTGTTTCCTGCTGCCGCTTTGTTGCTTTGTGTGGGGGCAACCTCGCGATGGCGGCTGCGGAACATGGCTTCTGCGGCTTCCGCAAAGTCGTGCGATACGGGCTGCCTGAAATAATTGGTGGGCAACAAGTGCCCACCCTACGCTTGCTATTTAGGATAGGTTATTGTGGAAAAATATTAATTTTCTAATATATTTAGTTCATTACATTTGACTATAAAAATTTGGTTAGAAGTTTCTACATTGCAATCATATATATCATTTTCTTTATTAAAACTAAAATCTAAAATGGGATTTGTTTCTTCTCCTGAATCTTCCATTTCATATAAATCATTCCATTTATTTAATATTTTAATTTCTAATATATATTTAAAGTCTATATTATATGATTTGTTAGAGTAAAATGAATATATAATAAGGGTGGCATGGAGTGTTTTTTCCATAAAAAATCTATCAAACTCATAATATCCTGGTATGTTTTCAATTAACTGAATTTTAGCCATTATAACCTCCTGCTGTTTCTAATGGATGTTGATTATGTGGTATGTCCCTAGGGATTTGATTTCCATTAAAATCAACTCGTTGTCCTTTATTTATACGTTTTCCTGTTTTGGAATCATATATAGGAGCAGCTGTTCTAACAATTCTACCTGATGGCCAGTGAATATCAATTCTAGATTTATCGGCATGGATAAATGTTTGCCAACCATTATCTGTAACCATATTAGATTTGGGAGAAAAGCCATAGTCAGCTAAAATTCTTTTAATATCATCAGCTGTTTTTCCATTCAAATTCGGGACATTATTAACTTGCCCGTTCGCAGGATTTTTCCCTGAACTATTAGGGTTATACAATGTATCACAATCATTATGCACCCAAACCGCATCGGTCTCCGCACCCTTGCCTTTCACAAAATAGGTGTGGAAATCCTGAACGGTTAAGTTATACGCTTTAAGCGGTTCGGCTTTGGTTACAACACTTTGGACGGTTTGTTTTTCACCGTTTGCCGTTTCAAGAATATCTCCCGCTTTCAGGCTGCCCGCTTCAATCCATCTGCCGTTTGTGTAGAACGGGTGGATTTTGTTGGCAATCAGCGTTTGATTTTGGTCGGCTGCATCTGCGATATGGATGTAAACCGTTTTTGCGTAGGAGTTGCTGTATTGTGCGGTTACGGTTTTATAGTCAATTTCGCCGTTATGCTCGTTTTTTGACAGCACTTTGTCGCCGGCTTTGATGTCGGCAATGGCTTTGTAACCTGTTTGGGTTTTGACTAGGGTGCTGGCATGGAATGAGCAGGTTTTGCTGTTTGGTTTGCCTGCCCTTTCGGCTTTGGCATATTCAGGCTGCCGTCTGCCGCTTTCAGGCTGCCGTTCCCTGCCGCCGGTGTGCATTCTACCTTTGTTGGTGTTCCCTGCTGCTGCTTTGTTGCTTTGTGCGGGGGCAACCTCGGGATGGCGGCTGCGGAACATGGCTTCTGCGGCTTCCGCAAAATCATGTGATACGGGCGGCAGTTTGGATTCGCGGAAGAAGCGGCCGGTCGGGGGTAGGCTGTCTGGTCGGTGGAGGCCGTCTGCCCGGGGATGGCGCGGAAGGGCGCGGAGGGCTTTTTCAATCCCTTTGACGCCGCCGGCTACTCCGGCTACCCGGGTGCCGTAGCCGAAGGCGGCGGCAAAGTCGGGGTTGTCTT
>CAUQSD010000027.1:0-25644 GCA_963520685.1 uncultured Kingella sp. | reverse complement strand
TACGCCCGATTTGACGATGCGCTACTGTCCTATTTTGATTTTAATTGACTATACTGTTTCAGCAATTCGGGAGTGATGTTGCGCCCGCCGCGGTTGGTGGGGCGCAGTTCGGCCAATTCAAAGGCGCGGGCGAGAAGCTGGCGGTGGGTCAGGTAGTTGGTTTGGCTTGGCATGGCGGTTTCCTTTTTGGGGGCGGCGGGGGTATTGGGTTTGGGGGATTTTGCGTATAAGGCGGTTGCGGCAAGGCATAGGACGAGGGCGGGGAGGAATTTGATGTTCATTGGAGCGTTCGTTTGGGTGGTGGATGAATAGGGATGAAAACAGGTTCGTGGTGGATGGCATTAGGCCTGAGCGGTTTCAGGCTGCCTTCGGTGCAGTGCGTGGGCGGCGAGTGCCCACCCTGCGGAAATCGGTGTTGGTTCGTGCAACGCCGATTTTTTATGCCTGCGTGGTTTCAGGCTGCCTTGGGATGGATAACGCGTGGGCAGCCGGTGTCTGTCTTATGGAATCTGTGCAGTCAGTTGTGGCGGGTCGGGTTTTCAGGCTGCCTGTTGCGCAGGAGGGTTTGGTAAATCAGGGCGCGGAAGGAGGAGGGCAGCAGGCGCAGGGGCAGGCGCAGGGCGAGATTGCGGGCAAGTTGGGGCAGGGTGAGGAAGCCGCGCCGGTAGAAAAGGTATTGCATGGCGGCTTCGGTACGGGCGTATTGCCAGCCGCCGCGCCTGCGGTACATGGCTGCGCCTGCGCGGGCATAGACTAATGTGTCGGGCAGGTTGGCGAAGCGGCTGCCGTTTAACAGCATCCGTACCCATAGGTCGTAGTCTTCGTATAGCGGGGCGTGGCGGTAGCCGCCTGCTGCGGTGAGGGCGGCGGTGCGGATGGCGGCGGTCATGTGGTTGATGGGGTTGCGGGTTTGGGCGCGGCGGGCGATTTCGTTGTGGGAGAGGGGGACGCTGCGCCTGCTTGGGATTTGGTTTTCAGGCTGCCTGTCAAATTCGGCTATCTGTCCGCCCAGCACGTCTGTGTCGGGATGGGTGGCGAGGTAGGCGCATTGTTTGGCGAAGCGGTCGGGGGCGGCGATGTCGTCGGTATCCATGCGGAAAATCCATTCGTGCGCGCACTGTGTTGCGCCTGCTGCGAGTGCGCGTCCGAGTCCTGCGTTTTCGGGCAGCCTGAAAATTTTGAGCGGCAGGGTTGCCTGAAATGCGGTTGCTGCGGCTTCCAGTTCTGCACCGACTGCGCCGTCGTACACGAGGATGATTTCGTCGGCGGGACGGGTTTGCTTGGCGAGCGATTGCAGGCTTTGGCGCAGGTATTCGGGTTGTTCGGCGGCGTAGAGCGACATCAGTACGCTGAATTTGATGGGGGTTTCGGTGGTCATACGTTGCTTTCGTATTGCAGCCAGCGCGCCATGCTTTCGGGCGGTACTTTGCGGGCGAACCATGCGCCCTGCCGTTGGGCTGCCCATAAGTCGTCCAGCGTGAGGGTGTCGGGGTGGTTGGCGTTGGGGGAAAAGCGGATGAAGCGGTGGTTGTTAGGGAGGTGGTTCAGTTGGGATGCGTGTTTGGCGGCGATGTATTGGAAGAAGTGTTCGTCGGGCACGAGGCGTTTTTCAAAACGGGCGGCGGCTTCGCCGAGGCTTTCGGCAAACAGGAGCTGCAAGGCGGTGCGGTTGGCGGAAAACCATTGGCTGCCTGAAAGGCAGGTTTGCCGGCTGGGGAGGATTTTGTCGGCGGCTTGCAGGGTTTTGGTGAGCAGTTTGCCGGGAAGGCTGCGCTGCCATGCGGTGTCGGCATGGGGTGCGGGGAAGCGGGTGCGGTAACGCAGGCGGGGGGTGGGGCGGCTTTCCAGCCACAGGGTGTTGTCGGGCTGTGCGCGGCATTGGCGGGCGAGTTCGGCGGGGGAGACGAGCGGGGCGCAGTCGCCGCTGATGAGGTGGAAGTGTTGGTTGGCGGGGTGGGCGAGTGCGGTTTGGATAAGGGCGAGTTCGGCTTCTATCATGGTGAAGCCGCCCCAGTTCACGGGGATTCGGTGGCTGAGGATGCGGATGTTGGGTTGGTTTTTCAGGCTGCCCGATAGGGCGGAGAGGGGGGACTTGGCATCGTAATGGATGTAGTAGCGCGCGTCGGGATGGCGGGCGGCGAGGGTGGCGATGTGGTGTGGGGGGCGGTGGCAGAGGATGAGGAAGGCGGTGCGGGTCATGGTTTTTGGTTTTCAGGCTGCCTTGCACGGGGAAAGGCAGCCTGAAAAATGGAGTGGGTTAAATTGGAATCGGGATGGCGCGGTTTCGGACTGCCTTTGGGGCGGAACGCGGAACGCGCGGGCGGGTGCGTTATTCGCCGCCCACGCTTTCGGGCAGCTCGCGGATAATCTGCACGGCATAGCCGCAGGTGTTGCTTTCGCAGTTGGTCATGACGACGCGGATGGAGAACGGTCCCGATTTTTCGGGAGTGAAATGGAACACGGGGGTGCTTTCCGCCATGTTGCCGGCTTCCAGCACCTGTGCGTTGGCGATGAGTGCGGTGTTGAGGTTGATGCAGCTTCCGGCTTCGTTGCAGTTGGTGTAGATGCCGTATTGCTGGCCTTTTTTGAGGTTTGCGTTGATGGTGGCAACCTGTCCGTTGGCGAGCCTGCCGCGCTTGTATAGGACTTCGCTGTTTTTTTCGGCGCGGGAGGCGGTGAGGTTTTCCAGCCGTTGTGAGGCGAAATAGCCGTTGTCGTCCGCATGGGCGGGCAGGGCGGCGAGGAGGGGCAGCAGGACGGATACGATTTTTTTCACGGTGTTTCCTTTCATGGGGATGACGGGGGGACGAGATGCAGGGCGAAGGCGAGCAGGTCGTCATAAATTTCGGTGTTTTCAGGCAGCCTTCCGGCATCGTTTTCCAACGTTTTCATGCCTTTTCCGCTGCGGACGAGTACGGGTTTGCCGCCTGCTGCGGCGATGGCCTGCAAGTCGCGCAGGCTGTCGCCGACCATATAGGTTTCGGCGGGGTCGGCTTTGAAGCGGGCGATGATGTCTAAAACCATGCCGGGCTTGGGTTTGCGGCAGGCGCAGTTGCTGTCGGCGGCGTGCGGGCAGAACCAGATGCCGCTGATTTCGCCGCCGGCCTGCCGCACCAGTTTGTGCATTTTGGCGTGCATTTCGTTGAGCGTTTCCACGCTGAAATAACCGCGTGCAATGCCTGATTGGTTGGTGGCGACGGCAATGGTGTAGCCGCCTTGGGTGAGAAATGCGACGGCATCCAGGCTGCCTTCTATCGGCTGCCATTCTTCGGCGGATTTGACGAAGTCGCTGCGGTCGCGGTTGATGACGCCGTCGCGATCTAAAATGATGAGTTTCATGGGTTTTCCTGTTTTCAGGCTGCCTGCATCAGTTCCAGCAGCAGGGCGGCGGCGAGCAGGATGGCGAGTGTAACCAGTATTTCTTTCAGCCGTGAACGCGGCGTTTCGGGTTGGGCGAACGGTGTATCGGCGGACGGGCCGGCATCGGTGGTGCGGTATTCCGTGCCGCAGTGGGCGCAGCGGCGGACGTTCTGCCGGACGGGGGTGTATTGCGGGCTGCTGCATTGCGGGCAGCATATCGGCTGCGTTTTCATGGTTTCAGGCTGCCCTGCCAGCGGTTGAAGGCAGCCTGAAAGGCGCGGCTGAGTTTTGCCTGGTTTTCGGGCGTGTCGGCCACGCGGTAGAACGCGTCTTCGTCTTGCAGGCCGAGCGCGGCGAAGTAGTCGGGCATAAACTGCCCGTAGCCTTCTTCGTCGTCGGCGTAATAAAAACGGGTGAAACGGTTGCCCAAATCGTTGAAGCAGGTGTCGTCTAGGCCGCCGTTGAGCTGTTCCAGCACAAATTCCGCGCCGGAAACCGTGCCGCGTTGCAGCGCGTCAAACTGCGGCAGTGCGGCGGCTGCGGGGCTGTGCAGGTTTTGCGATACTGCCCAGGCGAAGTAAAAGCCCATGTGGTGCGCGGCGTTGCGTTCGGGAACATCGGCTGGATAATCGTCTTCATCGGCGTGAAACGAGGTGTGGTCGTAGTGCATAGTGGTGTCCTTGGGATGGCGTTGCGGTAAAACGTTTTCAGGCTGCCTGTTGGGGGATAGGCAGCCTGAAAACGGTATGTGGCGGAATTTGCCGGCAAACCGATATGGATTCATTCCTTGGCAGGCGGCACTTGCTGCCCACGCGTTTTCAGGCTGCTTTATTAAGACGGGTGGAACGCGTGGGCATAAATGCCCACCCTACAATGCTCGGAGGCAGCCTGAAAAGCGGGTTATGACAAAGTCGCACTAACTTGTGTGCCAGTACTGATTGAAACCGCGCCCAAGCTGTTTTCCAACAACGAAATATCCGCCACGGCGTTCATCAGTCCCGCCAGCAGGTTCAGCAGGTTCAGGCGGTTTTGTTTGACCGCCGCATCGTCCGCCATCACCATCACGTCGTCAAAGAACGCGTCCACCTGCGGCTTGATGGCGGCCAGCGCGGTCAGGGCTGCCTGAAAATCCCGCTGCGCCACCGCTGCCTGCACTTTGGGCGCGAGTGTCTGCGCGGCGGCGAACAGGGCGCGTTCTTCGTCCTGCTGCAACAGGTTTTCCTGCACCGTGCCGAGTGCGGCATCGGCTTTTTTCAGCAGGTTCTGCACGCGCTTGTTGGCGGCGGCCAGCGCGGCGGCTTCGGGCAGTTTCTTGAATGTTTCAACGGCTTGCAGCTTGTCCGCCAAGTCGTCCAAGCGGTCGGGATGCTGCGCCAGAACGGCGGAAACGGTGTCCTGCGCGTAGTCGTTTTGCAGCAGCACGGCAAGGCGCGCCTGCATGAAGTCGGCAATTTCGGCAACGGTGTTTTCCGCCAGCAGCCCTGCGGGGAACTGTGCGGCGGTGTAATCCAGCAGGTCTTTGACGGACAGGGGCGTATCCATCAGCATCCTCAGCACGCCCAGCGCGGCGCGGCGCAGTGCGTAGGGGTCTTTGTCGCCCGTCGGAACCAGCCCGATGCCCCAAATGCCCACCAACGTTTCCAGCTTATCCGCCAGTGAAACGGCTGTGGCAACGGGGCTCTCAGGCAACGTGTCGCCGGCAAAGCGCGGGCGGTAGTGCTGCTCGATGGCGGCGGCGATTTCAGGCGTTTCGCCGTCCAAAAGCGCGTAGTATTTGCCCATTGTGCCTTGCAACTCGGGGAATTCGCCCACCATTTCGGTGACCAAATCGGCTTTGGCAAGGCGTGCGGCGCGTTCGGCAGCGGCTTTGTCCGCACCCAGCGCGGCGGCAATGTGGGCGGCGATGCTTTGCAGCCGTTCGATGCGCTCGGCCTGACTGCCGATTTTGTTGTGGTACACGACATTTGCCAGCTTGGGCAGGCGGCTTTCCAGCGTGGCTTTTTGGTCCTGTTTGTAGAAAAACTCTGCATCCGACAGCCGCGCGCGCAGCACGCGCTCGTTGCCGTGGATGATGTGGCTCGGGTCGGCAGTTTCCAGATTGGAAACCAGCAAAAAGCGGTTCATCAGCCTGCCGTCCGCATCCAGCAGCGGGAAGTATTTTTGGTTCTGCTGCATGGTCAGAATCAGGCATTCCTGCGGCACGACAAGGAAGTGTTCTTCAAATTGTGCCTGCAAAACAACGGGATATTCAACCAGTGCGGTCACTTCGTCCAGCAGGGCTTCATCGGCGGCCACGGTGGCGTTCAGGCTGCCTGAAACCGCGTCCAGCGCGTTTTTAATCGCCTGTTTGCGCTCGGCAAACGAAGCGATGACTTTGCCCTGTTTGGCGATTTGTTCCGCATAATCATCGGCTTTGGCAAACACGATTTCGCCCTGCGACAAAAAGCGGTGTCCCAGCGTGCTTCTGCCGCTTTGCAGCCCCAGTATGTTCACCGGCACGATGTCCGCGCCGTGCAGCGCAACCAAGCCGTGCACGGGGCGGACAAAGGTGTGCGTGCTGCTGCCCCAGCGCATCACTTTCGGGATGGGCAGTTTTTTAATTGCCTGATTGACAATATCTTCCAGCAATTCGGCAAGCGGTTTGCCTGCTTGGGTGAACTCGTGCGCGTACACATCCTGTTTGCCGTCGTTGATGATTTTCAGGCTGCCTATTTCCACACCGCACGAACGTGCAAAGCCTTCCAACGCTTTGGTCGGAACACCGTCTTTCATGCCCGCAGCCACGGAAACGCCTTTTTTGACGATGTGCCGGTCTGCCTGCACGGATTTTACATTTTGCACCAACACTGCCAAGCGGCGCGGCGACGCATAGGCGGTGTATTTTGCCGTACCGTCAATGAGTTGCGCTGTTTCCAGCCCTTCGGCAACGGAGGCGGCAAAATGATCGCCGAGTGTGTTTAGGGCTTTGGGGGGGAGTTCTTCGGTGAGGAGTTCTATCAGTAAAGTAGTCATAGTTATATTTAGATTTGGGTGTGCCTAGGTGTTGTGCTGATAGCGAAAACTTGAATCGGCTTTATATCAGCGTATAAACACAGCCTTAATTCGGGTGGTTATTTGTGGTAAAAACTGCTGATTGTTTTATTGTTGGCTAAGTCGTTCAATAGCGACCGTGCCAGTTTCAATGCTTCTTTGATCGTTACATCCATGTCCATATAACGGTATGTTCCCAAACGGCCTGCAAAGGTTACGCCTCGAGTTTGCTCGGCGAGCGTGAAATAGCGGTTGAGTAGTTCGGACGAATGGCTTAAATGCACAGGGTAGTAAGGTGTGTCGTTCTCACCGCACTCACGGCTGAATTCTTTGAAATAGATGGTTTTTTCGTGTTCCTCCCAAGGTGTAAAGTGCTTGTGTTCGGCGATGCGTGTAAAGGGAACGTCTACATTGCCGTAATTCATAACCGCACAGCCTTGGAAATCACCTTCTGCAGTGTGTTTTTCAAAGTCCAGCGTGCGATAGGCGAGGCGACCTTCGGAATAGTCAAAATATTCGTCTAATTTACCCGTCCAGATAATATGCTTGTCTGCCGCTAAGTCTTTGGAAAAGGCTCGGTCGGTGTGTACGCTGATGTTTTCGTGGTTCAGAATGGATTGGACGATAGAGGTATAGCCATCTTTTGGAATGGCTTGGAAACGGTGGGCAAAATAGTTGTCGTTGTAGTTGAAACGTACTGGCAGGCGTTTGAGAATACTGGCGGGCAGCTCGGTAGGGTTTCTGCCCCATTGTTTTTGGGTATAGCCTTTAAAGAAGGCTTTATACAAATCCTTGCCGATAAATTTTAATGCCTGTTCTTCAAAATTTTGCGGCTCAACAATGGTTTTGTCTGCAATTTCGGCAATCCATGCACGGGCTTCGTTCGGTGAAAAGGCTTTTTGGTAAAACTGGTTGATAGTGTGCAAATTGACGGGTAGGGAATAGACCTGTCCATTGTAGGTAGTTTTGACGCGGTTTACATAGGGCATAAATTCGCCGTGCTGATTGACGTATTGCCATACTTCTTCATCGTCAGTGTGGAAAATATGAGGACCGTAAACGTGTTCCATTACTTGGGTTTCTTCTTCCCGCTCGGTGTGGCAATTGCCCGCAATATGGTTGCGCTGATCGATGACGGTAATTTTGTGTCCTGCCTGAGCCAGTTCTCGAGCGATAACTGCGCCTGTAAAACCTGCGCCTACGATAAGAAATTCTTTCATAAGTATGCCTTTATTCTAAAAAAATAACGGGAAAAGTATGGATAAGATACTCGGTTTTGTGGTGTTGGATATAAATATTCAGCAGCCGTTCCGCCAAAAAGCCGAAAACGCGGGCTTGGTAGGGTGAGTAGCTGTCTGGATTAATGTGTTCACTGAGCTGAAATAAAATGGTAAACAGCCAGTGGCAATAGTTTTCCACAAAAGGCTTGTGGGCGACAAACATATTGAAAAAATGCAGTTGCGTGCTGTTTTTAACAATGTGCAGTGCAGGTATATAAGACGGATAGTGTTTTGCCAGCACCTGCTCTAAGATTGCCCAGTCTTTCTTGTGGTGAAACTTACGATAATGCTCATACACAGTACGGGGGCGGGTATAGAGACCCAGTACGTTTTTTATGCCGCAGGTGTAGGGTTCAGGCAGGATAATGTGTTGCGGGGTAGGCAAGATTTCAGCTAGTTTGGAAGCATCCAAGATGGGATACCCACAATGCTGTACCGTCCATGTTGGATGGGTGAAATAGCGGCGGTAATGCACCAAGCCTTGTATTTGTGCATTGCAGTGTTTCCACAACCAATAAAGCGCAGTCAGCTCGCAAAAATAGGGATTGAGTGCGGAAATATTGTCGCCGCTGTCGTCGCACGTAATGCCTAAATCTATCGGATTGACGGCGTGTCCGGCATGAATGGGCACATAATTTTCTTGCGCTGGAAACGGATAGGCTTTATGTGTGGCGATGAAAACCCGTGTTTGGCTCAAAATTGTGCTCTCCATCAGTCTGTTGTGCATTTTCAGGCTGCCTGAAAAGCGGGACATTTTAAATTTTAAATAGAGCAACCGATAGCCAAGAAACTGATACGGCTTTCGTTTTGGCTTTGCTGAAACTCCGTTGTCCGTAGAGTGGACATTTGTGCTCACGCGGCAGGCTGTCTTCGGAGAAGGAACGTGTGGGCAGCAAGTGCCCACCCTGCCATAATCCACTTATGTGTGTTGATTATAAATATTGCGCCAAAAAGCTTCGCTGGTTAAATGAGGCATGGCTTGTGTATATTGTTGGTGTAACTTATCAAAATTCTCATTTAGTTGTTTGATAGTTTGCTTCATGGCATTATATTCAGAAAAGAATTTTTCTTTATCGTATTCAGCGATATAGCCTAATCCATCAGGTTCATATTCATAAATTATGCGCTGGAAGCGGTAAATTTCCGCTGTATTGCCGTGAAAGGATTTATGCTGGAACAGTGTTGTGTTTTTATCCCGCAAAAATTTCTTAGGAAGTAGGAAACCGTTTAGCAAGATACTTCTAATCCAGCGGTGTAATTTGCTTTCTTTGAATTTACTGCGATAGGTGACATTAAATTCTGCGCGGTTAATAGGCTGCATTTTTTCTGTGTGTGCAAAGCTGCCAATTTCTTGTCGGATCTCTTTAGTATCCATATTTTTTACGAAAAAGTCAGGGCCTTGCATAACATGTTCAATCGCTAAGCGGCAAGCTTTTGCACTTGCATAATTGTAAGAGTAGAGTTGGTTTATTATGAAAAAGTGAGCTAATTTTTTAGCAAGACCTCTATCGTTTTTATTGATGGCATAAACTAAATGATAACGAGCATCTAAGTAGGCGGGCAAGGGACCTGCTTTTAATGCGAAATCTTCTGCCCAACATGCAATACCATTCATTGTACAAATTGGAAATTGATTATCTAGGCTGAATTTACTATCGTCTCCGCGTACGAAGAAAGGAAAAGCATATTTTTTAACATCTTGAATAGGGAAGGCAAAGAACCACCAGCCGCCATAATCAGGGGCTTGGTCTTCCAGTTCCGCAAACAATAAATCAATAATTTGGCGCATGTCCATACCTGATTTTAATGGTTTGCAAAAACCATCAAATTGTGCAGCTTTCTCAAATAAACGGAATGGCTCTGCTTCGCGTAGCAAGCTGCCTGCAATGGCAAGACGGTCTATTTTGCCGTAGTTGAGTAGGTTGTAAGCGCGTTTGATGCCGTCGATTTCGCAGGATGCGTCATCATCCATGAACAGACAGTGGGTAAAGTCGCCACAGTCTTTCAGATGTAGCAGACCGCGTGTGAAACCGCCAGAGCCGCCGAGATTTTGGTTGGGTAGTACAGTGATACCGTCTGTGCAGTTGCCAAGTTCTTCGGTGGTGATGTTTTGCGAATTGTCCACCACAACCAGCTCCACTTTGCCTTTGAAAAGCGGGTCAGACAGTAATTCGCTGTGGATACGCTTAATGGCGGGAAGCACCCATTGTTTACGGTTGAAGTGGGTAATGACGATGCCGAGCTTGGTGTTGTGCTGCGGTGCCGTTTCGGTAATCCAGCAGCCTTGGGTAAGCTCGCCGCTGCTTAGAGCCTGAAGCTGAAAATAAAGCATGCCGCTGTTTAGGTTTGCCCATTCTACAACGGGAATAATGGTGGGGCCGTTTTCGGATAGGGTGATGATTTGCTCGCTCAGCCATGCGTGGGCATAACCAATGCGGTGTAAACCGATGCGCAGTACAAACTCTCCTTTACCTTGCAGGCTGAGTGCGAGGTCATCGATTTGGCAGTTTTTCTTCCACGCTTGGATGGTGACGCTGTTGAAAAAGGTATCAAACGATGCCGTGCCGCCTTCTTTGAAGATGATTTTTTTCTCACTGAACAGGGCGATGGCTTTTTCGTTATGCAGACGTGCGTACATTTCTTCGGGTGCATGGAAGGCGAGATGGGGTAAAAGTAGGTTTTGCAGAATGTTCATGAATTTGTCCTTTGCAAGGTTGGGTGAGGGGTGCTTTCAGGCAGCCTGAAAGGGTGGTGTTACAGTGTATTTCTGGTAAACAGTTGTGTGCTGTTCTTCTGTCAAAGCCTGCATAATTAATCTTTTTGAGTATTTGTGTGAAACTGGAAATACCGAAAAAGCAAATCTAGGGTTCATTTCGCACGCGGGGAGAATAGTGTTTGTTACTGAATCCTAACAGTTTGAAACCCTTTGCAATAACAACGAGCCGTTTGAATTTTTGTGTGTTAACCAAGATAAAGGGCTCATGATTGTTTGGGTGTGGCTGCATGGTAGTGGGCGGAGCTTTTGGAAGCATTGTTCAATGCTGCATAATACCCTTGTCTATCCAGCAATTCTTTATGCGTACCCTGTTCGATAATATGTCCTTCGTCCATCACGATAATGCGGTCGGCATTTTCAACAGTGGTCAGGCGGTGGGCGACGATGATGCTGGTTCGCCCGTGCATCAGGTGTTCCAAGGCCTGCTGCACCAAATGTTCGCTTTCGTTGTCCAATGCGCTGGTGGCTTCGTCCAAAAGCAGGATGGGGGCATCTTTCAGGATGGCGCGGGCAATGGATACGCGCTGGCGTTGTCCCCCGGAAAGTTGTCCGCCGTTGATGCCGATGGGTTGGTGCATGCCTTTGGGGTGGTTGTTTACCAAGTCCAGAAGATTGGCGGCTTTTAGGGCGGCGAGTACTTCTGCTTCGCCGGCATCGGGACGGCCGTAGCGCACGTTTTCAAACAGGGTGTCGTCAAACAGGAATACGTCTTGCGATACGAGCGCGAACTGTTCGCGCAGGTTGGCCAGTTTGACATCGGCGATGTCGATGCCGTCCAGCAGGATTCTGCCCGATGTGGGTTCCACGAAACGGGGCAGCAGATTGACAACGGTGGTTTTGCCGCTGCCGGAGCGTCCGACCAGTGCCACGCGTTCTCCTGCGGCAATGTTGAGATTGAAGTTGTCTAGGGCTTTTTTTCCGCCCGCGGCATAGCTGACACCGACGTTTTCAAATTTCAGGCTGCCTGAAACGTGTTGCAGGGTTTGTGTGCCGGTGTCGTTTTCAGGTTTTACATCCAAGAACTTGCATACGGCATCTGAGGCGATAAACATGCTTTGCATGGGAATGCTGATGTTGGCCAAATTTTTGATTGGCGAGAGCATCTGCAGCATGGCAACGATAAATGCCATGAATTCGCCGATGGTGGTGTAGCCTTGCTGGCTTTGCCAGAGGGCGATGAAAATCACGATGGCGAGTGCAAGAGAAGCGATAAGTTCGCTGAACGGGGAGCGCGCGGCACTGGCCTGTGTGATTTTTTTGTTCAGGCGGACGAGTGTTTGGTTTACGCCGTCAAAGCGTTTTTCTGCCTGTGCCTGTCCGCCGAAGAGTTTGACGACGCGGTGTCCTTGGTGGATTTCATTGACGGTGTTATTCAATGTGCCGATGGTAAACTGTGCGCCGGCGATGATGTCTTTCAGGCGGTTGCGGTAGTAGCGCGACAGCAGCGACAGCACGGGGAACATCAGGGCGACAACGAGACTGAGCTGCCAGTTGAGATACAACAGCACGCATATCAGACCGATAACGATGAGGGTATCGCGAATCAGCGTGATAAATACGTTGCTTGCGCCGCTGATTGAGCCTTCCGCCATTTGTACGATATTCATCAACACGTTGCCCGCCGGATTTTCCTGATGGAATTTGGACGAAAGCAGCAGCATTTTGTTGAACATGTCGCGACGCAGATGGCTGATGGCCATGACGGACACCCAAGTCATCAGATAGGTGCTGGCGTAGCGGCAGATACCGCGTATCAGTACAAGGCTGATGAAAAATGCGGGGACAATCCAAACTTTGTCTTTTGTTCCCCAAATCAGATAGTTGAACTTGTTTTTCAGGTTTTGCAGCGTGGTGAGGAAGTCTGTGCCCGCAATGATTTGCGGCGGTTCGCTGGGTGCGGCAAAGCCTTGATTGACCAGTGGTGCGATAAAGGCGGCCAAGTAGCTTTCGGTAAAGGCAACGCCGACAATGGCCAATATCGCCCAAAAAAGCCGCGCTTTATAGGGCTTGATATAGGCGAGCAGGCGCATGAAGCTTTGCGAGTCTTGCTTGGTGAACAGTCCGAAAGTGAGTTTTTCTATCATATGGCCAGTGTTTTTGCCGTTTCAGGCTGCCTGAAAGCGGTTAATCCTTGATTTTGGGGTTGGCGCGGTATTTTGCCGCTTCGCGCAGGATTTCGGGTTTCACGATGCCCTGCAAGTCTTTGACGGGAATTACCAGCTCCGGTCTACCATCAACATACCCGCCGATTTCGTTAAGCTGATACAGGAATACCAGCCCGTTTTTGCCGAAACGCCAGTCGTCGGGGGCGTGAAAACCTTCTGCGTTGAATCCCTCCATATATTCGCGTACGTCCTTTTCGCTGACCCCATCGTTTCCTATCTCATATTTGATATAGGCCTCTTTCAGCAGCTGCGTCAGCTTGGCCTTTTGGTTCGGCAGTAGAATGTCGTCCAGTTTCAGCGGATCGGGGTTGGCAACGCCGCGTTTCAGCACCGTCAGCGTGTACACGCCGTAGCCGTGCGCGCCGCAGAGATAGGACCAGTCTTCTTCTCCGAACACGGCATAATTTGGTGTGTAGCCTTTCAGTTCCAGCGTGTTTACATAATCCAACGCACAGAGATATTCGCCGTCTTTGCGGCGCTGCCGGTTTTCCTGATTGGTTGCTTTTACTTCTTCATCGCGGTTTAAGGCAGCCTGAACGGATTTCTGCGTGGGCAGTTTGCCGTGAAACTGTTTTCTGACCCAGTTGTCCAGATGTTTGTCGCCTGTTATCGGATAGGCAACGGTGGATTCATGGCAGACGGGTTTGCCGTCTTTGTTTTTGCCTGCGCAGGATTTGGCATTAAACGCCTGCGTTTTAAATGATAGCGGGGCAGCCTGAACGGGAGCGGCGAATGCGGCTGATATGGCAAACAGTAAGACAGCGGGAAATTTGAAAGACACGGCAGTTTCCTTACGGTTTAATCAGCGGGAAGCCCAATGCTTCGCGGCTGGCAAGGAATTTCTGCGCCACCTGACGGCTGAGCGTGCGGATACGGCCGATATACGTTGCCCGTTCGGTCACCGAAATCGCGCCGCGTGCGTCCAGCAGGTTGAACGTGTGTCCTGCTTTGAGGACGAGTTCGTAGGCGGGCAGGGCGAGTTGGGCGTGTTCTTCGGCCAGCAGGCGTTTGGCCTGTGCTTCAAAGCCATTGAACTGTTCCAAGAGCCAGGCGGCATCGCTGTATTCAAAATTGTAGGCAGACTGTTCCACTTCGTTTTGGTGGTATACGTCGCCGTAGGTGAGCGGCGTGCCCTGCGGTGTGGTCGTCCAAACCAAGTCATACACGTTTTCAACGCCTTGCAGATACATGGCCAAACGTTCGATGCCGTAAGTGATTTCGCCGAGCACGGGCGAGCAGTCGATGCCGCCGACTTGTTGGAAGTAGGTGAACTGGGTCACTTCCATGCCGTTAAGCCACACTTCCCAGCCCAAGCCCCATGCGCCGAGCGTGGGGTTTTCCCAGTCGTCTTCCACGAAGCGGATGTCGTGCACGGTGGGGTCTATGCCTAATTCTTTCAGGCTGCCTAAATATAAATCCTGAATGTTGTCGGGCGCGGGTTTGAGCGCGACTTGGAATTGGTAATAATGTTGCAGGCGGTTGGGGTTGTCGCCGTAGCGGCCGTCTTTGGGGCGGCGGCTGGGTTGCACATAGGCAGCGTTCCAAGGTTCGGGTCCGAGCGCGCGCAGACAGGTGGCGGGGTGGGACGTACCTGCGCCCACTTCCATGTCAAACGGTTGGATGACGGCGCAGCCTTGGGCTGCCCAATAGGTTTGCAGTTTGAAGATAATTTGTTGGAAAGTGAGCATGGTGCGGTTGGCGGAAAAATAAAGTCTCGTATTTTACTTTATTTTCAGGCTGCCTGAAATTGCTGCGTACGGGGTGGGAGGTTGTTAAGAATTGTTTGGATTGGTCAGCAGTTCGTATATAATGATGGGATTTTCCGCGCGAAACTTCTGTGCGGAGCATTAGGGATTTTATGACCGAACAGACGGAAAACGACCCGCAGCCCGAAAGCCAACCGCAGCCGCCCAAGCTGCGGTTTGATATGCGGCGGATGCTTGCCGCCAGTTTTTCCGTTGCCGCGCTGCTGTTGGTGCTGTCGTATTGCGCCAATCTGCGCGAACAGCGGATTGCCGATACCGCCACGCCGCCTGCCGCATCCCTGCCGGCGGGTGCGATTCCCGATACCGAGGCGCAGGCTGCGGAGCGTGCCGAATTTCTTTCCGCCTCGCAGGTGCAGGGCATGACTGCCCCGCCGGATGAGGATGAAGAAGATGCTGATATTCAGCAGATGGCCTCTGCCGCATCCCAATCCCAGCCTTGATAACGCAGCCGTTTCAGGCTTTCAGGCTGCCCGTATCCCCCATTTCCGAAAACAGGACACAAACCATGTTTGCAAAACCTTTTTTAACTGCCGCCGCCGTTTCGCTTGCGCTTGCCGCGTGTTCGGACGGCAGCCACCATGCGGACAGTGCATCTGCCGCTGCCGGTTCGGGGCTGAACTTGAACCAGACTTATATCGTGGCGACCGATGCTTCATACGCACCGATGGAATACATGGAAAACGGCAAAGTTGTCGGCTTTTCGCACGATATTTTGGATGCCGCCGCCAAGAGCCAGGGCGTGAAACTGGAATTTGTGAACACGCCGTTTGAAGGTTTGTTCGCCAATGTGGACAAGGGCGACAGCGATATCGGTTTGGCGAGCATCACCATCAACGACGAGCGCAAACAGCAGTCGGATTTTTCCTCTCCTTATTTTGAAGCCACCCAGATGATTATCACCAACGATAAAAACAGTGCTTCGGTGAAATCGTTTGCCGATTTGAAAGAGCGCACCGCGGCGGTTCAGGCTGCCACATCGGGCGACATCGTGCTGCAAAAGCTGCAAGGCGCGGAGAGCAAAAACATCAAGCGTTTTGAAGCCATGCCGCTGGCGTTCAAAGAATTGGAAAGCGGCGGTGTGGATGCCGTGGTTGGCGACAGCAGTGTGGTTTCCTATTATGTGCAGCAGCATCCGGAAACCAAATGGAACATTGTCGTCGATCCGTCGTTCACGACCGAGCAATACGGCTTCGCTTTCAAAAAAGGCCGCAGCGATGGTCTGCGCGAAGCCATCAACAAAGGCTTGGCGCAAATCAAATCGGACGGCACATACGGAAAAATCCATGCGCAGTGGTTCGGCGACAGTTCGGCAGCCGCCGCAAGCCAGGCTTCCGCGGCATCTTCCGCACCGGCGGGCAAATAATCACGGTGTACAGGCAGCCTGAAAGGATTTTCAGGCTGCTTTTTTGTTCGGAGCTGCCCTAGGGGCGGGAACGCATGGGCACGGATGCCTACTGATACGGAAAGGGGTGCGCTTATCAATTTCTTGTGTGTTTGGGCATAGTTATCGGACGAAAAAAGGCAGCCTGAAAACGGGATTTGGTTTTCAGGCTGCCTTTGTTTTGCCTGTTGCTTAGGCTAATTTGGCGGCGGCATCGCGCAGGGCGGTGCGCAATCCTTCTTCAATCACAGGATGGTAGAACGGCATTTCCAGCATTTGCGGCACGGTCATCTGCATTTGGTGCGCCCACGCCAGCAGGTGTGCCAGATGTTCGGCGGCGGGGCCTGCCATTTCTGCACCCAAAAATTTGCCGTCGGCTTTGTCGGCATATACGCGTAGGTGGCCTTTGTTTACCAGCATTACGCGGCTGCGCCCTTGGTTTTTGAACGATACTTCGCCGATGGCGACGCTGCTGTCAAACCGTTCGCCGTATTGTGTTTGAAGCGCGGCATAGCGCTGGCCCACGCTGGCAATCTGCGGGTCGCTGAACACTACGCCGATGGGGCTGCGGCGCAACCCGCCTGCGATGTTGGGATAACGTCCTGCGTTGTCGCCTGCGATTTTGCCTTGGTCGGCGGCTTCGTGCAGCAGCGGAAGTTGGGCGGATGCGTCGCCCGCGATAAAGATGTGCGGGATGCTGGTCTGCATGGTGAGCGGGTCGGCAACGGGCACGCCGCGCGCGTCGCGCACAATGTCCAGATTTTCCAGCCCGATGTTGTCTGTGTTCGGTATGCGTCCGGTTGCGGCCAGCAGATAGTCGGCAACCATCACGCCGCTCTCTCCGCCCCGCTGCCAATGTACTTCTACTTTGCCTTCGGCGTTGAGGCGCGGCTCGGCGTGTGTGTCCAGATGCAGGGGCAGTTCCGCGCTGAAAATCCGCACGGCTTCTGCCAATACGACGGGGTCGCTGATGCCGCCGATTGTGTTGTGCCGCCCGAAGATTTCGGTGCGCACGCCCAAGCGGTGCAGTGCCTGCCCCAGTTCCAGCCCGATAACGCCCGGTCCGAATACGGCTACGCTTTCGGGCAGTGTGTTCCATGAGAATACGTCGTCGTTCACAATCAGCCGGTCGCCCAATGCCTGCCATTCGGGGGCGATGTGGGGGCGCGAGCCGGTGGCGATGACGATGCGTTCTGCGCGTATCCGTGTGTGGTCGCCGACTTGGATGGTGTGTGCGTCCAAAAATTTTGCTTGGCCGATGATGCGCCGGTTTTCGTTCCATGCCATCACGTCTTCCACTACGAAGCCGACGAAGCGGTCGCGCTCGGATTTGACGCGTGCCATGACTTCGCGGCCGTCTGTGCGCACGCTGGCTTTGTCAAGATGTATGCCGAACGGGTCGGTATGCAGGGCGTGGTGGCGCGCTTCGGCGGCGGCTATCAGGAGTTTTGAGGGCATGCAGCCGACGCGGGCGCAGGTGGTGCCGAATGCGCCGCTTTCTATCAGGTAGGCGTTGTCGGTGTGGGTGAGCGCGCTGCGGTATGCGCCCATGCCTGCCGTGCCACCGCCAATAACGGCAACATCTGCTTGAATTTGTTTCATGTTTTTTCCTTTTGTTTAGGTTGATAAAGTGTCGCTATTGTATTTTGAAAAACGTTAGTTTGTTATTTAAAAATGCAATCTGCGGGATTTGGAGCAGCCTGAACGGTGCTTTATATCATGGTTATACGGGGAAAGGGCTATCTGCGGCGGCGGTTTGGGCGGGAGTGGGTTTGCCTGTGCGGTTTCAGGCTGCCTTATGGACGGAACGCGTGGGCAACGAGTGCCCACCCTACCTTGATTGCGGGATTGGGGGCAGCCTGAAAGGTGTTTTATATCGCAGCTATACGGGGACAGGGCTATCTGCGGCGGCGGTTTCAGGCTGCCTGTATTACGCCCAAATCGGTTAGTGCGCGCCAGATGCCGTCTTCGTCTGCGCGCGGGCAGACGTAATCTGCTGCGGCTTTCAGTTCGGGGGCGGCGTTGCCCATTGCGATGCCGAAACCTGCGGCGCCCATCATTTCCAAATCGTTCAGTCCGTCGCCGAATGCCATGGCGTCCTGCCTGTCCAGGCCGAGCTTGTTTAGGGCAGCCTGAATGCCGCGTGCTTTTGAGCCTGATTTGTCTAGAATGTCTGTGCCGTATTCGTGCCAGCGAACGGTTTTGAAGCTGTCGGGCAGGATTTCTGCGACTTCGGCGTTGCGTGCGGCGGGGTAGAACGCCAGCATTTGGCGGACGGGGCGGCTTAGGGCTTGGGGGTCGTGCGTGTAGCCGATGCCGAGCGAGGAGAGGGCGGCGCGCAGGTGTTGGTCGGTGCGGATGGCGAAGATGCCGCTGTCGTCCACGGCGGCGTGGGCGATGCCGAGTGTTTTCAGGTTGCCTGAAAGGCGGTGTGTGCTGTCGGCATCCAGTGCGAACGACGCAAGCGCTTTGCCTTGGTGTGTAACGTGTTGCCCGTTGATAGACACGATTATGTCTATGCCGGTTTCGGCAATCAGTGTGCGAATCGGCGGCGGCAGGGTGGCGGTGCTGCGTCCTGTGGCGATGGCGGTGGCGATGCCCTGCCGTTTCAGTGCGTGCAGTGCTGCCTGCGCGCTGGGCGGCACGCATTGCAGGCGGTGGCTGTATAGGGTTTCGTCTATGTCAAAAAAGATGATTTTTGGGCGCGGCGGGTTCATGCCAAGAGCTCCTTGGGGATGCGGCACACGGGGATGGGTTGGATTTTGTGCTGCATGGCGCGGTTGAGCCGTGTGTAGATGTCGAACACTTCTTGTTTGCGCCCTGCAAACTCTTCGCGCGATGCGCCGCGTTCGTGCTGGGCCATGGCCCATTCCAGCTCGGGATAGGTTGCGCCCATTTGTTCTTCATCGGTACGCTCGCCGTCCCACAGCCCGTCTGTCGGTGCGGCGGATTGGATGTCGGGCGACACGCCAAGCTCGGCGGCGATTTGGTAAACCTCTGATTTGAGCAGGTCGGCAATCGGGCTGATGTCCACGCCGCCGTCGCCGTATTTGGTGAAGAAGCCTACGCCGAAATCTTCTATTTTGTTGCCCGTACCGGCAACCAAAAGCCCGTTGGTCTGCCCGTGGTAATACAGTGCCGTCATCCGCAGGCGGGAACGTGCGTTGGCCAGTGCCAAATCGCGGTTGGGCGGGTTTTTCAGGCTGCCTGAAAGCATGGTCTGCTCAAAGGTTTCAAATGCGGCGGTTAAATCGACGGTTTCGCCGCGTGCGTTGGCAAATTCTCCGCACAGGGCGGCGATGTGTTTGGCGGCGCGGGCGAACTGGTCCGGTTTTTGGCGTATCGGCATATTGAGCAGCAGCGTGTCCAAGCCCGTGCGGGCGCATAGGGCGGATACGGCGGCGGAGTCGATGCCGCCCGACACGCCGACAACAAAACCTTTGGCGTGTGCGGCGGCGGCGTAATCGCGCAGCCAGCGGACGATGTGGGCGATAACGGCTTGGGTCTGCATGGGATGGCCTTTCGGTGGGCTGAGACCTTTGCAAAACCTCAGCTTTGAGCACAGTTCAAAGCAACAGCATCGCAGAATGCGCAGATAATATTGAAATATTTTCAAGCGTTAGAGAAGCGCATTGCGAAGAAATGTGCCAAAGATGGGGATTTTGCAAAGGTCTCGGGATGGATAAGGCGGCGATTATAGCGCGGGCATGGCAAAGGCAGCCTGAAAACGGCTTTCAGGCTGCCTTATCGGATGAAGCGGGGTTATGCCTTGGCCGCGGCTTCCGCTTTTTTGCGTTCCAGTTTCAGCACGCCGACGTGCACCATCGCGCAGCAGAAGATGCAGCCTGCCACGGCAAACAGCAGCAGATAGAAGCCTGCGTCCCAACCGTAACGGTCGGCGATGATGCCGAACAGGGCGGTGCCGCCTGCGCTGCCGAGTACATAGCTCAGCAGCCCGCGCAATCCTGTTGCCGAACCTGCCGCAAATGTCGGCACAAGTTCAATCGTTTGCAGGGACGACAGGAACATCGGCACATAAATCAGGCAGCCCACCAGCCCTGCGCCGATGGTAACCGTGGTCAGGTCGCTGCCGTTGCGGTATAGGAAAATCGCCGCACCCACGCCGACAAGCGTGATGATGGAAAGCGGCATGCGCTTGCCTTTGAAATAGGTGTCGGTAACCCAGCCTGCGAGGAGGGTGGAGGGAATTGCCGCCCATTCAAAAATGGCGAATGCCAAACGCATATCCTGCTTGGAAAAGCCTTTGACCTGCAACAGATAAAGCGGCAGCCACGTCAGCACGCCGAAGCGAATCATATAGGTGAACACGTCAATAAACGACACAAACCAAACGTTGATGTCTTTCAAGATGTAGTCGCGGAAAATCTGCCAAGTGGTCAAATCCACGTTTTCCTCTTTGGTGGCAATCAGTTCCTCTTCTGTATTGTTGAGAATCTGGTTCATCGGCGGCAGCCCTTCGTTATAGGTCCGCCCCGCCCCAAAGACATAGAAAATCACGCACACCACGGCAGAAATCACCGCCGGCACAACAAAATGCGCCGCCTGCCAGCGCGTTTCACCCAACCATGCCAGCGCGCCGCCCGCAATCGGGGCAACCAAACCGCCGCCCACGTTGTGCGAAATGTTAAACACCGCCGTGGTGGTGCCGCGAATCTTGCGTGGAAACCAGCTTGCCAGTACCACATAGGCAGGACCCGCGCCCATGCCCTGAAAGATGCCGTTGAACATACATAGGATAAAGAATATCCAAAACGACGCGGTGAACCCCATCATCAGGTTCACCAGAGCCGACATTGCCAACCCGAAAATCATAAAGTGTTTGGGATTGGATTTGTCGGCCAGTGCGGACATCAGCCCCTTGCTCACGCCGTAAACAATCAGCATGGTTGCCGACACAAAGCCGATGTCTTTTTTGGTGAAGCCAAAATCGCGAATCAGATCGGGTGAAGAGAGCAGAAAGTTGTTCCGCAGGATGTAATACGCGGCATAGCCGATAAACACGCCGAACAATGCCTGCCAGCGCAGACGGTTGTAGCGCGCCAAAACCTCGGCTTCGGGAACGGGTTTGCCGGGTTTGGAGGCGAGAAACGAAATCATCAGATGCTCCTTGCAGCGGTTAAAAAATCGGGTTGGACCAATCTCGGCACTATACACAAAAACCGGCTGCTGCGTAAACAAAAATTAACGCATCTTCACGCAGCCTGAACACACTAATGCCATTTTGATTAAAAAAACGTAAAAGCAGCGCAAATAAGGCAATATCAACACACATAAATTGTTATGTTAAAATCCGCGTCCCGCCGCAACGACAGGGAAAACACGATGAACATCACCATCTTGGGCACGGGCGCATGGGGCACCGCACTGGGCATCCATTTTGCCCGACACGGACACCGCACCGCCATGTGGTCGCACAATGCCCCGCACGCAGAAGAAATGCAGAAAAGCCGCCTGAACGAACGCTATCTGCCCGGTTTCAGGCTGCCTGAAAACCTAAGCGTGCATGCCGATATGCCTGATGCGCTGCAAGACAGCGAACTGGTATTGGCCGTAACGCCCGTGGTCGGGCTGCGTTCCAGCATGGAACTGCTGAAACAGCACGGCGCAGGCAGCCTGCCCGTCCTCACCGCCTGCAAAGGCTTTGAACTGGACACCGGACTGCTGACCTACCAAGTGGTGCGGGAAGTGCTGCCGGACAACGCCAAAATCGGCGTGCTCTCCGGTCCCAGCTTCGCACAGGAATTGGCAAAACAGCTTCCCTGTGCCGTCTGCATCGCATCCGAAAACGAAGAATGGCTGGGCGGATTGGTACACACCCTCAACACCGTCGTCATGCGGCTGTATGCCAATACCGACATCATCGGCGTATCCGTCGGCGGTGCAGTCAAAAACGTTATGGCCATCGCCACAGGTCTTTCGGACGGTTTGGGCTACGGTTTGAACGCACGCGCTGCACTGGTTACGCGCGGGCTGGCAGAAATTACCCGCCTGGCCACCGCAATGGGCGCACAGCCCAAAACCATGATGGGGCTGGCAGGCATCGGCGACCTGATACTCACCTGCACGGGCGCATTGTCGCGCAACCGCAAAGTCGGGCTTGGGCTGGCAGAAGGCAAAACCCTGCACCAAGTGTTGAAAGAAATCGGCCACGTCGCCGAAGGCGTGCCCACCATAGAAGAAGTACACAACGCCGCCGCCAAATACCAGATAGACATGCCGATTGCCGATATGCTCTACCAACTCGTGCGCGGCGAACTTGCCGCAGGCGACGTAATGGAACGCCTGATGCAGCGCGAACCCAAAAGCGAATAGCCCGAAAACAGCAGCCTTAAAGCGGCAACCGCATTCAGGCAGCCTGAAAACCCATCCGACAGGACCACCCATGAACAACAACACATTGGATTTATTGGAGAGCCGCATCAGGCTTTTGGTTGAAAGAATCACCCAGCTTCACGACGACAACCAAAGGATAAAAGCCAAGCTGGTGCTCACCAGCAAAGAATTTGATACAGAAAAACGCCGCCTGGAAGAACAACTGGCACAAGCACAAGCGGGTGGGCAAACCGCATCCGCATACGGCAGCGATGATGAAATCAGCAGCAGACTGCAATTTCAAGAACAGCAGATACAGCTTTTGGAAACCGAACGGCTCAATCTGCGCGACCAAATTTCCTTTCTGCAAAACACCATACAAAACAAAGAAAAAGGCTGGAAAGAACGGTTTAGCGAACAGGAAAACCAGCAAGGCGCACACAGCGAGCAGATAAGCGAACTGCAAGAGCGGCTGCAAACCGCCGAAGACAGCGTGCTGGTGCTCCGCCAAGAAATCACCACCCAAAAGCAGCAGGCAAACGAAGCACAGAGCAGCCTGAAACAAGAAAACGAAGCCCTGTCCACCCAGCTTGCCGCTGTGCAGGCACAGCTGGAAGCCGCCGAGCGGATACGCGTCGAATACGAACAGGCGCGCACCGAATGGGAAAAGCAGGAACATGCGCTGCTTTCCGCCGCCAATCAGGAAAAAGAAGTAACCGAAGCCCGCCTGTTGCAGGAAGCCGAACGCCTACGCGCCGAATCCGCCGAACAGGCAGCACGCCATACACAGCAGCTTGCCGAGTTGGAACGCACCGCCGAAGCAAAAATCCAGCAGGCAGCAGCCGAAACCACCGCACTAAATGCCCAAATTGCCGCACTTTCCGAACAAAACAACACATACCGCACACTGTTGCTGGAACACGCGGAAAAAATCAGCGCCCTGCTGGAACGTCTGCCCGCATCCGACACATCATCCGATACATCCGAAACGGAACTGCCCGCCATCACCGCACCCGAACCCTCAGCTTTTGAAGAAACCGCCTATTTCGGGGAAACGCCCGTGTTTGCAGAAGCTCCCGGTTTTGAAGAGACGCATATTTTTAATGAAGTTTCCGATTTTGAAGAACCCAAAGTTCCGGATGTTTTGCCCGATTTCAAACATACATCCGATGTTGCCATGCCCGATTTCAATCCCGCAGATTTCAATAAAGCATAAGGAGAAACAGAATGAGCATAGAGCAGATAAGCGTTGAAATCCTCAACCGCCATTTCACCATCGGCACGCCCGACAGCGAACGCGATACCCTGTATAAAGCCGTAGAAATGCTGAACCAGAAAATCAGTGCCATCCAAAATGCCAGCCGCAATATGGAAGAAGAAAAAGTCGTCATCATGGCTGCGCTGAACCTTTCGCACGATTTGCTGAAAACCTCCGCAGCCACCGAAAAAGCGTTGCCAAATGAGGAATATGAACGTAAAATCCAATCACTAATTGAGTTGTGTGACAATACGCTCCAACGCAATTGAGCAGTTAAATTTCCCTGCGGTGTTCGCAAAGGCATATATTTCCTTGAACCAATAAAGTTTGCCCGGTTGCCGGGAGTTGCAGCAGGTGCGAGCAGTCTCTTGTCAGACTGCACCCGAAGCTGCCCGAGGCGGCCACCTTGTTTACAAGGTTCAAGCGGACTTCGCCGGAACGGCATCTGCGGGGAATCCATTAAAAACACCGTCTCGTTTGAGACGGTGTTTTGCTTCGCATAATAAGGCGTTTTCAATGCGTACTTTCTACGCCGCCTTTGATTTCACCGTATGCCTGCGTATTGCCTGTTGCGCCTGTGTTTGCGCAGGCTGCCAGCACTAGCGCGGCGGTTGCAGCTATCAGAAATTTCTTCATGGTTTTCCCTTTATAAAAACGGTTTCAGGCTGCCTGAAACATCAGGACAGTACGGTTTTTAACGCTTTGTTTACTTCGCCCATATCGGCTTTGCCCGCAAGGCGCGTTTTCAGTACGCCCATGGCTTTGCCCATATCCGCCATACTTTTTGCCCCTGTTTCGGCAACCACTTCGGCAACGGCTTTGGCAATTTCTTCGGCAGAGAGCATTTCGGGCAGATAACGCTGCAACACGGCAGTTTCGGAGTTTTCTTTGTCGGCGAGGTCGTGTCTGCCGGCATCGGCGTAGATTTTCGCGCTGTCTTTGCGCTGTTTGATCATTTTGCTGATGATGGCGGTGATTTTGTTGTCGTCCGCTTCGGTGCGTTCGTCTACTTCAAATTGCTTGATGGCGGCATTGGCGAGGCGGATGGTGGAGAGCATTGTGCTGTCTTTGGCTTTCATTGCGGCTTTCATGTCTTCTGCCAAGCGGGTTTTCAGGCTCATGTTTTATCCTTTCTTTATAAGGAAAAACACCGCAGAACAATTGCTTGCGGTGTCTGTGAAAAAGCGGGGCGCACGATGGTGCAAATCATCGTGCGCTGTCTGCCGGTTAATACATTTTCGGCGGAAGCTGCTGGCTTCTCAGGCGTTTCTGCAAGCGTTTTACGGCAGCAGCTTTTTTGCGTTTCCGTTCGGTAGTCGGTTTTTCGTAGGCTTCGCGGGCACGCAGTTCGGTGAGCAGGCCGGTTTTTTCAATGGCGCGTTTGAAGCGGCGCATGGCAACTTCAAACGGTTCGTTTTCTTTTACACGGATAGTAGGCATATTTAAAAATCCTTAAATTTTGGTTTGATAAAAATTCTGCGTTTTTTTGTTTTCAGGCTGCCTGAAAAGGGCGGGAAACGCGCGCCCGATGATGAAAACATCACCTCCTGACCGTGGCGGCGGCATTTCTGCCCCGCAAAAAAATCCAGCCGTGGAGCTTCATTGACAACGGCTGAACAAAGATATGAAAAGTGGGCGGATTATGGCAGAGTGGGGCGCATCTGTCAAACAGGGATGCTTGTTTTGCAGTACAATAACGCGTTCTGCAAACCACACGGGATACAGGGACATGAACCGCAACGAAGACAGACACATCACCATCACGCCGAAAGATTTGCCGCTGCACTGTGACGGCGAGGCGGCGCACACGCAGGCTTGGAACGGGCATCCGCGCGTGTTTCTGCCAATCAGGTCCAACGGCAGCATAGAATGCCCGTATTGCGGCATTACCTATCATTTGGACGGCGAAGTGCCGCACCACCATGCGCCGCATTGAGGCAGCCTGAAAATGAACACAGCCAAACCCGAAGTTACGCCGATTGACCGTCCGAAGCTCTCGCTGCCGGGCAATGCCGACAAGCTGTTGCTGCACTCCTGCTGCGCGCCCTGTTCCGGCGAGGTGATGGAAGCGCTGCTGGCCAGCGGCATTGACTACACGATTTATTTTTATAACCCCAATATCCATCCGCTTAAAGAATACGAAATCCGCAAAAACGAAAACATCCGTTTTGCCGAGAAACACGGCGTGCCGTTTGTGGATGCGGATTATGACGCGGATAACTGGTTTGAGCGAGCCAAGGGCATGGAATACGAGCCCGAACGCGGCATCCGCTGCACCATGTGTTTTGATATGCG
>CAUQSD010000026.1:0-25797 GCA_963520685.1 uncultured Kingella sp. | reverse complement strand
ACGAGCATGGCGAAGCGCAGTTCGCTGCCGAGTGCTTTCAGGTAGCCGTATTGCGGTTCGGGTGCGGTGAGGACGACTTCGGCCTGCAAGGACGAGCCGACGGTTTTGTCGGCGCGCAGCGGCTCGATGGCGACGTTTACAACGGCGCGGGCTTCGCGGATGTGCGCCCATTTTTCCGTGAGCGCGGCTTCGCCGGCGGCGGGGATGGGCGGGAAGTCGTGCAGAGTGTGGTAGAGCACGCTGTCTTCTTCGCCGCCGCCGATGATGTCCCACGCTTCTTCGGCGGTGAAGCAGAGGATGGGCGACATCAAAAGCACGAGGCTGCGGGTGATGTGGTAGAGCGCGGTTTGCGCGCTGCGGCGGGCGTGGCCGTCTTTTTTGGTGGTGTAGAGGCGGTCTTTCAGAATATCCAGATAGAACGCGCCGAGGTCTTCGGAGCAGAACTGTACGATGTCCTGCACGGCGAAGTGGAAGGCGTAGCGCGGGTAGTGGCTACCTGAAACTTTTTCCTGCAACCGGCGCGCCAGCACGAGGGCGTAACGGTCGATTTCCACCATGTCGGCCTGCGGTACGGCATTTTCAATCGGGTTGAAGTCTTTGAGGTTGGCAAACAGGAAGCTGAGCGTGTTGCGGATGCGGCGGTAGCTTTCGGTTACGCGTTTGAGGATTTCTTTGGAAATCGCCAATTCGCCGCTGTAGTCGGTGGCGGCTGCCCACAGGCGCAGGATGTCGGCGCCGAATTCGTTGTACACCTCCTGCGGGGCAACCACGTTGCCGATGGATTTGGACATTTTGCGCCCGTTCTGGTCGACCACGAAGCCGTGTGTCAGAAGCTGTTTGTAGGGCGCGCGGCCGAGGGTGGCGCAGCCGGTGAGCATGGAGGATTGGAACCAGCCGCGGTGCTGGTCGCTGCCTTCCATATACAAATCGGCCGGCCAGGCGAGCTCGGGGCGTTGTTTCAGCACGGAGAAGTGGGTGCTGCCTGAATCGAACCATACGTCCATGGTGTCGGGCAGTTTGTCGTAGTGTTCGCAGTCTTCGGGCGACAAGAGCTCGGCTTTATCCAGCTCAAACCAGGCGTTGATGCCTTTTTTCTCGATGAGCAGGGCGACTTTTTCCAGCAGCGCGGCGGAATCGGGGTGCAGCTCGCCGGTTTCTTTGTGGGCGAAGAAAGTCATCGGTGTGCCCCAGAAACGCTGGCGGCTCACCACCCAGTCGGGGCGGCCTTCAATCATGGCTTCCAGCCGCGCACGTCCCCAGGCGGGAAAGAATTCGGTATCGTCCACGGCTTTGAGGGCTTTGTCGCGCAGGGTTTTGCCGTCTGTGCCGGCTTTGTCCATGCCGATGAACCATTGGCCGGTGGCGCGGTAAATCAGCGGGGTTTTGTGCCGCCAGCAGTGGGCGTAGCTGTGTTCGATTTTGCCGTGGGCGAGCAGGCGGTTGTTTTCTTGCAGCCAGTCGATAATCGGCTGGTTGGCTTCCCACACGGTCATGCCGGCCAAGCGCGGGGTGTCGGCGGCATAGCGGCCTTGCGCGTTCACGGGGTTGATGAGCTCGATGCCGTATTGGTTGCAGACGAAATAGTCTTCCAAACCGTGCGCGGGTGCGGTGTGCACGAGGCCGGTACCGGCTTCGGTGGTAACGTGGTCGCCGTTTAAGACGGGGATGTCGCGTTCGATAAAGGGGTGTTCGGCTTTCAGGTTTTCCAAATCCGCGCCGCTGCATTCGGCGAGGACGGGGCTACCTGAAAAACCGTAGCGTTCCAGTGCGGCTTCGGCCAAATCTTTGGCCAGCACCAGTTTGCCGCGCGGTGTGTCGATGAGTTGGTACACGATGTCGGCGCCGGCAGAAATGGCCTGGCTGGCGGGCAGCGTCCACGGGGTGGTGGTCCAAATCACGGCAAACGCGTCGCCGGAGATTTCAGGCAGCCTGAAAGCCTTGGCCAGCGCGGCGTTGTCTTGGAAGCGGTAGGCCACATCAATCGCGGGCGATACTTTGTCTTTGTATTCCACTTCTGCCTCGGCCAACGATGAGCCGCAGTCCAAGCAGAACTGCACGGGCTTGGCGCCGCGATACAGGTAGCCTGCTTTATAAATCTCGCCCAGCGTGCGCACGGTGTCGGCTTCGGTTTTATAGTCCATGGTCAGATAGGGGTTTTCCCAATCGCCAATCACGCCCAGGCGGATAAAGTCTTTTTTCTGGCGCAGAATCTGCTCGGCGGCATATTGGCGGCACAGCTCGCGGAACTTGCTGGGCGGCATTTCTTTGCCGTGCAGTTTTTCCACCATCACTTCAATCGGCAGGCCGTGGCAGTCCCAGCCCGGCACATAGGGCGCGTCGAAGCCCGCCAGCGTTTTGCTGCGGAGGATGATGTCTTTCAAAATTTTATTGCCCGCGTGGCCGATGTGGATGTCGCCGTTGGCATAGGGCGGGCCGTCGTGCAGGATGAATTTGGGGCGGCCGGCCGCGATTTGGCGCAGCTTCTGATAACGTTTTTCGTCCTGCCACTGCTTCACCCATGCAGGCTCGCGCTTGGCCAGATTGCCGCGCATGGGGAAGGGGGATTCGTAGAGGTTTACGGTTTGGGAGTAGTCGGTCATGTTTCTGCCTTGTGGTTTATGTTTTCAGGCTGCCTGAAATGAAAAAGGCTTTCATTCTACAAGGGTTTAAACCTTGCAGCAATGCAGGCACGCTTTTCAGGCAGCCTGAAAAACACGTGCACAGCAGCTTTTTTGTGGCATAATTGCGGCTGATTTGCATTTCTTCCGCTGCCTAAAAATAAGGTTTAGACACGGTCAAATAAATGTAAATCTGCCATATTCATATAGAAAGGAATTCAAAATGAATATTAGAAAATTAGCAGCCGTTTCCGCTTTGTCCGCTCTGTTGGCCGCCTGTGCGGGAACTTCTCCTGAACCTGCCCGCACAACCATGCCGCACGATCATCCGGCTTCATCTGAAACTACTGCTCCCGTACCATCCGGCAGAACGCCTGCACCGCAGACTTTCTCCTGCCAAAACGGCATGACTGCACGTGTAACGTACTCACCCGCAGCAGACAGCATCACGCTGGCGGTGGACACCATCGGTTCAAGCGCACGCTTGGCGAACGCAGTTGCCGCATCAGGCGAACGCTACACCAATCCGCGCGGTTTCTATAACCATGAAACCGAGTGGCACATGAAAGGCGGCGAAGCCGTATTCTCTTTCAAAGATCCGGAAGGCAATCTGGTAGAGACAAACTGCCGGGCAAAATGATTTTTCAGGCAGCCTGAAAAGGTTGCCGATTTAGTCGGGGTGCTGCGTCAAGCGGCTGAGAAAATACCCGTGAACCTGACACAGATAATGCTGGCGTAGGAAACTAATTCGTACAAAGCGGCTTTGCTGCTGTGTGCAATACAGAAAAATACGGCTGCGTTTACTGTGTGTAACCGCAGCCGTTTCATATGGCTGCACTACCAAACCATATGAGATTTCTATGAAACACTTTCATCTTTCATTACTCGCATTAGCCCTTGCCTTAGGGCAGACGGCCGCTTGGGGCAAAACGGAAGTACGTCTTGCCGTACACGATTCCTATGATTTGCCGAAAACGGTTATTGCACAGTTTGAGAAGGAAAACGATGCAAAAGTCTCCGTCATCAAACTGGGCGATGGTAACGAAATGCTCAACCGCCTGATTCTGACAAAAGGAAAAACACCGCTTGCAGATGCCGTATTCGGCTTGGATAACAACACTTCACTCAAAGCGCACAATGCAGGCGTTTTGGCAGCATCACAGCCGAAAAGTAGGGACACGGTCATTTCCATACCGCACGCATTGGCAATAGATTACGGTTTCGTTACACTAAATTATGACAAAAACTGGTTTGCCCAGCACAAACTGCCACTACCTAAATCATTAACAGATTTGGCAAAACCTGAATACAAAAACCTTCTGGCAGTTCCGAATCCCTCTACATCCACACCCGGATTGGCATTCATGCTTGCCAATATCGGCGGTTTGGGAGAAGAATCCGCATTCAAATGGTGGACGGCAATGCGCCAAAACGGCGTAAAAATCACCAAAGGCTGGTCGGAAGCGTATTACACCGAATTTACCTTAAATGGCGGCGCACGCCCGATTATTGTTGGCTATGCCAGCAGTCCTGCCGCCGAAGTTTTTTATAGCGAAGGCAAATTGAAAACGCCAAATATGGGTAACCTTTTTTTGAAAGGTGGCAGCTATTTGCAAATTGAAGGTGCAGCCGTATTACAAAATGCAAAAGAACCTATGCTAGCCGAAAAACTGGTGCAGTTTTTACAAAGCAGACCAGTACAAGAATCCGTTACTACTACCATGTGGGTGTATCCTGCCGCAAAAGGCACAAAAGCAAATCTCTTCATTGCCCATGCCAGTGTGCCCAAAGAAGCCGTTTTTCTGCCTGCTGCCGATGTAAATAAGAAGCAAAAAGAATGGCTGTCTCGCTGGAATCGGATTGTGCTGAGATAACATTATAGGCAGCCTGAAAAAAAGCGTGGCAACAAAAAACACAGGAGAACCCTGTGTTTTTTTGTCAATTCACGTGACATGTTACGTCAAATAACATCCAAGAAGAAATAGTCTTTCAAACGTTCATAAACGGAGTCAGTAACATTGATACAGCCATTAGTCATCACTCTATCAGATATACGACTGGATGCTATACGCTCCAATCGGCGTTCTTTTGGCTTACGAGTCCATACACGATGCAGTGCAAACAAGAAATCCCGTTCTTGCTTAAAGCCAATAATGTCGCCGCCGTAGCCTGGTTTATCTGTCGTATAGATATTAAGTGGAAATGTACCTTTTGGTGTAGTTTTCCCAATCAAAACAGGATAACAATCACCAACATCAACAAAACACAATTCCGCCTTAGCAGTATCTACTGTTACTCGTTTATGTTGTTTGTATAACTCCAAATCAGATTCTGCGTAAATTGGGGCGGATAACAAAAAGAGCCCCCAAAAAACAAACAACCACCGCATAACGTTTATTGACGGATTCGTGCAGCTGGTGCGGGTACAACTTCTCGGACAATAACAGGAGACTCGGCAGCTCTAATTTCAGGCTCAGGTTTTGACTGTGCGGGAGGACATGCAGCACCAACAGGATCAACTGCCCTCCAATGGAAACTTCTAGCATATTTCCTGTTATCAAACAAGATTTTATACTGACAAGTAGTTACACCTTCCGTCCCTTGACCCGGTGTATTGAAATGAAACAAATAATCCCACTCGCGTACACGGTAACCTTCATTAAATTGCGGACGTCCAATCAAATTGTACAGTTCATCCTTACTCATGCCAGAACGGATTTTTCCTAAATTTTCCAAGTTAGGAAAAGTCCCACGATCTTTGTTAAAAGTAGTAGAAGTTGGATTAGGCCAATGAAGATTTTCTGCCGTGCCATCTTTGCGAACGTGCGTTCCTGAGCTACTACAAGCAGTAGTCAAAGCTGCAACAGCAAACGCCAATACCATTTTTCTGGGCAATTTGAGATACATGTTTTTTACCTTTCGTTACTAAATATATAGCGAGCATAATAACGATTTAAATTTGATAAATCAAGTATTTTTATTATTTTTCAATAAATAAACAACACTCTTTTTATAACTCAATGTGCGGCATCCCAATTAACGCCAATGCCCACTTCTGCCAAAAGTGGTACATTTAAAACATTCCTGCCAACATCCGCCATAATTTCAGGCAGCCTTGTTATAATAATTTCTCGTTCAGATTTTGGCATTTCTAATACTAGTTCATCATGAACCTGCATAATTAGTCGTGTCTTTAAATCATCTGAAAACAAGAATTTATCTGTTTCAATCATTGCACGCTTAATCAAATCGGAAGCAGTTCCCTGCATTGGTGCATTAATTGCCGCCCGTTCTGCGCCTGCACGCACTGTCGCATTTTTAGCATGTATATCAGGTAAATAAAGTCTCCTGCCAAACAGTGTTTCTACATAACCTAAATCTGCTGCCTGTTCTTTAGTTCGCTGCATATAATCAGCCACACCCGTATAGCGTGCGAAATAACGCTTGATAAACATATCTGCCGAAACATTATCAATACCCAATGATTTTGCCAACCCATAACTGCCCATACCATATATCAAACCAAAATTAATGGTTTTAGCATACCGACGCTGTTCAGGCGTAACATGTTCAGGCAACACACTGAATATTTCGGCTGCTGTACGGCGATGTATATCTTCACCATTTCGAAATGCTTCTAGCAATGTAACATCACCACTCAAATGCGCCATTATTCTCAATTCAATCTGAGAATAATCAGCCGACACAATCAAACTACCTTCAGGTGCAGCGAAAGCACACCGTATACGCCGCCCTTCTGATGTCCGGATGGGGATATTCTGTAAATTGGGATTATTACTAACTAGTCGTCCTGTGATCGCTACTGCTTGCGCATAATTGGTATGTACACGCCCCGTATTTTGATTGATCATTCCCGATAATTTGTCGGTATAGGTGGATTTTAGCTTAGACAAACCTCTATTTTCCAAAATGATTTTAGGTAACGGATAATTGTGTGCCAAATATTCCAATACCGTTTCGTTAGTAGAGATGCCGCCCGTTGCTGTTTTTTTTAGTCCTTTAGTCGGTATACCCATTTTATCAAACAAAATTTCTTGTAATTGTTTGGGCGAATTCAAGTTGAATGGCTGCCCCGCTAACTGATATGCCTGCTCCTCTAATTCCAATAATTTCGCACCTAGCTCCGCACTTTGTCTTACCAATTCCGTCTTATCTACATATACTCCTCTGCGTTCCATGTGAAACAACACTTGTGCCACAGGCAACTCCATCTGTTCATACATTTCACACTGCCGCTCATCCATCTTTGCCTTGATATGTGCTTCAATCCGCAAGGCAAAATCGGCATCTTGACAGGCGTACTCTGTTGCTTGTTCCACAGGCACATCAGCAAAAGAAATCTGCTTAACACCTTTCCCACACAAACTTTCATAAGAAATTGTTTCTAACCCTAACCAGCGTGCCGCTAATTCATCTAGTCCATGCCCTAAATGACTTTCTATAATATACGAGGCCAGCATTGAATCCCCCGAAATTCCTTGCAATTTTATTCCCTCATTAGCAAAAACATGCTGATCATATTTCAGATTTTGTCCAATTTTTTTTAATTTTGGATTTTCTAAAAAAGGTTTCAAACGTTCCGAAATCGTTTTCCAATCTAGCTGTTGTGCAGCGAATGTATGATTTATAGGAATATACACTGCATCACCTGCATCAAATGCAATGCTAATACCCACCAGTTTTGCCTCCATTGGCAAAAGCGATGTAGTTTCAGTATCCAATCCAATCTTTTCTGCAACATACAATCTTTTTACTAAAAAATCTAATTGTTCAGCTGTAACAATGGATTGGTATGTTAATTTTTCTGGTCTAGGCGCAAATATAATTTCAGGCTGCCTTATTGTATTATTTTTTACAAATAAATCGTCTTCACTTTGAGAAGCAAGTTGGTTTTCTGCTTCCTTTAACCATGTTTTAAAACCCAACTTTCGGAAATGCTCAGTAAGCCGTATCCAGTCAGGTATACGACAACGCAAATCTTCTATACCGTTAGGAAGTTCATTTTCCAAAAGTACATCTGTTTTAATCGTAACCAATTCATATGACAGTGGTAGTTTGGGCAGAGTAGCACGTAGATTCTCACCAATTTTTCCTTTGAACTTATCCGCCTGATTCATAATTTCTGATAAAGAGCCGTATTCTGCCAACCATTTAGCAGCCGTTTTTTCCCCGCATTTTTCTACACCGGGTACATTGTCTACTTTGTCACCTGTTAATGCGAGAAAATCACGTATTTGATGTGGTTGCACACCGAATTTTATAAAGACACCTGCTGTGTCTAGCTTCTCGTTTTTCATGGTATTAACAAGTGTAATACGGTCATCAACTAATTGCGCCATATCTTTATCGCCTGTGGAAATCACCACATCCATATTGGCAGCCTCCGCCTGCCTAGCCAAAGTACCAATTACATCATCTGCTTCTACATTATTAATTTTAAGTACTTTCCATCCCATTAATTCTACTAACTCGGGTAACAAATCAGCCTGAGGACGTAAATCATCAGGCATAGGCGGACGTGTGGCTTTGTATTCGGGGAAAAGTGTATGACGAAAATTTTTCCCTTTTGCATCAAATACACAGGCACAATAATCATGTGGAATGTCGGTTTTCAGACGGCGCAACATATTTAACACACCATAAATTGCATTGGTTGGCATACCATCTGGTGCAGATAGATGGCCCATGGCATAAAAGGCGCGGTAAAGATAAGATGAGCCGTCTACAAGCAGCAGGGTTTTCGTAGTCATATCAGGCAGCCTGAAACAATAAAATTAATAGGAAAGGCTGTCCGAAATCTGTTTCAGACAGCCTGAAAATTGGAAATAATTATATCAAAAAATCAACGACGCATCTCTTGCATCAATGCACGCATATTCTGTACGCGATCGCTAATTTGCACACTAAGTTTTTGAATAGCAGCCTCATTTCTTGCTTTCTGAGCTGCTAGCAACTGATTCTGTACTGACATTAATGCGTTTTTTTCCTTATTAATTTCTTGCTGCAAAATTTGACGCCTAGTCAGCATCGGTTTAGGTTCAGGTAGAGAAACAATTTTTGCTGTCTGGATTGAAATCCGTGCTTTTTTTAAAATTTCAGGCTGCCTCCGCAAATTTGTGTGGACATTTACACCATTGCTATCGGCAGAAGGTAATAACACTGTATCATTAAACAGAAAGCTAGAATCCTTCCAAATTCGGCTGATTTCATCATCTATCTCCTGCGAGATAGCAACCTGACTGGCGGATACCACTGAGATCTCTGATTCTGTGCTAAAACGCGATATTTCTTCTGCATAAACAAAACTGCTTACTGACAGAATAACTGAATATATTATCTTTTTGAATTTCATAATATTTAAGAATATCTAAACACAATATAAAAACATACTGATGATACCAAATTCCAATATATTTTCAGGCTGCCTGAATATAAAAAAGCAGCCTAAAACAGTAAAGTTTTTTCAGGCTGCTGCATATTTAAATTTAAAAATCTAGGTGTTCATTATGTTCAATGTAGGTTAATGTTCTACATACTCAGGCAGAAAGCCACCACTCTGATGTGCCCATAATTTTGCATACAGTCCTCCCTGTTCCAAAAGCTGTGCATGAGTTCCTTCTTCTACAATGCATCCTTTATCTAAAACAATTAGCCTATCCATCGCCGCAATTGTGGATAATCTGTGAGCAATTGCAATTACAGTTTTTCCATCCATCATTTTATCCAAGCTTTTTTGAATAGCTGCTTCCACTTCAGAATCCAATGCACTGGTCGCCTCATCCAGTAACAATATGGGAGCATCTTTCAACATTACACGTGCAATAGCAATACGCTGTCGTTGTCCGCCTGATAATTTTACGCCACGTTCGCCAACATGTGCGTCATATCCCGTTCGCCCTTTGTTATCAGATAAACTAGGGATAAAATCTGCAGCTTCTGCACGTTCCGCAGCTTCAACCATCTGTTCATCGGTTGCATCAGGTTTTCCGTAGACAATATTATCACGGACTGAACGATGTAATAGACTGGTATCCTGTGTTACCAAACCAATTTGGGCGCGTAGGCTTTCTTGTGTGATTTCACCAATATTCTGTCCGTCAATCATGATCTTGCCATTCTGAGGTTCGTAAAAACGCAACAGTAAATTTACAATAGTGGACTTCCCCGCACCACTACGTCCAATCAATCCAACTTTTTCACCTGCACGAATATGCAAATTAAAGTTGTTTAATAATGGTTTTCCATTTTCATATGAAAAATTAATATTCTCAAAACGTATATCACCATGATCCACTTTCAAAGGCAATGCATTTGGTTTATCCAAAATCATCTGTTGCTTAGATAGTGTGCTAATCCCGTCTGTTACTGTACCAATATTTTCAAACAACCTTGCGCTTTCCCACATAATATATTGAGATAATCCGTTTACACGCAACGCCATAGCAGTTGCCGTTGCCACTGCACCAACACTAACTTTCCCGAAATGCCACAAGATAATTCCTAACGCGACGGCAGATAAAGTCAGCATAGTATTGATACTAAAACACACGCTATGTAGTAAGGTAGCCAACCGCATTTGATCATGCACCGTTACCATAAATTCCTGCATAGACTGTTTGGCATATCGTGCTTCACGTTCACCATGAGAAAACAGTTTCACTGTAGCAATATTGGAATAAGCATCTGTAATCCGTCCCGTCATCAGACTACGTGCATCTGCCTGACGTTGTGCTGTTTTTGCCAGTTTTGGAATAAGCACATACATTGCTGTCCCAAAAGAAAATATCCACAATATAAAAGGTGTAAGCAACCAGCCATCCAACGTTGCAAGAATAACTCCCGAGGTAATGAAATAAACCAATACATATACAACCATATCGGCAACTGTCATTACAGTATCGCGTACTGCAAGTGCAGTCTGCATTACTTTGGCAGATACCCTTCCAGCAAATTCGTTCTGATAAAAACCAAGTGATTGATTCAACATAAGACGATGAAAATTCCAACGTAGACGCATTGGAAAAACACCTTGTAATGTTTGTAGACGCAAGTTGGAAGATATAAAATGCCACGCTACTGAAAACAATAGCATCATCAGCATTCCACTCAATATCCAACCCTTCTCCATCCACAGAGTTTCAGGCGTATATACACCTAACCAATCTATGATTTTACCCATAAACTGAAACAAAAGAGCTTCCATGATACCGATGCCAACTACAAATAAGGCAAGCGCAAAAATCCAAAACCGCATACCATCCATGCAGGACCAAATAAATTGGAACAATCCTTTTCCAGGTACGATGGGAGTATGATCTGGATAAAGCTCTATACGGTTTTCAAACCATGAAAATATTTTATTAAATTTCTGTTTAATTTTTTGTTTCATTATTTGGATACCAACAAATTTCCAGACTGCCTAAATTAAGAACAGTCTTTTTATTTTCAAAAGGAAATAACCGCTTGGAATAATGCCAAGCGGTTTAAATTTGGTTGCGGGGGCAGGATTTGAACCTACGACCTTCGGGTTATGAGCCCGACGAGCTACCATGCTGCTCCACCCCGCGTCAGAAAGAATAGGGATTATACGAATAATAGGGATAGACTGTCAAAATTCTTTACATTCTTTTTCAAGATATATCAAATTAACGAATAATCCCTCGTTGTGATGTTTCAATAAAATTCTGTAAAACTCGCAATTCTTGATGATTGTGCGCCATATTAGCAATTTTTGCTTTAGCCTCATCTAAACTTAAATCCTGCATATATAATGCTTTATATGCTTGTTTAACTAACGAAATTTGTCCTGATGAAAAACCATTTCTCCTCATCCCCTCACTATTTAAACCTGCGGGTTCGGCACGATAACCTGCAGCCATAAAATAGGGGGGCACATCGCGATGTACTCCTGCAGCAAATGCAGTCATTGCATAGTCTCCAATCCGGCAGAATTGAAAAACCAATGTATAACCACCCAATACTACATAATCGCCAATCGTAACATGTCCTGCTAATGAAGCATTATTGGCAAAAACCGTATGGCTACCAACTGTACAATCGTGCGCCAAATGCACATAAGCCATAATCCAGTTGTCATTACCCACTCTTGTTTCACCAATTCCTGTTACTGTTCCTGTATTAAACGTAGTAAATTCGCGGATGGTATTATTGTTTCCAATAATCAATCGGGTTGGTTCATCTCTGTATTTTTTGTCCTGTGGCTGTGCACCCAAGCTGGAAAATTGGAAAATTTTGTTATTTTCACCGATGGTAGTATATCCGTCTATCACGGTGTGCGGACCAATTTCCGTCCCGGCACCAATTTTCACATTTGCACCAATTATGGTATATGCGCCTACTTTGACGCTACTGTCTAGCTCGGCTTTTGAATCAATAATCGCAGTGGGATGGATTAAGGACATTATTTACTCCTAACAGTTTTCTATTTTTCAAGCAGTCTGAAATTTTACTTTGCCACTTTTCGTTTCGCACACATAATTCCAGCTTCAACAGCTAGTTCCCCATCCACTTTGGCGACTGCCTTAAATTTACCGATACCGCGTTTACTTTGCAGTAGTTCTATTTCAAAAACTAACCGATCACCGGGAATGACCTGTCGTTTGAAACGGGCATCATCAATACCTGCAAAGAAATAGATTTCATCAGGATCGCGTCCACCCTCAGTTAGAATAGCCAACGCGCCGCAAGCCTGAGCCATTGCTTCAATCACCAACACACCAGGCATCACAGGAAAATCAGGAAAATGTCCTGTGAATTGAGGCTCATTCATCGTGATATTTTTGATTGCAATCAATGATTTTCCACTTTCAAATGCTGTGATTCGATCAATTAGCATAAAAGGATAGCGGTGAGGAATCAATTTCTGAATATCTTTTGCTTCAATTGGTAATGAAATGCTCATTTTTTATTTCTATCTATTTATTTTCAAATAAAATTTATCACTAACGTTCCACATGGAACATCAAGCATTTAACGTTTTTTCAAAATTTCGGTGAATTTTGGAATAATTTCAAACAAATCACCTATCATGCCAAAATCTGCAACATTAAAAATCTGCGCATCAGGATCTTTGTTTATAGCAACTACCACTTTACTATCTTGCATACCGGCAACGTGTTGGATTGCACCTGAAATGCCGACTGCTATATACAATTCGGGGGCAACGATTTTTCCCGTCTGCCCAACTTGACAATCGTTGGGCGCATATTCTGCATCCACTGCCGCCCGCGATGCACCGATTGCCGCACCCAGCACATCCGTTAACGGAATCAGCAGTTCGTCAAATTTTTCCTTACTGCCCAGCGCACGCCCTCCCGACACTACTACACGTGCCTGAGTCAATTCGGGGCGGTCTGATTGGGTTAGCTTACGTGAAACAAAGCGGCTCTGATTTTTTGCCGGTATAGGTGGCACATTTTCAACCGAAATACTTTGGTTGCCGTATTCCGCCTTATCAAAGGCGCTGGACCGAAAAGTCAACACCAGTTTGGGTTCATCACTGGAAACCGTAACAAAAACATTACCTGCATAAGTTGGACGGACAAACGTTTTTTCATCTAAAATTTCCGTTAAATCCGATATTTGGGAACAATTCAGCAGGGCAGCAACGCGCGGCATTACGTTTTTACCAAACGAATCCGCTGCTGCTGCCAAATAACGATAAGATTCGGACAAAGAGACCAACAGCGGAGCAATTTCTTCTGCCAAAGGTTCGGCGTAATGCGGAGCTTCTGCATATAAAACTTTTTCCACACCGTTGATTTTTCCTGCCTGCTCTGCAACATCAGAACAGCCGGAACCTGCAACCAATATATGTACGCTGCCTAATTTCTGCGCGGCCGACACAGCATGCAAAGTTGCAGCGGCAATTTGTTTTCCATCGTGTTCCGCTAATATCAATGTCGTCATTTTTGCTTCCCTTGTTATATTGCTTTTACTGCTGCCAGTTTTTCTACTAATTCTTCAACCGTAGCAACTTTTATGCATTCCCGGCGTGATTTTGGTTCGATATATTTTGATATGTGCAAACGCTGCTGCACAGGCACACCTAATTCTTCAGGCGTAAGTTTCTCAATCGTTTTTTTCTTTGCCTGCATCAGTGCCGGCAATTTTACAAATCGCGGTTCGTTCAGCCGCAAATCGGTGCTGATAACGGCGGGCAGCTTCATGGCAACGGTTTCTTCACCACCATCTATTTCTCGGGAAACCAGTGCTTCGTCTCCATTTAACACGATCTTATTGGCAAATGTGGCTTGTGGTGCGTCCATCAATGCGGCAAGCATTTGTGCGGTTTGCCCCGCATCATCATCGATTGCCTGTTTGCCGAGCAGGATGATATCGGGTTGTTCGGTATTGGCGATTTCTTTCAGCAGTTTGGCAACTGTCAAAGGTTCCAGCACGGCATCAGTTTCAACATGGACGGCACGGTCTGCCCCCATTGCCAACGCTGTCCGCAATGTGTCTTCGCATTTTTTTTCACCCAGTGATACAGCGATGATTTCGTTGATTTTGCCTGATTCCTTCAAACGAACGGCTTCTTCCACTGCGATTTCGTCAAACGGATTCATGGACATTTTCACATTGCCGGTTTCCACGCCGGAACCATCCGCTTTCACGCGCACTTTCACGTTGTAGTCCACCACACGTTTCACCGCAACCAATGCTTTCATATAAATTCCTTTATATTTCATATGTTTTTCAGGCAACCTGAAAACAAAAATCTACGTTATTTTAACGGAAAGGGCAGGGTTTGGATATATGGTTGGTTAAAATCGCAATGCTGCTGTGTTTGAAATAAGTTTAGGAAACAAGACGGATAACTGTTTGAATCAAATGAAGCCTGCTTTTTCTTGCTTACAGCGCAGCCTGAAAACCGAATTGCTTGTTAAGCGGCAAGTTATCCACAATAAAGATGCAGCACCTGCTTTTATTCACAAAAATCCATAACTAATCCACATTTAAGTTTGCCACTTATTCCTACTTTTATTTTTTAGACAACTATTTGTATTTGAATTAAGAATATCCGTTATCCCGTTTAGTGCAAACCATCATTATCCTAATAATCTGTTTATATTTAAATTTTATTTTTTAAATACTGTGAAAACCGCAGACGGGATTTGTCTAACCCCACCGGATACGGTAAAGTTCGGCATTTTTACAAACTTAAACAAGGGATGCAGCATGAAAGGCGATATCGGCGTCATCGGGCTGGCCGTGATGGGACAAAACCTGATTCTCAACATGGACGAACACGGCTTCAAAGTAGTGGCATACAACCGTACGGTTTCCAAAGTAGACGATTTTCTTAACGGTGCGGCAAAAGGCACAAACATCATCGGTGCGTATTCCCTGCAAGACTTGGCAGATAAATTAGAAAAACCAAGAAAAATCATGCTAATGGTGCGTGCAGGGCAAGCAGTGGACGACTTTATTGCCCAATTGCTGCCCTATTTGGACAAGGGTGACATCATCATAGACGGCGGCAACGCCAATTATCCCGATACCGACCGCCGTACGGCCGAACTTGCCGAAAAAGGCATCTTGTTTATTGGTGCAGGCGTATCCGGCGGAGAGGAAGGTGCCCGCCACGGCCCATCCATTATGCCCGGCGGCAACCGCGAAGCATGGCCGCAGGTCAAACCCATCTTGCAGGCCATTGCCGCCAAAACGCCGGCAGGCGAACCCTGTTGCGACTGGGTTGGTGCGGGCGGGGCGGGGCATTTCGTCAAAATGGTACACAACGGCATAGAATACGGCGATATGCAGCTTATCTGCGAAGCCTACCAGTTTATGAAAGACGCGCTGGGCATGGATTACTCCGAAATGCATCAAACCTTCAAAGCCTGGCAGCAAACCGAACTCAACTCCTATCTCATCGGCATCACTGCCGACATTCTTGCCTATCGGGATACGGACGGCACCCCGCTGGTAGAAAAAATCCTTGATGCCGCCGGACAAAAAGGCACGGGCAAATGGACGGGCATCAACGCTTTGGACATGGGCATCCCGCTCACCCTCATCACTGAATCCGTGTTTGCCCGCTGCGTTTCCGCTTTGAAAAGCCAACGCGAAGCCGCCGCCGCTCTGTTTCCCCGCAGCATCACGCCGGTTTCCGGCAGCCGTGAAGAATGGCTGGAAGCCCTGCGCCAATCCCTGCTCGCCTCTAAAATTATTTCTTATGCCCAAGGCTTTATGCTCATGCGCCAAGCCAGTGAAACTTACGGCTGGGATTTGGATTACGGCAACACCGCCCTGTTATGGCGCGAAGGCTGCATCATCCGCAGCGTGTTTCTTGCCAATATCCGCGACGCATATGCCGCCAATCCCGATTTGTTTTTTCTTGGCGCAGACCCTTATTTCCGCCAAATCCTGCAAAACACCCTGCCCGCATGGCGTAAAACCGTATCCCAAGCCATCCAAAGCGGCATCCCCATGCCCTGCACGGCATCTGCCATTACCTTTCTCGACGGCTATACCAGCGCGCGCCTTCCCGCCAACCTGCTGCAAGCCCAGCGGGACTACTTCGGCGCGCATACCTACGAACGCACAGATGCTGCACGCGGACAGTTTTTCCACACCAATTGGACCGGCACGGGCGGCAATACTGCATCGGGAACATATGACGCATAAACGTATTCAGGCAGCCTGAAACCGCATTCTGCCTTTCAGGCTGCCTGATGCACCATCCACAGGAGCAAAACAATGGGCTGGTTTTCATCAAAAAAAGAAGATTTTTTCCTTGCCACGGTTACCCCTGCCGACATCCGGCTGGAAGCCTATCTCGGCATCGTGAACGGCGAAGCGATTATCGGCGCGAACATCTTCCGCGACATGTTCTCATCCATACGCGATGTTGTGGGCGGACGCGCGGGCGGTTACGAACGAGCCTTGGCGGGCGCGCGCCAAGCCGCACTGGACGAAATGAAGGCTGCCGCCAAAGAACTGGGCGCAAACGGCATTATCGGCATAGATTTTGATTACGAAGTGCTGGGCGAAACCAACGGCATGATGATGGTGGTGGTGAGCGGCACGGCGGTTAAAGTTGCAGTGTAACGCAGCAGCAGGAAGGCAGCCTGAAAACGGTAAACAAGGTTTTCAGGCTGCCTTTTTGCATTCCCAAACAACAGCTTCACCGTCTGCAATGGTGAAGCGCACTTCCAGCCCCGCAATTTCCATGCCGTAAACACGGGAAGGCTCGTCTTGATAGGCGGGACGCGGGTCTTGGGCGACGACCTGCTCCACCAGCGCACGGGTCGCGGCGGGGAGCGCGTCCGCACCGCTTTCAGGCTGCCAGCGCACGGCAAGGGTTGCGGGCGCGCCCTGCACATAACCCGATGCCGCATCGGGTTTGGCTTCGGCAAAAGGCAGATAGGGTTTGATGTCCAACACGGGCGTGCCGTCCAACAAGTCGCCGCCTTCACACCAGATTTCCACCTGTTTTCCGGTCGTGTCTATGCGGGTGAGCCGCATGAGCGATAAGCCGATGTGGTTCGGGCGGTGCGGGCTGCGGCTGGCAAACACGCCCGTTTTCTTTCTGCCGCCCAGCCTTGGCGGACGCACCAGTTCCGCCCAACCTTCCGCAACCGCATCGTGAAACAGAAACTGCACCCAGATGTATTCAAAGCCGTCCAGCCCGCGCACGCAGTCCGCACCGAACTGCTTGTCCAACACGATGCAGGTTTGTGCGGCGGGGGCAAGCTGCGGCTGGCGCGGAATACCGAATTTCTGCGTATAGGGCGAATGCGCGGCGCCGATGGCGCGGACGGTGTAGCTGTTGTGCATGTTTCAGGCTGCCTGTTTGGGAAAGGGCGGATTATAGTGAAATTCCCGATAACCAATGCCGAACCGGTCTGCTCCAATACGCATACTTGGCTGCCGACATCAATGACTTTTCAGCGTAGGGTGGGCACTTGCTGCCCACGCGTTTTCAGGCTGCCTTTATGCGCAAAACGCGTGGGCAACGAATGCCCACCCTAACAATAGCCCGCTGCACAAGGCAGCCTGAAACCGTGTTGTCCCGTTTCAGGCTGCCTCGCCCGCACCCGCCCGCTATAATTCCAACCTTTCCAACCCGCCGCACAACCGCCATGACACCATCCAAAGCCCCAACCATCGCCGCCGTCGCCACCGCAGCCGGACGCGGCGGCGTAGGCATCGTCCGAATATCGGGCAGCAGCCTGATGCCTTTTGCCCAAGCCTTGTCCGGCGGCAAAACCCCGCGCCCGCGCACCGCGCTGTATACCGATTTTTCAGATGCAGACGGCAACGCGATAGACAACGGCATCCTGCTTTATTTTCCCGCACCCGCCAGCTTCACCGGCGAAGACGTTATAGAACTGCAAGGGCACGGCGGTCCCGTCGTCATGCAGATGCTGCTTGCCCGCTGCGTGGAACTGGGCGCACGCATCGCCGAAGCGGGCGAGTTTTCAAAACGCGCATTTCTCAACGGCAAGATAGATTTGGCGCAGGCCGAAAGCATTGCCGACCTGATAGACGCATCCAGCCAAACCTCCGCACGCATGGCAATCCGTTCGCTCAAAGGCGCGTTTTCCGAAAAAATCCACGCGCTTGTGGACAACCTGATTACGCTGCGGATGCTGGTGGAAGCCACACTGGATTTTCCCGAAGAAGAAATTGATTTTCTGGAAGCGGCAGACGCACAAGGACAGCTTGCCGCATTGCGCGCAGAACTGGCCGCCGTGTTGGCCGCCGCAGAACAGGGGGCGGTTTTGCGCGAAGGTCTGCATGCCGTGCTGGCCGGCGCGCCCAATGTCGGCAAATCCAGCCTGCTCAACGCACTGGCCGGCGAAGATGTCGCCATCGTTACCCACATCGCCGGCACCACCCGCGACACCGTGCGCGAACACATCATTTTGGACGGCGTACCCATCCGCATCACCGACACCGCCGGTTTGCGCGAAACCGACGACTTGGTAGAACAAATCGGCATAGAACGCAGCGAAAAAGCCTTGGGCGATGCCGACATCGCACTGGTGCTGGTTGATCCCGCCGAAGGCATCAACGCCGCCACGCAGGCGGTTTTGGACAGGCTGCCCGAAAGCCTGCCCCGCATTATTGTGTACAACAAAGCCGACCTGCGCGGCGAAACGCCAAAGCGTACCGAACACGATACAGGCAGCCTGAAAGAAATCCGCATCATCCTGTCCGCCAAAACAGGCGCGGGATTGGACTTGCTAAAACAGGCCCTGTTGGACGCAGCGGGCTGGCAGGGCGAAAGCGAAGGGCTGTTCCTCGCCCGCAGCCGCCACATCCACGCGCTGGAAACCGCGCAGGCAGAATTGGAACAGGCGGCGCAATGTGGCACGGGGCAGCTTGAACTTCTGGCGGAACACCTGCGGCTCTCGCAGCGCGCTTGCGGCGAAATCACCGGCGAATTCACCGCCGACGACTTGCTTGGCGTGATTTTCTCGCGCTTCTGCATCGGCAAATAGGCAGCCTGAAACAAAAAAACACGCTTGCAGAGAACATCCGCAAGCGTGTTTTTGCCTGTATTCCGGCGTTTCAGGCTGCCTCAAAGCCCGCGGGCAACGCAGCCCAGCGTACGGACAAGCTGCGCCGTGTAAGACATTTCGTTGTCGTACCACGCCACCGTTTTCGCCAGATACTGCCCGCCCGCCGACATAACGCGCGTCTGCGTGGCATCAAACAGCGAACCGTATTCCATGCCGATAACGTCGGACGAAACGATTTCGTCTTCCGTGTAACCGAACGATTCGCCGGCCGCCGCTTTCATCGCTGCGTTTATGGCATCCCTGTCGGCAGGTTTTTCCAACACGGAAACCAATTCCGTGAGCGAACCTGCGGCCACCGGCACGCGCTGCGCCGCCCCGTCCAGCCGCCCCGCCAATTCGGGAATCACCAGCCCGATGGCTTTTGCCGCTCCCGAACTGGCCGGCACGATGTTTTCCGCAGCGGCGCGCGCACGGCGTTTGTTGCCCTTGCGGTGCGGCGCATCCAGCGTATTTTGGTCGCCCGTGTAGGCATGGACGGTCGTCATCAGTCCCTGCGCAATACCGAACTCGCGGTGCAGCACGGCCGCCATCGGTGCCAGACAGTTGGTTGTGCAGGAAGCCGCCGAAACCACGGTTTCGCTGCCGTCCAAAATATGCTGGTTCACGCCGAATACCACGGTTTTCACGTCGCTTCCGCCCGGCGCGGACAGCAGCACTTTGCGCGCGCCCGCACGGATGTGCGCTTCGGCTTTTTCGCGGCTGTTGAAAAAACCCGTGCATTCCAACACCACATCCGCCCCCGCGTCTTTCCAACGCAGTTTGGCTGGGTCGGGTTCCGCAGATACCGGAATTTCCCGCCCGTTGATTTTCAGGCTGCCCTGTTCCGCCTGCACATCGCCGTGGAAACGCCCCTGCACGGTGTCGTATTGGAATAGATAGGCCAGCATATCGGCCGGCGTAAGGTCGTTGATGGCCACAACTTCAAATTCCGGTTTTTTTTCCAGCAGGCGCAGCGCAAGCCTTCCGATGCGTCCGAAACCGTTGATGGCGATTTTCGTTGCCATATTTTTCCTTTCTTTGAATAGGTTGGATAACGGAGTTATATGTATCACAGATACCATAAATTTCAAATGACTACATGACGGCACAGGACAATGCACATGCCGGCTTTACTTAGAGCGGGAACTTATTGCCCGCGCCGTTTCAGGCTGCCATGCAGCTTATTGTTCCGCCATATAAATAAGCAACCAAAATTTAAAAATTAAAAAGATGATATTTTATGAACTGCCTAACCTGCTGTGGGTAAGTGAGGCAGCCTGATGATTTTCTTATTAAACCGTACTGAGGAAAATCTGTGCCGCTGAAAGCGGGAAACGGTGGGACAAATGCGGAAAACAAAACAGACCCAACCGCTATATTGTGGATAAATCTAATTTAACAGCTGTTTCAGGCAGCCTGAAAAGCGTTTATCATGCCGCCCGAACCGATTCGCAAAGGAAAAACATGAAACAGCGCACCCTGAAAAACACCGTAACCGCCACGGGCGTGGGACTGCATTCGGGCGAACGCGTCTCGCTTGCGCTGCACCCCGCACCCGAAAACACAGGCATCCGCTTTTGCCGCAGCGATTTACAGGGCGCGCAGGGCGAAGCATTCCGCCTCACCCCCTATCTCATTAACGACACAAGGCTTTCGTCCACCGTTGTAACCGAAAACGGCGTGCGGGTCGGCACGATTGAACACATCATGTCCGCATTCGCCGCCTATGGTGTGGACAATGTTTTGGTGGAACTGAGCGCGCCCGAAATCCCGATTATGGACGGTAGTAGCCTGCCCTTCATCTTTCTGCTGCAAGACGCAGGTATTGTCGAACAGGCGGCGGAAAAACGCTTTTTGCGGATTTTGAAAGAAATATCGGTGGAAGAATCAGGCAAATGGGTAAAGTTTTCACCGTATAACGGCTTTAAAGTCGGGCTGACGATTGAGTTTGACCATCCTGTGTTCAACCGCAGTGCGCCGCGATTTGAGATTGATTTTTCAGGAAAAAACTATGTGGAAGAAATTGCCCGCGCCCGCACGTTCGGCTTTATGCAGGAAGTGGAGCTGATGCGTCAGCACGGTTTGGGACTTGGCGGCAACCTCTCCAACGCAATCGTCATTGATGATACCGATGTGTTGAATCCGGAAGGGCTGCGCTATCCCGACGAATTTGTGCGGCATAAAATTTTGGATGCAATCGGCGACCTCTATATTGTTGGCCACCCGATTATTGGTGCGTTCGAGGGCTACAAATCGGGACACGCCGTCAATAACGCGCTGCTGCGGAAAGTGCTGGCCGATGAAACAGCGTTTGAATGGGCGGAATTTCCGGACGAACAGGACGCGCCCGCCGCATTTTTCGGTGTGGATACCTTGCAGGCAGCCTGAAATCTTTGCAACACCCTCATCTTTTGCCCTTTCTTTGCCACGCGCTTCTTTATTTTTGTGACGCTATTTTTTTGAGCCGTGTCCAAATCTAAGATTTTGGCAAAGGTCTCAACCCATCCGCATAAAGAAAGGCAGCTTTTCAGGCTGCCTTATCTCCAATAGTTATCCAATAAAATTTTATTTATAAATAATGAATTGGCTGTTTATCCACGAAGTTATGCACAAAAGGCAGCCTGAAAACATCCTTGCTTCAATTTGAACGCGCAACCGCAAACCGCGCCAATGCCGCCAGTCTTTCCGCCCTACTGCCGAACAGGGAAAGCGCATCTGTCGCTTCCGCTGCCAACCTTTCCGCATAAGCGCGCGCCTGTTCCAAACCCAGCAGCTTCACATAAGTCGGCTTGTCCGCATCCGCATCCTTTCCCGCCGTTTTGCCCAGCGTGGCCGTATCCGCTTCGCAGTCCAAAACATCGTCTATCACTTGGAACGCCAGTCCTAGTTTTGACGCATATCCGTCCAGCACCGCAAGCACGGCATCGTCCAAATCAGGGCAGCAAAGTGCGCCCAGCCGCACCGATGCACGTATCAGCGCACCCGTTTTCAGGCTGTGCATCCGTTCCAAATCTGCCTGCGCCATGCCGCGTCCCACGTTTGCCAAATCAATTGCTTGCCCGCCTGCCATGCCGAGGCTGCCCGATGCCTGGGCCAGCGTGTTAATCATGGCAAGCTGGCGCGCTGCGGGCAGTCCTGTTTCCCGTGACAACACGTCAAAAGCCAGCGTTTGCAGCGCATCCCCTGCCAAGAGTGCGGCAGACTGCCCGAAGCGCACATGGCAGGTTGGTTTGCCGCGCCTCAGACTGTCGTTGTCCATTTCCGGCATATCATCGTGCACCAGAGAGTAAACATGGATGCACTCCGTTGCCGCCACTGCCGCTTCACAGGCAGCCTGAACGGGATTACCCAATTCCGCAGCCGCCAAAACCAACATCGGACGCAGCCGCTTACCGCCATCCAGTGCGGCATAGCGCATCACTTCGTGCAGTTTCTGCGGCAGGGTTTCAGGCTGCGGCAACATCCGCTGCAAAATAATTTCCGTGCGCGTCTGCACGTCCTTCATCCATTGCGTCAGATTATTCGGCATCCAATTTCCAATCTTTCAATTTGCCATCGTCCAATACCTGTAAAACCTGTTCCGCCGCTGCAAGTTTTTCTTGGCAAAAGCGTACCAGCTCTGCTCCCTCTTGATACAGCGCAAGAGCTTCTTCCAGCGGCAAAACACTGTTTTGCATCGTTTCCGTAATCGTTTCCAAACGCATCAGCGCGTCTTCAAAAGTCTGTTTGGTTTTGCGAGCCATCTGCATGGTATCCCATAAATCAAAGGTGTAATTATGCGGTAAAAAATAAAGCCATAAAAATAAACCTCAAATCTGGCCGGCTAAATAAAAAAATATTTGACAAAACAAGCCGATGCTGGCAAAATCCGCCGCTTCGTTTCCGTGCTTGGTGCATGGTTTTCTTAAAAATCCCATTATTTTTTATGGAGTTGAGTATGTACGCGGTCGTAAAAACCGGCGGAAAGCAGTACAAAGTTTCCGTTGGCGAAAAATTGAAAGTAGAACAGATACCTGCCGAACTCGACAGCCAAATTGAACTTGAAGTTCTGATGATTGCTGACGGTGAAAACATCAAAGTGGGCTCGCCCGTTTTGGCAGGCGCAAAAGTGGTGGCAAAAATCATTGCCCACGGGCGCGGCGAAAAAATCCGCATTTTCAAAATGCGACGCCGCAAACACTATCAGAAACGTCAGGGACACCGCCAAAATTTCACCCAGATTGAAATCGTGTCCATCGCCTAAATTCTGCAACACAGGAGTATTGAAACATGGCAAGTAAAAAAGCAGGCGGCAGCACACGCAACGGCCGCGATTCCGAAGCCAAACGCCTAGGCGTGAAAGCCTACGGCAACGAACTGATTCCCGCAGGTTCCATCATTGTCCGCCAGCGCGGCACCAAATTTCATGCAGGTGAAAACGTTGGAATGGGTAAAGATCACACGCTGTTTGCCAAAGTAGACGGTTATGTTAAGTTTGCTGTAAAAGGCCGCTTGAACCGTAAAACCGTCAGCATCCGTCCGTATGAAGGCGAGCAAAACTAAAAAACTGCATTCTTTGATAACCTGCCGCTGTCTGCCAGCAGGCAGGTTTTCTGTTTTTAAACAATCTAGAAACAAAACTGTTATAATCCCGCTCTTTCCGATGAAATTCCGCCGTTATCAGGCAGCCTGAAACATCATGTTGAATACCATTGCCTATTTCCAACAGAATTTGGATAGCGATTTGAGTCGTGTCAATGCCGTTATCAACCGTGCAGTCCAGTCGGAAGTAGCCTTAATTTCGCAAATTGGCAATTATATTATCGGTGCTGGCGGCAAACGGCTGCGTCCCATACTAACCATTTTGGCAGGGAAATGCCTTGGTTATAATAGCGACAAGCTCTATTCACTGGCAGCAATGGTGGAGTTTATCCATACATCCACCCTGTTGCATGATGATGTGGTAGATGAAAGTAAACTGAGACGCGGCAGAGAAACCGCCAATAATTTGTTTGGGAATGCTGCTGCCGTGTTGGTTGGCGACTTTTTATATACGCGCGCTTTCCAGCTTATGGTAGATTCAGGCAGCCTGAAAATTTTGGAAGTGATGGCAGATGCCACCAATATCATTGCTGAAGGCGAAGTGATGCAGCTGATGAATATTGGTAACATTGAAATCAGCGAAACCGAATATCTGCAGGTTATACAATATAAAACTGCAAAATTATTTGAGGCAGCCGCACAAGTAGGCGCAATTTTGGCAGGTGCAACAGCCGAGCAAGAAGCTGCATTGAGGGATTATGGCACCTATATTGGTACTGCGTTTCAGATTATGGATGATGTATTGGATTATTCTGGTAATCCAGAACAAATAGGTAAAAATGTCGGTGATGATTTGGCGGAAGGCAAACCTACGCTGCCACTAATTTATTTAATGCAGAAAGGTAGTGAAAAAGCCGCTGCCGATGTACGTCATGCTTTACAACATGCCGATCGTGATTATTTTGATGTAATCCGCAACTATGTTATTGAATCTGATGCACTCTCTTATTGTGAAATGCAAGCACGTCATGCAGTAGATAATGCCATCTCCTCACTTTTCGGGCTGCCTGAAAACGAAGTTACCCAAGCTATGCGTGAATTAGCTGAAAAATCTTTGCAGCGCATTGCTTAAATTTTATCTCGCCGTAGTTCAACGGATAGAACGTATGCCTCCTAAGCGTAAAATACAGGTTCGATTCCTGTCGGCGAGACACAAAAAATCGCTTGGTTTTATGATAAACCAAGCGATTATTGTTTGGCAGAGAGGAAGGGATTCGAACCCTCGATACGTTATTCACGTATACACGCTTTCCAGGCGTGCGACTTAAACCACTCATCCACCTCTCTTTAAAAGGAGAGAGTGGATTATAATCGGCTTTTATTGTGATAACAAGGTTTGTCTCAATCAAAAATATAGGAAAATAGCTTTATTTTCAGATAAATTAAAATGAAAAAACGTATAAAATCAATATTTTCACTAAAAAAACTACGCACCCATCTTAAGCGAGGCGGCATCATTGCCTATCCGACTGAATCCTGTTACGGTATTGGCGGGCTTCCCAACAGCACAAAAGCTATAAAAAAAATATTGAACATTAAAAAGCGGAAAAAAGATAAAGGTATGATAGTAATAGGAAAAAATATTTCACAATTGCAAACCTTACTTTTTAGGCTGCCTGAAACAGATAGACAACGGCTTAACAATATTTACCCTGCACCAAAAACAGTTTTGTTGCCTGCCCGAAATAAAACTTTCGCATTATTAAGGGGAAAACAACGCAGTAAACTAGCGGTTCGTGTTCCTCAACATGCAGTCGCCCGCGGCATATGTCAGATTATGCGAACCCCTCTTATCTCAACGTCATGCAACCGCCGAAAACAGCGTCCGTGTAAAAATGAACGCAGTGCAAGGCGTGAATTTGGTAGAAATTTATGGGTAATCGGCGGACAGATTGGCAGGAGAAAGATTCCTAGCGAAATTATTGATTGGGAAAATGGTGGTAAACTAAGATAATAAAATGAAATAATTCAATAAAATATACAAAAAGAAATTTTTTCTTGACCGAATTTAATTTTATGCGTATAGTTCACAGCTTCGCTGCTAC
>CAUQSD010000025.1:0-26591 GCA_963520685.1 uncultured Kingella sp. | reverse complement strand
TTATGTGGTTTTAGTTTCAGGCTGCCTTCAAATACGGAACGCGTGGGCAGCGAGTGCCCACCCTACTAAGCCGAAGAGTATTCCGATACCCACCTTTTTTTAGATAACCTGAGAGAAAAATTAGGTGTATGATAATTTATAGAAACTCTAGTTTTTATGGTTTGGATTGGAATAAAACCGATGGTAATTAGAATAGAATTGGATTGAAAATATGGAATATTATTAGAAATAATCATGATATTTATGTGCTCATGAATCAAGTAAATGGATTCCATGACCCTTATATTTTCAGGTTGAGTTATCAAATCGGTAAATATTTGGTATTTCAATCAAGTATAACTATTGCTTCAACAATGTGTATTGTATTTGGTGTTAATAAAAAAATTTGATAAATTGAAATGGAAGGAGTAGATAGATTTTCTATTAATCTTAATTTAAGCAGTTCTCTAGAAATCTATGGTATTAAATTTGAAAAACGCAACGATGGTTTTTACCGGTATGGCGATGCAAATTGTAACGAGGATTCAAGTTATTGGTTTCGCTGTCAAACAATCCGATGGAGGGTTGCCCCTTATTCTAAGCAAGCGTAGCAGAGGTAAGGTGGGCAGCAAGTATCGCCCTAAATATGCTTAAATCTGAAACTTCGCAAAGGCTTCAGGTTTAAACATTTCACCATCAACAAAGGATGCAGAATGGAAATTTATCTGGTGGGCGGCGCAGTGCGCGATATGCTGCTGGGGCTGCCTGTGAAAGACCGCGATTGGGCAGTGGTGGGGGCGGATGCCGAGGAGATGCTGCGGCTGGGCTACACGCCGGTGGGCAGGGATTTCCCCGTATTCCTGCATCCCGATACGCATGAGGAATACGCACTTGCCCGCACCGAGCGCAAAACCGCCAAGGGGTATGCGGGTTTTGCGTTTTATGCCGACAAAAACATCACGTTGGAACAAGATTTGATGCGTCGCGACCTGACCATCAACGCCATGGCGCAGGCGGCGGACGGGCGGCTAATCGACCCCTTTGGCGGGCAGCGCGATTTGCGGCAGAAAATCCTGCGCCATGTGTCGCCCGCGTTTGCCGAAGACCCCGTGCGGATTCTGCGCACTGCCCGTTTTGCCGCGCGCTACGGCTTCACCGTTGCCGCCGAAACCATGGAGCTGATGCGGAAAATGGTGCGGGAGGGCGAAGTGCGCGCGCTGGTTGCGGAACGGGTGTGGCAGGAGTTTGCCAAGGGGCTGATGGAAGACAACCCGCGCCGCATGATTGAAATCCTGCGCGAATGCGGTGCGTTTGCCGAGCTGCTGCCCGAAGCGGACGCGCTGTTCGGTGTGCCGCAGCGGGCGGATTTTCATCCCGAAATAGACACGGGCGAACACACTTTGCTGGTGTTGCAGCGTGCCGCCGCCCTGAATCTGAGCCTGCCGGAACGCTATGCCGCGCTGCTGCATGATTTGGGCAAAGCACTCACCCCTGCGGATATCCTGCCCAAACACATCGGACACGATATGCGCGGCATAGAACCCGTCCGCCGCGCCAATGCCCGCTGGCGCGTGCCGAAAGCCTGCGCGGAACTGGCCGAACTGGTGTGCCGCTTCCACATCCGCCTGCATCAGGTCGGCGGCATCCGCAACGGCGCGGCCATTGTGCGGCTGCTGAAAGAAACCGATGCGCTGCGCCGTCCGGAACGTTTTCAGGCTGCCTTAAACGTGTGCCGGTGCGATGCACAGGGGCGGTTAGGCTCGGAAAACGCGCCCTATCCGCAGCAGGCGCACTGGCTCAACCTGCTGACCGCCGCGCAAAGCGTGGATGCGGGCGCGGTTGCCCGGCGGTTGCAGCACTGCCCCGAACAGATTCCCGTGCAGATAGACCGCGCCCGCGCCGAAGCCGTGTCTCCCGTCCAGCAGGCATACTGCTCTGTTAAGGAAGCGTAAATTGATTTTAATCAAGCGTTATCGCACGTTATGGCATATAATCCGCGCTGCGTTACCTTGGTTATGGTGTAACGCCTGCCGTTCAGGCAGCCTGAAATCTCATGTGCAAACCTTGGGGTCTGCCGGCAGACCCTAATCCATAAAGGAATCTGAATCATGAAAAAAACCGTTGCAGTATTCGCCGCAGCCCTGTTCGCCCAAGCCGCTTTTGCCCAAGGCATTGAAACGGGCGAAGCCTATGCCTATCCCACTGTGAAAGGCATGACCCAAGGCGGCGCGTTCGTTAACCTGACCAACACCGAGCAGAAAGACGACACACTGGTCGGTGCGGCCATCAGCAAAAAAGTGGCCCAAAAAACCGAACTGCACACGCACATCAATGAAAACGGCGTGATGCGGATGCGCGAAGTGAAAGATGGTATTCCGCTGCCCGCAGGCGCAACGCAGGAACTGAAACGCGGCAGCTATCATGTGATGTTCTTCGGTTTGAAAAAACCCTTGGTTGCCGGCGACAAATTTGACATGACGCTGAAATTCAAACACGCCAAACCGAAAAAAGTAACCGTAACCGTGCGTCCGATGGACGGTGGTGCGGCAAATCCGCATGCGGCACACGGCGGCGATGGGCATGACCATTCCCACGGCGATGATGGCGCGAAACAGCACTAAGCGCGCCCCTACTTTTCAGGCTGCCTGAATCCGCTTCGGGCAGCCTGAAATATTTTGCGGAACACGGTTTCAGGCAGTTTGAAACAGGGGGGTCGGTTTGATTTTTAGGCAGCGCGTTCAGCAGTTTGAAATACTGCGGGATTGGTGCGGGATTTGGCAATCTGCGCCAGCCCCATTTTTATTGGAGATAAGTATGTATATTGGGAAATATATACCACGAATTCCAACTTTGTATATTATTGAGAAATACGATAATGCAAATGATATTTTAGATTTTATGAATGCTAATAATATATTTAATATTGGCATTGATGGAAGGCAAATCAACCTTAATAAGTTAGAATCTGTAGATTTTAGAAAAACATTATTTCATATTACAGGAGAAGTAAAATTTATATTTTCAAAACTGCCATCTGCCAATATTTTTTCATTATTCCCTAATGTTTCATATCTAGATATAAAGGAAGCGGAAATAGAAAAAAATAATAAGGAAATTTTTGATTTATGCAATCTAGAAAATTTAAATAAAATAAGGTGTAATCATGATAAGCGGTTGCATAATTTTTTCAACCATCCAAAAATAAAAGATATTGAAATATTTAACTTCAAGGAGAGAGATTATATTTTTCCGCAAAATTACACAATCCGTAATCTGATAATAGAAAAAAGTGTTCCATGCAAATGGGATAGCTTAACTAATTTTAAAAATCTTGAGAGTTTAACCCTTGCTAATATTTCTTCAATTACAGATTTGTCTTGGATAAAAAATTTAAAACAATTAACTTATATAGCACTGGATTCATGTAAAAATATTCAAGATTTAGCTTGCTCGTTAAGCAAGATACACTCTTTAAGAGAGGTTTTTCTAGAACGAATGGGAACAATTGAAACTTTAATGCCTTTAAAAAACCTGAACCTTTCAAAAATCTATATTGAAGGTGGGAGGTTAATTGATAAAAATTTATCCTTTGTTCAAGAGATTCCAACTCTGAGTGAGGATGATATTTATATTTCTATGTCTAACTGTGTATATTAAATAACAAATATCGCAAGCGTGGTCTGCATGATTAGCGAGCAAAGTGTGTGCGGAATACACACAGCTTTCAGGCTGCCCCATCCCCCAAAGGCAGCCTGAAAAGCATCCGCATCACGCCGCCGCGCAGAACCGTGCTGCTCAAAATGTCTCCCAAATATCTTTCAGGCTGCCTTATCAGCAAACCCGCGCCGTACAGGCAGCCTGAAAACCTCTCCGCCGCATCCCGCCATGAACCGCCGCCAGTTCTTCCAAACTTCCGCCGCCCTTGCCGCCGCCGCATCCGCCTCGTGGTGGGGGTACCGCCGTCTTTCCCGCCCGCCGTCGCTGTCGCTGCGCAAAATCGGGCTGCCGCAGGGGCATCTGCTGAGGGACGGGCAATTTTCCGAAGCCCCCGCGCGCGAACACGATTGTGCCGTGCTGATACTCGGCAGCGGCGCGGCGGCCCTGTCCGCCGCATGGTATTTGGCGCGCAACGGCCAGCGCAATTTCCTGATTGCCGAAGGCTTTGAGCGCAACGGCAACAACGCCGCCTACCGCTATTCCGACAGCCTTGCCGCCCCGTCCGGCGCGCATTATCTCGCCCAACCCTCCGCCGAAAGCACGCATGTGCGGCAGATGCTGTCCGATTTCGGCATTTTGCAAGGCTATGATGCCGACGGAAAACCCGTTTACCGCGATACCGATTTGGTCAATGCGCCCGACGAGCGGCTGCTGGTGAACGGCGCGTGGCACAGCGGTTTTGTCCCCGCACAGGATGCCGACACGCAACGCTTCTTCCGCCGGATGGCAGATTTGCTGCACGCGCGCGGCACAGACGGGCGCAAACTGTTTGCCATTCCCATAACCGAATCCTCGCGCGATGCGGCTTGGCGGCATTTGGACACGCAAACCTTCGCCCAATGGCTGGCCGGGCAGGGCTACCGTTCTCCCCCCCTGCTGTGGTATCTGGACTACTGCTGCCGCGACGATTACGGACAGGGTATTGCCGCCGTGTCCGCCTATGCGGGGCTGCACTATTTCGCCGCACGCGGCAACGGCACGCACGCTCCGGTCCTCACCTGGCCCGACGGGTTGAACCACCTGTCCGAAACCATCCGCCGCCATGCCGGCATCCGCCCGCTTTTCAGGCTGCCCGAAACGCGCGAACTCGTTTTTAGGCAGCCCGCCGCCTATCCCGCCGCCGCCGTCCGCATCGCCGAACATGCCGATTACGCCGCCGTTACCCTGCGCCACACCGAAACCGGCGAAACCAGCCTGATACGCGCCAAACAGGTTGTCTGCGCCATGCCGCTGATGGTTGCCCGCCGCATATTGGAACAACCCGCGCACTACGGTTTCGCCGCATCTTTCAGGCTGCCCCAATACGCCCCGTGGCTGGTCGGCAACTTTGTGCTGCACCGCTTCCCGCCCGAGCTGCCGCACAGCGAACCCGCGTGGGACAACGCCGTTTACGGCTCGCGCAGGCTGGGTTATGTCGTCGCCACACACCAACAGATACGCGCCGCCAAACCTGCACAAACCATTTTCACCGCCTATGCCGCACTGGATGACGCGCCCCCCGCCGAAATGCGCCGCCACCTGCTCGCCGCCCAAGTGCACGACTTGGCAGACACCGCCGCGCAAGACCTGCTGGCAGTTTACGGCAGACGCTTCTGGCGGCACGTTTCGCATCTGGACATAACCGTGCGCGCCCACGCCATGAGCGTGCCGCAACCCGGCTATCTGGATTCGTCCCTGCTTTCCGCCCTGCGCGCCCACCGTTCGCGCATCGTGTTTGCACACAGCGATTTGAGCGGCTATTCCGTGTTTGAAGAAGCCGCCTACTGGGGCGTGCAGGCAGCGCGGCAGATACTGGCACAGGCAGCCTGAAACCGCACAGGCACATCCGCCCCGCAAAACGACCGCGTGGGCAACAAGTGCCCACCCTACACAACCGGCATTGCTCGCATCCATTCCCACGTGTCGGCGGCAATACAATTCAACCGCCACAGTTTCTACATTTCTTGCAAAACACCGTTGGCAAGGTAGGGTGGGCACTCGCTGCCCACGCGTCCCAGACCCAAAGGCAGCCTGAAACCGCACGGGCATACATCCGCCCCGCAAAACAACTGCGTGGGCAACAAGTGCCCACCCTACGCAGCCGGCATTTCGTGTATCCATTCCCACGTGTCGGCGGCAATACAATTCAACCGCCACAGTTTCTACATTTCTTGTAAAACACCGTTGGCAAAGTAGGGTGGGCACTCGCTGCCCACGCGTTCTACACACAAAGGCAGCCTGAAACCTCATGCAGCCGGGCGCGAAATGTGCCGATGTAAAAAAATGTTATAATCCGCCTTTCCGAAACAGGCAGCCCGAACGGGCAAACCCCGATTCCAAACGTTTCAGGCTGCCGCAAACCACACCCACAGGAGTATCCCGATATGTTCGGCAAAGCAGGACTTGGCGGCTTGATGCAGCAGGCGCAGAAAATGCAGGAAAACATGAAAAAAGCGCAGGCAGAGCTGGCGCAAACCGAAGTGGAAGGGCAGGCAGGCAACGGACTGGTGAAAGTCTCCGCCACATGCAGCCACACCGTTACCCGCATCAGCATCAGCCCCGAACTCATCGCACAGGCGCAGGACGATGCCGAAATGCTGGAAGACCTGGTGCTGGCCGCCTTGCAGGACGCACATGCCAAAGGCGAAGAAATCACTGCCGCACGCATGGCAAAATTCACCCAAGGCCTGCCGCCGGGCATGGGCGACTTTTTCAAATAATCCCGTTTCAGGCAGCCTGAAATCCAAAAAAACCGTTTCAGGCTGCCCAATCTTTGCAGCAAAGGACGCAGCATGGCAAAAATCGGCATCATCATGGGCAGCAGCAGCGATTGGAGCGTGATGGAACACGCCGCACAAATGTTGGCGCAGTTCGGCGTAGCCTATGAAACCCGCGTCGTTTCCGCCCACCGCACCCCCGATTTGATGTTTGAATACGCCAAAAGCGCGAAAGAACGCGGTCTCTTTGCCATCATTGCCGGCGCAGGCGGCGCGGCACACCTGCCCGGCATGGTCGCCGCACAAACCACGCTGCCCGTGCTCGGCGTGCCCGTTCCCAGCCGCTATCTGCGCGGCGAAGACTCGCTGCTCTCCATCGTCCAAATGCCCAAAGGCATACCCGTTGCCACCTTCGCCATCGGCGAAGCGGGAGCCGCCAATGCCGCCCTGTTTGCCGTCTCACTGCTGGCAAACCACGATGCCGCGTTGGCACACCGTCTTGCCGAATTCCGCACGCGCCAAACACAAAGCGTTTTGGACATGACGCTGCCGCCCGCGGCATAAGCCCGTTTTCAGGCAGCCTGAAAGCCGGAAGCCCCAACCAGCCATCCGATAACAACGCTGCCCCGCGCAGCCCAAGCCTATGCATTTTCATCCAGAATTCCCCATCGCATTCGACAAGCAAAACAAAACAGGCGTGCTGCTGCTCAACCTCGGCTCGCCCCAAGCCCCCACGCCCGAAGCCGTCCGCCCCTTCCTGCGCCAGTTTCTGTCCGATCCGCGCGTTATTGAAACCAGCCCGTGGCTGTGGCTGCCCGTGCTTTACGGCATCGTTCTGCCGCTGCGCAGCAGAAAAAGCGCAAAATCCTATGAAAAAATCTGGCTGAAAGAAGGCTCGCCGATAGACGTCTTCACCCGCCGCCAGCTTGAAGGCCTGCGCGCAAGGCTGCCTGAAAACATCCACGCCGCCTATGCCATGAGCTACGGCAATCCCGATTTGCACGAAGCACTGGCCACACTCAAATCCAAAGGCGTAGGGCGGCTTATCGTGCTGCCCCTGTTCCCCCAATACGCAGGCAGCAGCACCGGTGCCGCGTTGGACAAAGTGCTCTCCGAACTGGCCAAAGAGCGCAACCAGGTATCCGTGCGCACCATCACCCGTTTTTACGACGACCCCGGCTACATCCGTGCCGCCGCCAACCAGATACGCGCCTACCGCACCCGCCACGGCGCAGGCGACCGGCTCATGCTCAGCTTCCACGGCATCCCGCAGCGGCAGCAGGAACTCGGCGACCCCTATCCGCACGAATGCCACGAAACCGCCCGCCTGATTGCCGCCGAACTCGACTTGGAAAAAACCGAATACCTCGTATCCTTCCAAAGCCGCTTTGGTTGGGCCAAATGGCTGCAACCCTCCACGCAGGACCTGTTCCGCGAACTGCCGCGCAAACACAAAATCATGCGGCTGGACGTATTCTGCCCCGGCTTTGCCAGCGACTGCCTTGAAACCATGGAAGAAATCGCCATTGCCGGCCGCGAGCAGTTCCACGCCGCAGGCGGCACCCAGTTCCGATACATCCCCTGCCTGAACGACAATCCCGACTGGCTCGACGCACTGGCCGGCATCGTCAAAGCCAATGCCCAAGGCTGGCTGTGAACCGCCGGTTAAAATATAGCGGATTGAAATAATGATGCGGGGCAGCGTGCGGGGCAGGCACTTGCTGCCCACGCGTTTCAGGCAGCCTGAAACCGCACAGGCACCGATATCCGCCCCGCAAACCGGTATTGCGCGCATCCGTTCCCGCGAATGTTGCCCGTTATCCGGAATGCGCAAGCCGCCCGTTATTGGGGCGGCTGTTTTTCAGGCAGGGACCTTTGCAAAATCCTCATCTTTGGCTCATTTCTTCGCAATGCGCTTCTCTAATGCTTGAAAATATTTCAATATTCTCTGCGCATTATGCGATGCTATTTTTGAGATGCGCTCAAATCTGAGGGTTTGCAAAGGTCTCAGGCAGCCTGAAACCGCCCCCAACCCGCCCGCCAAGGACACCGAAATGAAAAAAATAGAAGCCGTCATCAAACCCTTCAAGCTCGACGACGTGCGCGAAGCCCTCACCGACATCGGCATCAGCGGCATGACCGTAACCGAAGTGCGCGGCTTCGGGCGGCAGAAAGGCCACACCGAAATCTATCGCGGTGCGGAATACGCCGTTGATTTCCTGCCCAAAGTGAAGCTGGAAATCGTCGTTGCCGACAGCATGGCGGAGCGCGTGGTGGAAACCATTGCCGAAGCCGCCCGTTCCGGCAAAATCGGCGACGGCAAAATCTTTGTGCTGCCTGTGGAAGAAGCACACCGCATCCGTACCGGCGAAACAGGCGAAGCCGCCGTTTGACGGGGCAGGGCGTTTTCAGGCAGCCTGAAAACGCACTTTCCCGCTTCTACCCGCCAATACCATGAAAACCTACGCCAACGCCGCCGAACTCATCGCCGCCATCCGCACCGCGTCAGACAAATACCTCGCCGAATTTGCCGACATCACCGAAGCCGACAAACACCGCCGCGCCGTGCCCGACGGCAAAACCCCGTCCGAACATCTGTCCTACCAGCTTGGTTGGACCAACCTGCTGCTGCAATGGGAGCGGGACGAGCAGGCGGGCAAAACCGTCCACACCCCTGCCGAAGGCTGCAAATGGAACGATTTGGGCAGGCTCTATCGGCAGTTTTACCGGCAATACGGCGGCCTCACGCTGCACGAAGCGCAAGCCGAACTGCGCGGGCAGATTGCCCGAATCTGCGTATGGCTGGAAACGCTGTCCGAACAGGAATTGTTCGCGCCCGGGCAACGCAAATGGGCGGACAACCAGGCAAAATGGCCAATCTGGAAATGGGTACACATCAACACCGTTGCCCCGTTTACCCACTTCCGCACGCTTATCCGCAAATGGAAAAAGGCAGCCTGAACGCGCCGTTGCGAACCCGCTGCCCCAAAAATCCGTCCGAAAGCCCGCCATGACCGCACTCCTTATCCTGCTCGCCCTCCTGCTGCTCGCCCTCGGCGCGGCGGGAACGGTTTATCCCGCCCTGCCCAGCCTGCCGCTGATGTTCGGCGGCGCGTGGCTTTTGGCCTATGCGCAGGACTATCAGGTTATCGGCGAAGTGAGCCTGTGGCTGCTGTTTGCCGTGGCCGCCGTCGGGTTGGCAACGGATTATGTGGCGGGGCTGCTGGGCGCAAAATACACGGGTGCGGGCAAATCCGCGCTGTGGGGCGCATTTGTCGGCAGTATCGTCGGCGCGTTTATGATGCCTGCCGGCCTGTTGCTCGGTCCGCTGCTGGGCGCGGCTCTCGGCGAGTTTGCCGACAAACGCAGCCTGTTTCTTGCCGGTAAGGTAGGGCTGGGCGCACTGGCGGGCTTTGTTGCCGGCACGGCCGCCAAAATCGGCGCGGCCGTGGCGATACTGCTGGTGCTGCTGGTGCGTTATTTGGCGTATTGGTTCGGCTGAGGCGCGGCCGTGCGTTTTCAGGCTGCCTTTGGGCGGATGGACACGCGGGTGGCATAAGGCAGCCTGAAAACGCAAACCGCACGGGCATCAATGCCCCGCAACCCGTTTCTTACGAAAGAAAACCGCATGACCACCGAACAACTCCGCCGCCTTGCCGCGCAGCACCTGCCGCAGGCGCACTACTGGGAAACCGACACAGACGAAGCCTTGGAAGGCGAATGCACCATGTGGGGGCGCGACGACTGCACCCTGCTGCTGGATTTAGACCCCGCCCGCAGCGAAGCCGAAGCCGTCCGCTTCCTGCAACAGGCTGCCGCCGCCGTTGCCCGCCTGCAAAATCTCCGTACCGAAATCGCGCAGACGCTTGCCGCAGAATGCTCGGGCAGCCTGAACGAAGCCGCACTGTATGTCCCCTATCTTGCGTTTTACGAAGACGGTGTGGGCGGCGCGGCATGCGATTTCACGGTGGCGGACGATGCGGACGCACTGGGCGGGCAAACAGCCGAATTTGCTTTGGAAGAACACGGTGCGGTGTTTTGCGGCTGGGCGGAATAGCGCGCACGTTTTAACCATCCCGCCCTACACATCCGCCGCCCGTTTCCCAAATATAGTCGATTAAAATGGCAATGATACGGCGTTGGCTCGCCTTGACGTACGACCTGTACGCCTTGCGGCTCGCCGCCTTGTCTCATTTTTATTTTAATCGACTATACACACACAGAAAGGAAATCCCATGCACACCCTCCTGCCCTTCTTCGGCATCATCCGCGCCACCGGCGACGACTGCCGCACCTTCCTGCACGGACAGCTTTCCAACGACATCAAAAACCTGTCTGCCAACCAAGCCTGCTATGCCACCTACAACACCCCCAAAGGCCGCGTCATCGCCAACATGATTGTGTACAACGCAGGCGACTGCCTTCTGCTGGCACTTGCCGCCGACCTTGCCGAAACCGTTGCCAAACGACTGCGGATGTTTGTGCTGCGCGCCAAGGTTCAGTTTGAAGTTTTGCCCGACTGGGGCGTGTCGGGCAGCCTGAAAGACGGTGCCGCCCCCGTCCGCCCCGATGCCCCGCATCTGCTGCTGGATGCCGATGAAAGCGGCGCCATCCTTCTGCCGCACACAGGCAGCCTGAAAATTGCCCCCGTATCCGAACTGCCCCCGCACGATGCCGCCGCCGAAGCCGCGTGGAACGCCCACGAAATCCAAAGCGGTTATCCGTGGATTTGCGCCGCCACCACAGAAAGCTGCGTCGCCCAAATGCTCAACCAGCACACCATCGGCGGCGTGCATTTCCGCAAGGGCTGCTATCCCGGGCAGGAAGTCATTGCCCGAGCCCAATACCGCGGGCAGGTGAAACGCGGGCTTGCCGTTGCCGAATGCGCCAAACCGCAGCAGGCGGGCGCACCCGTCATGCTTGATGGCGCGGAAGCCGGCACGGTACTCAACAGCGCGGGCAGCCTGAACCTGCTCGTCATCCGGCACAACGCCGCGCAGAAAAAATTGGAAGATGCGGCAGGCAACGCCTTCACCGTGCAACACCTGTTTTTTGCCCTGCCCGATGCGGCCGAAGCGGAAGAGGAGTAAGCCCATGCCTTCATTGCCGCGCAAACTGCCCAAATCCGCCGCCGCCATGCGCCGCCGCATGAACCTGTGGGCCCCGCTGCGTTACGCCGGCATCACCGTAACGCACCTTTCGCCCGACTTTACCCGCATCTGCGCCAAGCTGCGCGACTGCCCGTCCACCAAGAACATGAACGGCAGCCAGTTCGGCGGCAGCCTGCTGGCGATGACCGACCCCATCTATTCCGTCATGCTGCACGGCGCGCTGGGCAACAATTATTACGTTTGGGACAAATCCGCCAGCATAGACTTCATCAAGCCCGGCTTCGGCGAAGTGTATTTGGACTGCAAGCTGAACTACGACGACGTGGAGCGCATCCGCGCCGAAACCGCAGGCGGACAGAAATACCTGCCCGAGTTCACCGTCCGCCTGTTTGACAAAGACGACGAAACCATCGCCCTGGCCACCCGCGTTATCTATATCCGTTTGCGCAAAGAACTGCGCCCCTAGCGTTTTCAGGCTGCCCTTTATGCAAAAGGCAGCCTGAAAAACATCCGCCCCCGCCAACCAAAGGATTCCCCATGAGCGACACTCCCCTGCGCCCCGTTTTCTTCGTTTCCGACCGCACCGGCCTCACCGCCGAAAACATGGGCGAAGCCCTGCTGGAACAATTCAAAGGCTTCGCCTTCAAACGCCGCACCTATCCCTTTGTGGACACGCCCGAAAAAGCCCGCGAGCTTGCCGCAACCATCACCCGCGCCGCCGCCGACCACGAACTGCGTCCCCTCGTTTTTTCCAGCGTGGTGAACGACGAAATCCGCGAAATCATCAAAACCGCCGAAGGCCTGCACCTGAGCTTTTTTGACGCATTCCTCGGGCGGCTGGAACACGAATTGGGCGCGCCCGCCCGCCACAAAGTCGGCAGCAGAGCCGTGGACACCGAAAAATACGATGCCCGCATGGAAGCCGTGAATTTCGCCCTCAACCACGACGACGGCATATCCGACCGCGAATTGCAGCAGGCCGATGTCATCCTGCTGGGCGTGTCCCGCAGCGGCAAAACCCCCACCTGCCTGTATCTGGCCATGCAGTACGGCATCCGCGCCGCCAACTATCCGCTCACCCCCGAAGACCTCGGCACCGACAATCTTCCCCGCATGGTTGAACCATACCGCAGCAAACTGTTCGGCCTCACCATCCAGCCCGAGCGTCTGCACGCCATCCGTCAGGAACGCCGCCCCGATTCCCGCTATTGCGCCCTCGCCACCTGCCGGCAGGAAGTTGCCGACGCGCAAGCCATCTACCGCCGCCACCGCATTCCCTCCGCCAACACCACCCACAAATCCGTGGAAGAACTGGCTGCCTCCATCATTCAGGAATGCCGTTTGAAACGCCGCTGCTGATGTGCTGTTTCGCCGTTTCCGTAGGGTGGGCAACTTGTTGCCCACGCGTTCCGAGCCCCCAAGGCAGCCTGAAAACCGCAAATTGCGAACCGCGTGGGCAGCGAGTGCCCACCCTACGGGAACGGCATTGCGTACATCCATTCACAAGTGTCAGCCAAAACCCGCTCTGCCGTTCGCTTCCCATCCCCATTCCTTCTTCCGTCTCCCATGTTCCCCCGCTTCCCGCCGACCATTTATCCCGCCGCGTTTTGCATCGGCGTTATTGCCTCGTTCAGGCTGCCTGAAACGGGGCGATTTTGGCTGTGGGCGGGGCTTTTTGCCGTGCTGTCGGGCTGGCTGCTGCGGGCGTGGCGGCAGGGATGCGGGGTGCAGGCAGCGGCGTTTGCGCTGTGGCTGGCAATCGGCGCGGGATACGGTATCGCACGCACGCAGTATGCCCTGTCGCAGCAGGTGCCGCCGCAGAACCGCGTTCAACCGGTGAGACTGGTGCTGACGGTGTCTGGGCTGCCCGAACAGGACGCGCAGGGCAGGGTGCGCTTTGAGGGCAGGGCGGAAACGGAGGACGGGCGGCGTTACACGCTGGTGTTTTCGGATTATGCGGGACGGGAATGGCATGCGGGCGAGGTGTGGCAGGTGCAGGCACGGGTGAAGGCGGCGGTGGGAATGCGCAATGCGGCGGGCTTTGATGCGGAGGCGCAGGCGCTGGCAAACGGCTGGGACGGCTCGGCGACGCTGGGCGCACAGCGTTTCAGGCTGCCTGAAAACGGCTGGCGGCGGTTTTCGCCCGATGCGTGGCGGGCGCGGATAAACGCAGGCTGGATGCGCGCAGCAGCCCGTTTCCCCGACGGAGCGGGGTTGATGTCCGCGCTGGCGGTGGGGAGCAGGGCGGCGTTGTCGGCGGAAACGCAGGCGGCTCTGCGCCCGCTGGGGTTGAACCATCTGGTGAGCATTTCGGGGCTGCACATCGGCATGGTGGCCTGGCTGGCGGCTTGGCTGGTGCAGCGGCTGCTGTTATTGCTGCCGAAGATGCCGGTGTCGCCGCGCGGCTGGGCGGCTTCGGCGGGGGTGGCGGCTGCGGTTTTTTATGCGGCGTTGGCGGGCTTCGGCGTGCCTGCGCTGCGCAGTGTGGCGATGGTGGCCGTGTTTGCGCTGGCGTGGGCGCGGCAGCGGGCGGCGGGGGCTTGGCAGGCGTGGCAGCTTGCGATGGCGGCGGTGCTGGCGTTGCAGCCTGCGGCTGCGTTATCGGCGGGCTTTTGGCTGTCGTTCGGGCTGGTTGGCGCGCTGCTGTGGGTTTCGGCGTTCAGGCTGCCTGAAAAGCAGTCTTGGCGGGCGAAACTGAAAACCGCCGTGCGTGCGCAGTGGGCGGCAACGCTGGCGGGCGGAGTCGGCACGGTTGTGCTGTTCGGGCTGCTGCCCGTGTTCTCCCCGTTGGCAAACGCCGTTGCCATTCCGCTGTTTTCGTGGCTGCTCGTGCCGCTTGCGCTGGTGTGCTCCATATTGCCGTGGGATATGCCCAAGCTGTTTGCCGCGCAAATCGGCGAATGGGTGGCGCATGCCGTGCGGTATGCGGGCGCGCATCTGCCCGATGTTGCGTTTGCGCAGGCTCCCGCGCCGCTCGTGGCGGCTGCCGCCGTTGCCGTGTTGCTTGTCCTGCTGCCCGCCGGCGCACGCCTGAAACCTTTGGCGTGCTGCGCGCTGGCGGCATTTGCGCTTTACCGTCCGAGCGCGTTTTCAGGCAGCCTGAACATGACCGTGTTTGACGTGGGGCAGGGGCTGTCGGTGCTGCTGCAAACCCGTTCGCAGAACATCCTGTTTGACACGGGCACGGCATATGCGGCGGAAACCGCGCTGCTGCCCAACTTGCGCGCGTTGGGCGTGCGCCGTCTGCACCTGCTGGTTCTGTCGCACGCCGACGACGACCACGACGGCGGCTTTTCCGCCGTGCGGCAGCGGTATGCCCCCGAACAGATTGCCGCAGGGCAGCCTGAAAACTATCCGGCCGCCCGCCATTGCACCGGCGGCACACATTGGCAGGCCGACGGCGTGTATTTTGAATGGCTCACCCTGCCGAGAGCTGCGGCGGCAGACAACGATGCAAGCTGCGTGCTGCGCGTTATTGCGGGAGGGCACGCGCTGGTTATCACGGGCGATTTGGGGCAAAAAGGCGAACGCAAACTGGCGGCGCAATACGGCAGCGCGCTGCAAAGCGACGTGCTGGTGCTGGGACACCACGGCAGCCGCACCGCCACCGCCGGCGCATTTGCCAACGCCGTTTCCCCGCAATGGGCGGTTGCCAGCAGCGGCTTTGCCAACCCATACGGACACCCGCATCCCGAAACCCTGCGCACGCTTGCCGCCCACGGCATCACGCTTTTGCGCACGGACACACAGGGCGGGCTGGCATTCCGTTTTGACGATAGCGGCGTACACGTATCGCCTTTGGCGCGGCACAGATATTGGTGGCAGAAAAAACCGTTTCAGGCTGCCCCTGCCGAAGCGGCGCAAAGGCAGCCTGAAAACGCGGATTAGCTGCGCATGACGGTTTATGCAGAGACGCTTGCCGCCCGTGCATTTTCAGGCAGCCTGAATCCTTTCCCACGCCAATCCCCAAAAAACCGCAATCCGCCCCCAAAAGCCCCGCCAAATTTGCCAAATGCCTGATATAACGCTATATTCGCGCCGTTTTATCAGTGAACAAAAAGGAAAACGCATGAACATCCGCCCCCTCGCCGCCGTTTTGGCCGCCGCCCTGATTTCAGGCAGCCTTCCCGCCGCCGCCGAAAACGTCCACCGCGAAATAGAAGCCAAAGAACAAAACGCCATCACCAAAGCCAAACGCGCCGCCCACGGCGGCCAAGTCGTCTCCACCGACCACGATTTAACCAATTGGGACGTAAACATCCTGCGCGGCTGCCGCCTCTTCAAGATAGAAGTTTCCCACTTCACCGGCGAAGTCAGCAGCATCAAAGAAGTGAACCACTGCGGCAACGGCGAAAAACTGCGCGAACTGCGCGCCCAAGCCAAAACCTTTGCACGCACCGCCCGCTAACCCCGTCCGCAGGCAGCCTGAAACGCAGCAGCAAACACGTTTCAGGCTGCCGCACTTTATGAACACCCGCCACCGAAAAGAACCGTTATGGAAAAACACATCCTGCTCGCCGTAACCGGCAGCATCGCCGCCTATAAATCCTGCGAACTGGTCCGCCTGCTGAAGAAACAAGGCTTTGAAGTAACCGTTGCCCTATCGCGCGCCGCCGCCGAACTCGTGGGCGCAGCCACCTTCCAAGCATTGAGCGGCAACCCCGTTTTAACCGAACAGGGCGGCGCAGGCAGCGGAATGGCGCACATCAACGCCACCCGCGCCGCCGACATCATGCTGATTGCCCCCGCCACCGCCAACACCATTGCCAAAATCGCCAACGGCATAGCCGACAACCTGATTACAGAAATGGCCGCCGCCCGCAAATGCCCCCTGGTTCTCGCCCCCGCCATGAATGCGGAAATGTGGCTCAAACCCGCCAACCGCCGCAACATCGGACAATTGCAGGCCGACGGCATACACATCCTGATGCCCGCCGAAGGCGAACAGGCCTGCGGCGAAAGCGGCGTGGGACGCATGCGCGAAGCCGCAGAAATCGCCGATTTGCTGCCCGACTATTTCTCCCCCAAACCCCTGCGCGGCAAGCGCGTGCTGGTCAGCGCAGGCGCAACTTACGAAGCCATTGACCCCGTGCGCGGCATCACCAACATATCCAGCGGACAGATGGGCATGGCAGTGGCACGCGCCTGCCGCAGAGCCGGAGCGGCAGTCAGCGTGGTACACGGCAATATGTCCGCCCCGTTGCCCGCCGGCCTTGCCGAGAGCGTGTATGCCCAAAGCGCGCAGGAAATGCGCGGCGCACTTCTCGATTTGCTGGCACAGGGGCAGGACGTGTTTGTTTCCGTGGCCGCAGTATCCGATTTTCGCGCGCGCAACCCCTCGGGCAAAAAACTGAAAAAAAGCAGCTCAGGCAAGCTGCCCACATTGGAACTGGCGGAAAACCCCGACATCCTGCGCGAAATCGCCGCGCTGCCCAACGCCCCCTTCTGCGTAGGCTTTGCCGCGGAAAGTGAAAACGTGTTGGAAAACGCCCGCGAAAAACGCGAAAAAAAAGGCGTGCCGATGCTCGCCGCCAATCTGGTGCAAGACGCAATGGGCAAACCCACCAACAAACTCATCATCATAGACAGCGAAAAAGAAACCGAACTGCCCGAAATGTCCAAAGACAAAGCCGCGCAGATGTTGGTGGCACGGCTGGCCACGCTGCTGCAAAAATAGCGCGCCGAAAAGCCGCGCGGCCGGCGCACGGCAGAGGGCGCGCGCCACGCCCGCGCGGTTTCAGGCTGCCCTGCATCAGGGCATTTGGAAAAATCTGTTAAAATCCGCATTCTTTTTGCAAAGACAAAAGCCGAAGCCGCACCCCCCGCGGCAGGCGGCAGACAGGAGAACAAAAATGGAAATTGCCGACAAAATTTGAAAACTGCGCGAAGAACACGGATGGTCGCAGGAAAAAGTGGCAGAAAGTTTGGGCATCACCTCCAACGGCTATGCCAAAATAGAACGGGGCGAAACCAAAATAAACATACGGCGGTTGGAAGAGCTGGCCGAACTGTTTGGCGTGGATGTTCTGGAACTGGTCAATGCCGACAACAAACACGTTATCTTTTTTTCCAATGAAAACAGCGAGAGCATCATCCTCGGCGGAAATTACGGCACAATCAACGGCACGGAAGTGCTGCAAGTGATGCAGAAAGTTATCCAGCAAAAAGACGAGATAATCAGGCAGAAAGACGAAACCATCAGACAAAAAGACGAAATCATCAAACAAATGCAGATGAATAAGCAATAAAGCCAAGCAACCCGCCGCATAAACACAAGGCAGCCTGAAAACAAAAAATAGTTTTCAGGCTGCCTGTTTTACAAGGTAGGGTGGGCACTTGCTGCCCACGCGTTCCATGTTTTAAGGCAGCCTGAAAACGCGTGGGCAGCAAGTGCCCACCCTACAAAACTAAAGGATTCATAATTATAAAAGGCAGCCTAAGAAATTTAATGGATTATTTTCAGGCTGCCTTGTTCTGAGTTTGGCTACAGTCTATGTTTACTCAATAAAAGAAAATATTGGAGGAGATGAGCTAATTATTTCAATAAGGTCTTCTCTAAATATAAAGAAGTATTGTTTAAAACATTCATCTAAGGGGAAATAACTTTCTTTTAATACCCAGTCAGAATAAGATGAGTCTATAACTTCAAAAAAACATTGTTTATCAAACAATTCTTTATCTTCATCTTTTGCAATAAGGCTTAAAAATGTATCAATTGAATAAGATTCATCAGTTATACGAAAATGAATGATTTCATCAACAAGAATATTAATTTTTCTATCATTATCGGCATGTTCTCCAATAATATTTATTGATGTTCCAGTTACATTTGCAGAAACAAAATCAAAGCGACCATGAGGAAAACCAATATCTTTTAATTTCATGATTTTTTCCTTGCGTTTGTTTTGTATCTTATTTTTATTCTATTTTTACTATTTAATTTAGGTTGTATCTCCAAAGTGGGTTCACCTCCTGAACTATCAGGACGAACATTGACTTTTCGTCCATCAGGTAGATTGCCCGTTGTTGCGCCATTTTCTCTATTTTCTAAATTTTGCACATTAAGTTTATTGAAATCTGCTCTTGCATCCTCAAAAGTACCCACCTTTTCATATTGAGTGCTTTTACCTTTTGTTCCTTTTCCATGTTCCGAATTTCTCAAAATATCATTAATTTGCATATTTGAACGATTTGTTGGGATGCGGGAATTGACTGTATCAGGATGATACGGGTCATTCGGCAGGGCGGGATTGCCGCCGCTGGTTCGCTGTCCGCCCGTCTGATGGTGGGCTGCTCTATCCGATGTATTGCGTTTCCCCTCATCCGCATGCCGTTTCCCGCCGACGCGTTTGCCGAAGAAATCCTGAGCCATGCCCCATGCGGCTTCTGCCGCCATCGCTTTGTTGGGGTTTTCGCGTTTGTATGCCGCCCAGTCTTTACCTGCTTCTTCGTATGCGCCTTTGATGTTCTGCCATTGTGCCGCGCCTTTGTCCAGTGCGTCTAGGGCTTGGGGCAGCGTTTCTACGGGCAGTGCGTCCAAGGCGGCAACGGCGGCGATGCTTTGGCCTGCTTCCGTTAAGTCGGCAATGTCGCCGGCTCCCAGCAGTTCCATGCCTGCGTCTTTCAGGCTGCCGAAGCCGGCAAAGCCTGCGCGGACGACTTCTAGGCCGTTGCCTACCCTGTCCAGCTCGGGATTGTGGGTGGTGGCGGTTTTCCATGCTTCGGATAGGCCTTTTGCGGCTGTGTCGGCGGCGTTGCCCGGCCTGTCCTGTATGCGCTGCCACATGCTGCGGCCGTCGTCTTTGAAGACGGGTTCCACCCGCTGCGCGCTGCCGCTGACGGCATAGGTGTATTCGTCGCGCGCGCCTGTGGGGGCGGGGTAGCCGCTGCCCTGCGGGCCGTCATAGGCATCGGCGGGGTGCAGTTCGGTGCCGCTGGCGGTGATTTTGTAGGCGGTGAAGCCGATTAGGGGGTTGCCGTGTTTGTGGGGTTTGCCGGGGATGCTGCGGTGGCTGGAAAACGGGCTGTGTTCGTCGTGCGTGTGCCCTGAAAACTTGGCTTTGTAGCGGACGTAGCCGCCGAGCTGTGCCTGTTCTATCTTTACGCCGCCGTATTGCTGGCTGCTGAGCGGGAAGATGACGGTTTTGTTCTGCTTGTCGGATACGGGGCCGCGCAGCTTTCCAAAAAGGTGGTATTCGCCGCCGGGTTCGAAGTTTTGCGTTGCCAGTGCTTTGCGGACGAACGGGTCGTTCGGCAGGCTGTTGCCTTCGGCGTGGGCGGGGGATAGGGCGGCAATGGCGGCGAATGCGGCAAGCCAGCGGGCAGCGCGCTGTTTCAGGCTGCCTTTTGGGGGTGTCTGCCGGATGTTCATGGTTGCGCTCCTCTGCGTTGGCGGATGATTTCGTTGCTTGGGCGGCTGCCGTTGGGCATTTCTGCGGCGGGGGATCCGCTGCTGCTTGGGCTGCCTGTGCTGCTTTCGGCATAGGGGGTGATATCGGAAAAGTCTGCCATCAGCCCTTCGGTGGGTTTGAGGTTTTTGTCGGTTTTATAGGGGCCCATCCATAGGGCGTATTTTTCCTGATATTTGGCTTCGTATGCTTCGGTGCTGGGTTTGATGAGCAGGCGATGGGTGCTTCTGTCGGCGGCGAAGTATTCGAGCTTGGTTTGGGCTTTCAGTGTTTCGGCGTTATAGAGGTGCATTTCGGTGCGGGAGCGGATGGTGCCGAATACGTCTATGTTGATGAACATGACGGTGTCGGCCTGCTGCTCGGGGACGATTTCTATGCCGCGCAGGAAGAAGACGGTGCGGATGATGTTGCTGAGGAAGGATGTGTCTTGGGGATTGGTTATCAGGGTTTCGTTGCGGTATTCGCCCATGCCGCCCATGTTTAACCCGATGCTGCTGCGGCTGGATGCGCCTTTGGTTTCGGTGCGGGAGCGGCTGGGGGCGTTGAGCAGGGAGGTGGATTGGGTGGTGCTGCTTAATGCGTCGGCGGCGGTGTTTGCGGTGGTGGTGTAGCTTGGATAGGCGTATTCGGTGCGGCTGGCGGGGGTGTTGGCGTATTCGCCGCGGATGAGTGCGTCTATGGAGTATCTGCCGCCTGAAATTGTGCCGGAGCCTTGGTCGCCCATGGTGGAAACATACAGTGCGACTTTGCGCCCCTGCAACGGGCGCAGGTCCATGTTTTTGGCGGCGGCGCGGGCGGAGGCGGCCACGAGTTCCTGTTCTATGGCAAAGCGTTTGCCGCCGCCGTGGGCGGGAATGCCGGTGAGCGTGCCGCAGGCGGCAAGCAGTAAGGAGAGCGATACGAGGAAAAGGGTTTTGGAATGCATAAAAACTCCTGTTTGGTGATGGAAAAAAAGAGGGGGGGGTATGCGGCGGGATAGTAGGGATGGGCGGACGGGGATGCCAGCCACGGGGAATGTGCGCAAGGGCATTGTTTGTTGTGATGGTTGATGAAAAGCAGACCGTGCCGGTTTGGTAGGGTGGGCACTTGCTGCCCACGCGTATCCCAAGGCAGCCTGAAAATGCGCAGGCAGCAAGTGTTCGCCTTATACGCAAACCGGTATGCGTGTATTTGTCTGCCGACATGCACGTTTTTAAGCTGTATTGGCAAAAAAGGCAGCCTGAAAACCGTTTGGATGGCTTTCAGGCTGCCTTTTGCTGCGGGGGCTTTACCGCCAGTCGCCCCACAATGCCTGCATGGCGGCAATGGCGGCGGGGGCGGCGGTTTCGGTGCGCAGCACGCGCGGACCGAGTGAAACGGCGGTGAAACCTGCGGCTGCGGCTGCGGCTTCTTCTTCTGCCGTCCAGCCGCCTTCCGGGCCGGCGAGCAGCACGGCTTTTTCGGGCGGCGGGGCGATTGCCGCCAGCGTTTGGGCGCGGTTCAGGCTGGCAATCAGGCGCAGGCCTGTGTGGGCTTGGCGCAGGTATTCGGCAAACGGCAGCGGCGGCAGCACTTCGGGGATGATGCTGCGCCCGCTTTGTTCGCAGGCGGAAATGGCGATGTCCTGCCAGCGGCGTGTGCGTTTTTCGGTGCGTTCGGCGGAAAGCCGCGCCGCGCTGCGTGTGCTGATGACGGGCTGTATCCGCGCCACGCCGAGTTCCACGCTTTTCTGTATGGTGTAATCCATGTGTTCGGCGGACGAAACGGCCTGTGCCAGCGTTATCCGCAGCGGACTTTCGTTTTCAGGCTGCCTTTGCGCGATGATGCGGCACAGGGCATGCCGCCGCCCGACTTCTTCCAGCACGGCGTCAAAATCGCTGCCTGTGCCGTTGAACAGGACGACGGCGTCGCCCGCGTTGAGCCGCAGCACTTGGATGTGGCGGACGGTGTTTTCAGGCAGCCTGAAAGCATCTTGCAGGGCAAGGGGCAGGGGGACGTGGAAACGGGGCATGGTTATTTTCTGTTTGGGAATGTTAAAATCGCGTAATCCGCCATTCTATCAAAAGCCTTGCGCCATGAAACCTTTGCACGCTTTGCAGCGGCTTGTCCGCGAAACCGCCGAATCCGCCGTGATGCCGCATTTTTTGCAGGCGCAGGCTTCGCGCAAGGCAGACGGCGGGGTGTTTTCGCAGGCGGATTTGGCGGCGCAGGAAATGCTGGTTTCGCGGCTGCCTGAAATTGTTGCCGCGCCCGTGTTGGGCGAGGAGATGGATGCGGGGGCGCAGCGGGATTTGTGGGCGCGGCATTCGCATTCGGGGCTGTGGGTGATTGACCCGATTGACGGCACAAACAATTTTCTCAACGGGCTGCCGCATTTTGCGGTGTCGGCGGCATATGTTGCGGGGGGCGTGCCGCATTTGGGCGTGGTGTTCAACCCTGCGGCAGACGAGATGTTTTCGGCGGAATACGGCGGCGGGGCGTTTTTGAACGGACGGCCGCTGCCGCTGCGGCGCACGGCGGGGAAAACGCTGCGCGAGGCGTTGGCGGGCGTGGACGTGAAGCGGCTGCGTTCGGCGCGGCTGGCGGGCAGCATCGCCAATTTTCCGCCGTTTGCCTCGCTGCGCGCGATGGGCAGCAGCACGCTGGACTGGTGCTATTTGGCAGCGGGGCGTTACGACGTATACCTGCACGGCGGGCAGAATCTGTGGGATTACGCGGCGGGCGCGCTGATTTTTACCGAATCGGGCGGCTGCCTTGCCACGCTGGAAGGCGATGATTTTTGGAGCGGGCGGCACACTTTCAAGCGTTCCGCCGTGGCTGCCGGCGATGCGGAACTGTTTGGGAAATGGCTGGGCTGGATTCGGCAAAACCAATAGCCGCTGAGCGTTACACATACACATTACGGTACACACACCATGCTTGTCCTCGGAATAGAAACCTCATGCGATGAAACCGGCGCGGCGTTATACGACACCGCGCGCGGACTGGTCGGCAACCGGCTCCACACCCAAATGGCGATGCACGCCGAATACGGCGGCGTGGTGCCCGAACTGGCCAGCCGCGACCACATCCGCCGCCTCGTCCCCCTCACACAGGCCTGCCTGCGCGAAGCGGGCGCGGATTTTACCGATATAGACGCGGTTGCCTACACCCAAGGGCCGGGTTTGGGCGGCGCGCTTCTGGCAGGCGCGTCCTATGCCTGCGGGCTGGCGTTTTCGCTCGACAAACCCGTGCTGCCCGTACACCATTTGGAAGGACACCTGCTCTCGCCGCTGCTCTCGGAGGAGAAGCCCGCGTTTCCGTTTGTTGCGCTGCTGGTGTCGGGCGGACACACGCAGTTTATGGCGGTGCGCGGCTTTGGCGATTACACGCTTTTGGGTGAAACTGTGGACGATGCCGCAGGCGAAGCCTTTGATAAAACGGGAAAACTGCTGGGGCTGGACTATCCCGCCGGCGCACAGCTCTCCCAACTTGCCCGCCTGGGCAATCCGGAAGCCTTCCGTTTCCCCCGTCCCATGCTGCATTCTGCCGATTTGCAGATGAGTTTTTCCGGCCTGAAAACCGCCGTGCTGACCGCCGTGGAGAAAACCCGTGCCGAGCTTGCCCTGCCGCCCGAAGCCTCCCTGCCGGATGCCGTCCGCAACGACATCTGCCGCGCCTTCCAAGACGCGGTGGCAGACGTGCTGGCGGAAAAAGCCCGCCGCGCCCTGTTGCAGACAGGCATGCGCCGTTTGGTGGTGGCGGGCGGCGTGGGCGCGAACTGGAAGCTGCGCGAAGTCCTGTCGCACCTCACCCTCAAAACCCATCCGAAAGGGCAGCCTGAAACCGTGAAAACCTATTTCCCGCCGCTGCCCTTCTGCACCGATAACGGCGCAATGATTGCCTTCGCCGGTGCGATGCGGCTGTTGCACGGCATCCAAGCCGCCGCGCCCGCCGGTGCGTTCAACGCCAAGCCGCGCTGGCCGCTGGCCGAACTGGTCCGCCCCCGCGCTCCCGAACAGGCAGAGACCTTTGCAAACCCTCAGATTTGAGCGCATCTCAAAAATAGCATCGCATCATGCGCAGATAATATTGAAATATTTTCAAGCATTAGAGAAGCGCATGGCGAAGAAATGGGTCAAAGATGGGGATTTTGCAAAGGTCTCAGGCAGCCTGAAACCTTTGTTCTGCGGATTGAAACCGCAGTGATACGGCGTTGCCGCCTTGTCCCATCCGCCATATAGTCGATTAAAATTGCAATGATACGGCGTTGGCTCGCCTTGACGTACTACCTGTACGCCTTGCGGCTCGCCGCCTTGTCTCATTTTTATTTTAATCGACTATAAAACCCCTGTTTCGGGCATATTTTTCGCGCCGCGCCTTTCTGCCTGTTTGCCGTGCTATGGCCGATACACGTAAATAAAGGATACGCACAACGCCGTTTCCCGTAGGGCGGGCAGTTGCTGCCCACGCGTTGCGCATCCGAAGGCAGCCTGAAAACGCGTGGGCAACGACTGCCCGCCTGCAAGCGTAAGGTTTCAGGCTGCCCCAATCCCGCACGCCCCAGAGTACCCGCCATGCCGCACGACCATCCGCACAACCACGCCCATCACAGCTGCCACGGCCACAGCCACGGCAGCACCAACCGCCATGTCCTGCGCGTTTCGCTCGCCGTCATCGCCGGCTTTATGCTGGTGGAAGCCGCCGCAGGCTGGTTCAGCGGCAGCCTTGCCCTGCTCTCCGACGCGGGGCATATGTTCTCCGATGCCGCCGCCCTTGCCCTTGCCCTCGCCGCCTTCAAATGGGCCGACAAATCCGCCGACCCGCGCAAAAGCTACGGCTACCGCCGCGTAGAAATCCTTGCCGCCGCCCTCAACGGGCTCACGCTTGTCGTCATGGCGGTGTGGATTGCCGCAGAAGCCGTCGTGCGCCTGTTCCGTCCGGTGGAAGTGGCGGGCGGCGCAATGCTCGGCGTTGCCGTGCTGGGGCTGTTTGCCAACCTGTTTGTCGCGTGGTACATGCTGCGCGGCGAACGCGGCAACCTGAATATGCGCGGCGCGTTTCTGCACGTTTTGGGCGATTTGCTCGGCTCCGTGGCAGCGGTTGCCGCAGGGCTGCTCATCTGGCTTTACGGCTGGACATGGGCGGACTTGGCCGCCAGCGTGCTGGTTGCCGCACTCATCGGCAAAAGCGGCTGGGGCGTGCTTTCCGCCAGCCTGCACATCCTGATGGAAGGCACGCCTGAAAACACAGACCTTGCCGAAATCGCCGCCGAAATCCAAAGCATAGACGGCGTGCTGGGGCTGCACGATTTGCACGCATGGACCATCACCAGCAGCAGCCACGCCCTGTCCTGCCACATCGCCGTGGCAGACGGCTGGACCGTGGCGCAGGCGGCAGAGCTTGCCGCACGCATAGAACACGCCGTGCGGGCGCACGGCATCGGACACGTTACCGTTCAGGCCGAACCCGCAGGCAGGCCGCACCGCCCATCCGGCGGACACGCCGACTGCAACAACGGGCTGGCAGGATAAAACCGGGGCAGCCTGAAAGCCGCGTTTCCCCGTTTCAGGCTGCCTTCGGATGGGCAACGCGTGGGCATCTGCCCCACGGAAATCCGTATCCCGCCCCCGCCCCGTTGCACCCATCCGGCGGCAGCGTAGGGTGGGCACCTGCTGCCCACGCGTTACCTCCTCCCAAAAAAAGCAGCCTGAAACCCGTGTTTCCCCGTTTCAGGCTGTCCCTTCCCCATCCACCCCCAACCCGTTCAAACCGAAACCATGTCCAACCAACGCCCCATCTACGGCTTCCACGCCGTCAATGCCCGCCTGTGGCAAAACCCCAAATCCATTCTGGAACTTTATGTCCAGCACGACAAAAAAGACGCGCGCACCCGCGAAGTTTTGGAAAAAGCCGCCGCCGAGCGCGTGCGCGTGCATCTTGTTGATGCCGCCCGCCTGTCCGCCATGGCCAAAGGCGCCCGCCATCAGGGCGTGGCCGGCCTGATAGACGCATCCCGCAACCATGTCCATCTGGAAGACGTGCTGGAAAACCTGCAAGAGCCGCCGCTGCTTTTGGTGCTGGACGGCATCACCGACCCGCACAATCTCGGTGCGTGCCTGCGTACCGCCGATGCCATGGGCGTACACGCCGTTATTGCCCCCAAAGACAAAAGCGCGGGGCTGAACGCCACCGTCAGCAAGGTTGCCTGCGGTGCGGCGGAAAGCGTGCCGTATATCGCCGTAACCAACCTTGCCCGCACCCTGCGCGAACTGAAAGACTACGGCATCTGGATTGTCGGCACGGACATGGGCGGCGAATCCGACCTGTTCCAATACGCAATCCCGCAAAGCGTGGCGTGGGTGATGGGCAGCGAAGGAGACGGAATGCGGCGGCTCACCCGCGAACATTGCGACGAGCTGGTGTCCATCCCCATGTTCGGCACGGTGCAGAGCATGAACATTTCCGTGAGTGCGGGCATGGTGCTGGCGGAAACACGGCGGCAGCGCGCAGCGGCGGACAGGGCAGCCTGAAACCGTATTTCCCTGTTTCAGGCTGCCTGCCGACGGAGAACGCGCGGGCATACGTCCACCCATGCAAACCGGCATCCCGCTCACCCTCGCCCCGTTGCATCCATCCGGCAAACGTAGCCGCGTAGGGTGGGCACTTGCTGCCCCACGCATCGCACCCGAGGCAGCCTGAACCCGCGTGGGCAACGAGTG
>CAUQSD010000024.1:0-26716 GCA_963520685.1 uncultured Kingella sp. | reverse complement strand
GCCGCCGATATTTTGGGTATCCATCCCAATTCGGCAGTCCTGTTCTACCGCAAAATCCGCATGGTTATCAGCCATTATCCGGCCTTGGCTGCCGATGAGGTTTTTGAGGGCTCTGTCGAGTTGGACGAAAGCTATTTCGGCGGACGGCGTAAAGGCAGACGCGGTCGCGGTGCGGCAGGAAAAGTGGTTGTCTTCGGCATTCTGAAACGTAACGGACGGGTCTATACCGTTGTCGTAGATAATGCCAAGTCCGATACTTTAATGCCTGTCATCAAAAGGAAAATCATGCCGGACGGTATTGTTTATACCGATAGTCTGAGCAGTTACGACAAGTTGGACGTGAGCGGTTTTATCCATTACCGCATCAACCATTCCAAGGAATTTGCAGACCGTCAGAACCACATTAACGGCATTGAGAACTTTTGGAATCAGGCAAAACGCGTCTTGCGCAAATACAACGGAATCGATCGCAAATCTTTCCCGCTGTTCTTGAAAGAATGCAAATTTCGATTTAACTTTGGCACACCGTCCCGACAGCTAAAAATCTTGCGGGATTGGTGTGGAATTTAGGGCTAATCTACGTCAGCCCCGGATATTTTATGAAATACACAACCTCCTATCTTACCTCTCACAACACCGCTAGCGGATAACTCCCCGCCACTTTCACAAAAGCCGCCTCCTGCCGCAATTCCTGCAAGGCAGCCTGAATACGTACATCTTGCACGTGTCCTTCAATATCAATGAAAAACAAATATTCCCATAGTCCCGTGCGGCTGGGGCGGCTTTCAAATTTGGTCATAGAAATCCCCGCCCGTGTAAACGGTGCGATAACCCGATGCAGCGTGCCGGCATGGTTGGGCGCACTCACAATCAGCGAAGTTTTATCCGCACCGCTGGGCTGGGTATCCTGATAACCGAGAACCAGAAAACGCGTGGTGTTATCGGGTTCGTCTTCAATGTTTTCGGCAACTTTAGCCAAACCGTAAATTTCGGCCGCCGCCTGACTGGCAATTGCGGCCGTATTGCCGTTTTCTGCTGCCAGCCGCGCCGCTTCGGCATTGCTGGACACGGCAATGCGCGGCACGCCCGCCAAATGCGTATCCAGCCACAGGCGGCATTGCGCCAAAGCCTGCGCGTGGGCTTTTACCTGCGTGATGTTTTTCAGGCTGCCCGATGTGTTCAACAGATGGTGGTGTATGCGTACCACCACCTCGCCGCAGATGCGAAGCGGCGTGGCAACCAGCAAATCCAGCGTGCGCCCCACCGAGCCTTCCGTGGAATTTTCCACGGGAACAACCGCATAATCCGCCTGCCGTGCTTCGGCAAGGCGCAGGCTGTCGTCTACCGTGGCGCAGGGCAGCGTTTTGGCGGCATGCCCGAAATGTTTAACCGCCGCCATCTGGGTAAACGTGCCTTCCGGTCCGAGATAAGCGGCAGTCAGCGGACGTTCCACCGCCAAACATTCGCTCATCACCTCGCGAAACAGCCGCGCCACGCCTTCATCCGGCAGCGGGCCTGTGTTTAGCGATTTGATGCGCCGCAGAACCTGCGCTTCCCGCTCGGGGCGATACACCGCGCCCGTGCCTTTCAGCGCGCCGATAGCATGGGCGTGTTCGGCACGGCGGTTTAAAAGCTGCAAAATCTGCGCGTCTATATCGTCTATCGCTGCGCGGTGCGGCAGCAGTTTTGCCTCATCGGACATGGTTTTGCTCCAATCACATCAAAATGCGGGATTCTACTGGATTTGCCGCAGCCAAAAAAACAGGCAGTCCGAAGACTGCCTGAAATACCTCAAATCAGAGATTTACGCTTCACAAACATACGGGCTTCCGCCCGCCTCTGCCGAGCTGCTTGAAAGGAGAAAAAAGCAGCCCCGCAAAGCCGTTGGGAAACTTGGCACGCGCCAAGAATCCGATATACCGTAACAATACAATCGCATTCTATGCCTTTCCGCACAACCTGCACAGATGCCGCCTGCAATTAACAATTAAATCGGACGGCAACACAGTTTGACGCATTTTTGCTGCAGTGATTTTCAGGCAGCCTGAAAATTATAACGACACGGCTGTCGGTTAAAACCACGCTCGGTCTCCGCAACACGGAAATGCGGCACAAAAAAACGCCCCAATTCTTCATCGGGGCGCAAAAGGAACACAAACCACTACCAATGCACTACACAGCAACTTGATTTGACTGGCAAACTGCACTTGCTGCGTAGCTGGTGATTCGAATCATACGCGCATTTTTTAAATATTGCAAACGATAATTAGTTTTATTAATTTAAAATTACTTAATTTATTGATTAAAATAAAAATAAATTCTCAATCTGCTGAAAATTTTTAATATTTTACCTCTTTCGGCGCAAACCGGTTTATTTTGCAAACGTCCGCCATGTCTTTCCCACAGGCAAGGCAGCCTGAAACCAAGCCTGCACCGCCGCAATAATGCGCTAAAATCGCCGCTTTTTTCACCACCCAGAAAGGCACACCATGACAGCCGCAACCCTCATCAACGGCAAAAAGATTTCCGAACAATGCATCGCCCGCGCGGGCGAAGCCGCTGCCAAACGCCACGCCGAAGGCAAGCGCCTGCCCGGGCTGGCGGTGGTATTGGTTGGAGACAATCCTGCCAGCGCCGTTTATGTGCGCAACAAGCAGCGTGCCTGCGACAAGGCGGGCTTTTTATCATTCACCCACACCCTGCCCGAAAGCACGAGCGAAGCGGAACTGCTCGCGCTGATAGACACGCTCAACGCGCAAAACGATGTGGACGGCATTTTGGTGCAGCTTCCCCTGCCCGCGCACATCAACGGCGACAAAGTATTGGAACGCATCCACCCAAGCAAAGACGTGGACGGCTTCCATCCCTACAACATGGGCAGGCTGGTGCAGCGCAAACCGACACTCCGCCCGTGTACACCCAAAGGCGTGATGACGCTTTTGGCTGCTTACGATATTCCCGTGAAAGGGAAAAAAGTGGCGGTTGTGGGCGCGTCCAACATCGTGGGGCGACCGATGGCGATGGAAATCCTGCTGGCAGGCGGCACACCGACCATCTGCCACAGCCGCACGGAAAACCTTGCCGCCGAAGTTGCCGCTGCCGACATCGTCATCGCAGCCGTCGGCATCCCCAATTTTGTGAAAGGGAGCTGGGTGAAACAGGGCGCGGTGGTGATAGACGTGGGCATCAACCGCTTGGACGACGGCACACTTTGCGGCGATGTGGAATTTGAAGCCGCCAAGGAACGCGCTTCCGCCATCACCCCCGTTCCCGGCGGCGTGGGCCCGATGACGATAGCCTGTCTTTTAGAAAACACGCTGCAAGCCGCCGAAGCACATGATGCCGGACAAGCCGGCTGATTGCGGAAACAGCGCAGTCATTTTCCGAGACCTTTGCAAAATCCCCATCTTTGGCACGTTGCTTCGCAACGCGCTTCTCGAACGCTTGAAAATATTTCGATATTCTCTGCGCGTTCTGCGATGCCGTTGCTTTGAACTGCGCTCAAATCCGGGGTTTTGCAAAGGTCTCTTTCCACAAATAAGGCAGCCTGAAAACGTCCTTTCCGTTTTCAGGCTGCCTTTCCCGCATCCAAACGCGTAAAATCCGCCCCTTTCCACTTTCCCCCGTTCCGCCATGCACATCAACCGCCGCGAAATCAGCCCCGCCCATCCGCCCTACATCATTGCCGAGATGTCCGCCAACCACAACGGCAGCCTGCAAACTGCCTTCAAAATCATAGAAGAAGCCAAAGCCGCCGGTGCAGATGCCGTCAAAATCCAAAGCTACACCGCCGACACCATCACCCTGCCCGCCCGCACTCCCGAATTTATGATAGACAGCGGCCTGTGGCGCGGGCAAAGCCTGCACGAGCTCTATCAGAAAGCCCATATGCCGTGGGACTGGCACGCCCCCCTGTTTGACTACGCCCGTGAACAAGGCATCACGATTTTCAGCTCCCCCTTTGATTTCACCGCCATAGACATGCTGGAAAAACTCGGTGCGCCCGCCTACAAAATCGCCTCCTTTGAAGCCGCCGACCTCCCCCTTATCCGTTATGCCGCCCAAACCGGCAAGCCCCTCATCATCTCCACCGGCATGGCAAACGCAGACGAAATCGCCGAAGCCGCCGAAGCCGCCCGCCATTCAGGCTGCCGCGAACTCGCCCTGCTGCACTGCGTCAGCGGCTATCCCGCCCCCCCGTCCGACTATAACCTGCGTACCCTGCCCGACATGGCAGAACGCTACGGCGCAACAGTCGGCCTGTCCGACCACACTTTGGACAACACCACCGCAGTCGCCGCCGTGGCACTCGGTGCCAACATCATAGAAAAACACTTCACGCTCAACCGCAACGGCGGCGGCCCAGACGACAGCTTTTCTCTGGAACCCGCAGGGCTGGCCGAACTCTGCCGCAGCACCCGCACCGCATGGCAGGCACTCGGACACATTGAATACGGATTAAAGTCCAGCGAACAGGGCAACATCCGTTTCCGCCGCTCGCTCTATTTCGTGCGCGACATGAAAGCAGGCGACACCATCGGCCCAGACGACATCCGCAGCGTCCGCCCCGGCTACGGCCTGCCGCCCAAATACTACGACGCGCTCATCGGCAGACGCGTAACCCGCGACATCGCCGCCTGCACCAAAACAAGCTGGGACTGCATAGAAAAAGCATGAAATCGGGATACGCAATCCCAACCCGAACGCCGCAAAATATAGCTGCGCAGGGGGGTGAACACTGGTTGCCACGCGTTTCAGGCTGCCTTGGAACAACGCATAGGCGGCAAGCACCCTGCAAACACATCTATTTCCATGCACTTTGGCCATATCGCTTTAAGAACGGCAGCCTGAAAACCCCCTTCCCGTTTTCAGGCTGCCCCCAACACTTTACAATCCCCCACCCTTTGCAAAGAAAACGAAAGACACGCATGAAACCCATATTCCTGCTCCCGCCCGCCCTCATCGCCGCCGCAACCGCAGCCGCCGTGGACATCCAACGCTGGAAAACCCCCGAAGGTACGGAAATCCTGCTGGCAGAGCGGCACGAACTGCCGATTGTGGATTTCGGCGTCGTTTTCATGGGCGCAGGCAGCGCGGCAGAACCCGAAGGCAAAAGCGACACCGCCCAATTCACCGGAGCCATGCTGATGCGCGGCACGGAAACGCTGGACGAAGAAACCTTCGGCGCACGCATCAAAGACCTCGGCTCATCCGTATCCGGCAGCAGCAGCACCGATTCCGCCGGCGCAAGCTTCCGCAGCCTGAGCAAGCCCGAAACCCTGCACGCCACCGCCGCACTGTTCGGCGAATCCCTCGCCCGTCCCCGTTTGGAAACCGCCGTACTCAACCGCCTGCAAAACCGCGCCGTGCAGGCCCTCAAACAGTCGCAGGACTATCCAGACTACATCGCCTCGCGCGAGCAGACCCGCCTGAACTATCCCACCCATCCCTACGGCAAATCCGCATGGCGTACCGAAGAGCGCATCCGCGCCGTAACGCTGGACGACATCCGCACTTTCCACCGGCAGCATTACGCGCAAGACAACGCCATCGCCGTTATCGTGGGCGACATCAACCGTACCGATGCGGAAAAACTTGTGCGCAAAACCCTCGGCACGCTGCCTGCCCAAGCCCAAGCCCGCACCGACACCCCACCCGTGCATCCCGAAGGCGGACACAGCCGCCGCCTGCCCTTCAAAGGCAGCACACAGGCACAAATCAGCATCGGTCTGCCCGTGATGAAATACGACGACCCCGACTATTTCGCCCTGCTGGTCGGCAACTACATCCTCGGCGGCGGCGGTTTTGACAGCCGCCTGATGAAAGAATTGCGCGACAAACACGGCTACACCTACGGCGCATACAGCAGCTTTGCCGCCTACCGCCAAGCCGGCCCGTTCAACATCAGCTTTTCCACCGAACGCAAAAACAGCGAAGCCGCGCTGGCCGCCGCCATGAACGTGCTGGCCGGCTTCGTCAAACAAGGGCCGACCGAAGAAGAGCTGCGCCAAGCCAAAGCCAACATCACCGGCAGCTTCCCGCTGCGCTTTGACAGCAACGGCAAACTCATCGGCGTGCTATACGACATCGGCATCTACAACCGCCCCGCCGACTGGCTGGACACCTACAACAGCAAAGTAAACGCGCTGACGGCAGACGACATCCGCCGCGCATGGCAGAAACGCATCCGTCCCGAAGAAATGAACGTGGTGGTGGTGGGCGGCAAAGAAGAATAGCCGCCGCGCCGCCAAACAGGCAGCCTGAAAGCCCGCGATTGCGCGTTTCAGGCTGCCTTCTGTTTCGGCTGCCGTATGGTTTTTTGGTTTCCGTAGGACGGATTTGCCCACCCGTTTTCAGGCTGCCTTAGAAGTCTGAAATGCCGTTTCCCATCACGCGTTCCGTGTTCCAAAGGCAGCCTGAAACTGCGTAGGCATACATCCGTCCCGCCTTACCGCTTTCTTCGGCAAACCCGCCATATATCTGCCCCCCAAAATCAATTAATCTGCTATAAAGCCCGCCCAATCCCGCCACGACACGGAAACCGCCGCCATGAAAATCTTTTTCAGCCACCCCATGCGCCCCTTCTTCACCGCCGCCGCCGTGTCCGCCATCGCCGCCGCACTCGGCTTTTTCGTGTTGCCGAACGCCGTTATCCTGCACCGTCAAATTTTTCTCGAATTCATGCTCCCTGCCGCATACGGCGGTTTCCTGTTTGCCGCCATGCCGGAATGGACGGGCTGTTCGGGCAGCCTGAAAAGCGTTTCGCGGCTATCGGGTTCGCTGCTCGCCGCCGCCTTCGTCCTGCTTTTTTTCCACCCCGCCGCTGCCGCCTGGCTTGCCGCCGTTTATTGGGTCGTCCTATTCTGCTTTTGCGTCAAGCTGCTGTGGCTGGGCAGAAACACCGCCAACTTCACCCTGCTCGGCCTGCTCGCCGCCTTTGCCGCCATTCAGGCTGCCTATGCGCACACCGCCGATTTGCGCCTGCTCAACAGCCTCGTCCACCTCAACATGGCCGCCGTCCTGTTCGTCTCCATCCGCGTCAGCCTGCTTTTATGCAGCGAAGCCCTCAAAGAGAGCAGCCTGAAAGACCCCGTTTTCCTGCCCAACGCCGTTTACAAAAACATCGCCATCCTCTTCATCACCGCCTATGCCGCCGCCGAACGCTGGCTGCCCGCCGATGCCGCAGGCTTCGCCGCCCTTGCCGCCGGTCTGATGCTGCTGGCCAAACTGCGCGAACTGCACCATTGGGAGCTGCTGCGCAAGCACTACGTCCGCACCTATTACGCCGTGCAGCTCTTCGGCGCGGCAGGCTATCTGTGGCTGGGTTACGCCAAACTCGCAAACATGCCCGCAGGCACGCCGCTGCACCTCATCACCATCGGCGCACTGCTCGGTGCCGTGCTGATGGTGTGGCTCACTGCCGGACTGTGGCACAGCGGCATCGCCCGGTTGGACTACCCCAAAACCTGCCGCGCCGCCGTGCTCTGCCTCGCCGCCGCCGCACTCGCCCGCACCGTGCTGCTGCCGTTTGCCCCCGCACTTTTTACCACCGCCGTTCCCGCCCTGCTGCTCGCCGCCGCCTTTGCCCTGTGGCTCTATGCCTTTATCCCCGTTTTCCGCGCCCGCCCGTTCACCGCCGACCCCGAATAGCGTGTATAAAAAGGCAGCCTGAAAACGCTTCCATCCCGTTTCAGGCTGCCCTTATCCGCATCGCGCGGTCTATTTGTTATTGGCGCGGAAATATTCCCACTCTTCCACCACTTTGCCGTCCGGCAGACGGCACACACCGTATTCGCTGCCGTCCGCATTTTTACGGATTTCCGATTTTCCGCCCTGCTTTTCGCAGAACACGGAAGCAGGGTTTGCCATGCCCACTTCGGGCGCAGCGGCTTTGGGTTGCGCATCTTGGTTGCCCGCACAGGCAGCAAAAACCAGCGTGGCGGTAAGCGCAAAATGTTTCATGTTGTCATCCTTTCATCGGGTTTGCAAAAATTCAGGCTGCCCTTCGGCATTATAGTGGATTCAAATAAAAATGAGACAAGGCGTACAGGTGGTACGTCAAGGCGAGCCAACGCCGTATCATTGCGATTTTAATCCACTATATAACCAATTCGCGAAACACCCCGTTCAGGCAGCCTGAAACACGGTTATCCGCTATAATCCGCCGCTTTCTCCCAAACTTTCAAAAAGAAATAAACCCATGACACAAAAACGCAAAATCCTCGTTACCTCCGCCCTGCCCTATGCCAACGGCAGCATCCATCTGGGGCACATGGTGGAACACATCCAAACCGACATCTGGGTGCGCTTCCAAAAACTGCGCGGCCACGAATGCTACTACTGCTGCGCCGACGACACGCACGGCACACCCATCATGCTCGCCGCCGAAAAACAAGGCATCACGCCCGAGCAGATGATTGAGAAAACCCACGCCGAACACTTGGCCGACTTCACCGGCTTCGGCATCGGCTACGACAATTATTACTCCACCCATTCGCCTGAAAACAAACACTTTTCCGAGCAGATTTACCTGGCCCTGAAAGCCAACGGCAAAATTGTCGGCAAAACCATCAATCAGCTGTTCGACCCCGAAAAGCAAATGTTCCTGCCCGACCGCTTCGTGAAAGGCGAATGCCCCAAATGCCACGCGCAAGACCAATACGGCGACAACTGCGAAGTGTGCGGCACCACTTATTCGCCCACCGAGCTGATTAAGCCCTATTCCGCCGTGTCCGGCGCCACGCCCGTGATGAAGCAAACCGAACATTTCTTCTTCAAATTAAGCGACTGCGCCAATTATCTGAAACAATGGACGGCCGGCGAAACCAACGGCCACGCCCATTTGCAGCCCGAAGCCCTGAACAAAATGAACGAATGGCTCAAAGACGGCGAACTGTCCGACTGGGACATCAGCCGCGACGCGCCCTATTTCGGCTTCCAAATCCCCGACGAACCCGACAAATATTTCTATGTGTGGCTGGACGCACCCGTGGGCTACATGGCAAGTTTCCAAAACCTGTGCGACAAAATCGGCCTGGATTTCAACGAGTTTTTCGGCAAAGACAGCACCGCCGAAATGTACCACTTCATCGGCAAAGACATCCTGTATTTCCACGCCCTGTTCTGGACGGCCATGCTGCAATTCAGCGGCCACCGCGCCCCAACCGGCATTTTCGCGCACGGTTTTCTGACGGTGGACGGACAGAAAATGTCCAAATCGCGCGGCACCTTCATCACCGCCAAATCTTATTTGGAACAAGGCCTGAACCCCGAATGGATGCGCTATTACATCGCCGCCAAGCTCAACAGCAAAATTGAAGACATCGATTTGAACCTGCAAGACTTTATCGCCCGCGTGAATAGCGATTTGGTCGGCAAATACGTCAATATCGCCGCGCGTGCCAGCGGCTTCATCCACAAACGCTTTTCAGGCAGCCTGAAAGACGTTTCCGGCAGCGAACTGGTCAAACACCTGTCGTCCGAATCCGAACATATCGCCAGTCTCTACGAAGAGCGCGAATACGCCAAAGCCCTGCGCGAAATCATGATTCTGGCAGACGTGGTAAACGAATACGTAGACCAAAACAAGCCTTGGGAACTCGCCAAAATGGAGGGACAAGACGGCCGCCTGCACAAAGTGTGCAGCGAACTCATCAACGCCTTCAAGATTTTGAGCGTGTATCTCGCGCCCGTGCTGCCATACGTTGCCGAACGCGTTGCCGCATTTTTAAACCTGCGCGAACTGGTGTGGGCCGATGCGGGACGCACCCTCGCCGAGGGACACGTCATCAACCCCTATACCCACCTGATGCAACGGATTGAGGAAAAACAAGTGAACGATTTGATTGAAGCCAACAAACAATCCATCCAAGCAGCCGCAGGGCAGCCTGAAAACGCCGCAGGCAGCCACGAACCCGTCGCGCCCCAATGCAGCTTTGACGATTTTGTGAAAGTTGATATGCGCGTGGCGAAAGTGCTGAATTGCCAAGCCGTCGAAGGCAGCAGCAAACTCTTGAAATTCGATTTGGATTTCGGCTTCGAGCAGCGCGTGATTTTCTCCGGCATCGCCGCCAGCTACCCGAACCCCGCCGAACTGAACGGCACGATGGTTATCGCCGTTGCCAACTTCGCACCGCGCAAAATGGCCAAATTCGGCGTATCCGAAGGCATGATTTTGAGCGCGGCAGACGGCAAAGGCCAACTGAAACTGCTGACCGTGCACGAAGGCGCAAAACCGGGCGACAAAGTGGGTTAAACCGCCTGATAGACAGTAAGGCAGCCTGAAACGCACCGCCTCGTGCGTTCAGGCTGCCCCAAACAACAAAAACGCCCTGCAATTTGCAGGGCGTTTTCCGATGCGGAAAAACCGTTTACATTTTTTCTTTCACGGTTTCTGCGCTGTTGCTGACTGCGTGGCCGGCAGCACTCACGTCTTTGCCCGCACCGGAAATGGTGTTGCAGGCAGACAGAGCCAACATGGATACAACGGCAGCCAAAACGAGTTTTTTCATGGTAAGTCTCCTTCAAAATGGATAGAAAAGCAGCGGAAAACTGCGTCGCCATGATAGCGCATCTGCCTGCAAAAAACAAAACAAAAAATCGGCGGATGCCGCGTTTTCAGGCTGCCTGAAACACGGCAAAACGGCAGAGACCTTTACAAAACCTCGGATTTGAGCGCACTACACAAAAATGTGCCAAAGATGGAGATTTCACCAAGTATTAGGCAGCCTAAAACCTTGTTTATCGGTTTCAGGCTGCCTTTTTATGCCGCGTATCTCCGTATCACAGCGAATAATACATTTCAAATTCCAGCGGATGCGGTGCCATCCGTATGCGGCGCACATCTTCGGATTTGAAGGCGATGTAGCTTTCAATCCAGTCTTGGCTGAACACGCCGCCGCGCGTCAGGAATTCGTGGTCGGCGGCGAGGGCGGCGAGGGCTTCGTCCAACGAGGCGCACACGGTGGGGATTTGTGCGTCTTCTTCGGGCGGCAGGTCGTATAGGTTTTTGCCCGCAGGCTCGCCCGGGTGGATTTTATTTTGGATGCCGTCCAAACCGGCCATCAGCAGCGCGGCAAAGGCAAGATAGGGATTGGCGGTGGGGTCGGGGAAGCGGGCTTCAATGCGGCGGGCTTTGACACTGTTTACGGTGGGAATGCGGATAGAGGCGGAGCGGTTTTTGGCGGAATAGGCAAGTTTGACCGGTGCCTCAAAATGGGGCACAAGGCGTTTGTAGGAATTGGTGGAGGGGTTGGTGATGGCGTTCAGGGCTTTGGCGTGTTTGATGATGCCGCCGATGTAATAGAGCGCGGTGTCGGATAGACCTGCGTAGCCGTCGCCTGCAAACAGATTCTGTCCGTCTTTCCAAATGGATTGGTGGACGTGCATGCCGCTGCCGTTGTCGCCCATCAGCGGCTTGGGCATGAAGGTGGCGGTTTTGTTGAAGTTGTGGGCAACGTTCCAAATCACGTATTTCATGTCCTGCGTCCAGTCGGCGCGTTTGACGAGGGTGTTAAACCGTGTGCCGAGTTCCATTTGGCTGCCGGTGCCGACTTCGCCGTGGTGCACTTCTACGGGGATGCCGATTTCTTCCAGCGTGTTTGCCATGGCGGAGCGCAGGTCTTGCCCTGCATCTATCGGGGCGATGGGGGCATAGCCGCCTTTAACGGTGGAACGGTGGCCGGTGTTTTGGCCGTCGTAGCCAATGCCGCTGGCCCATGCGCCTGTTTCCGAAGTGATTTTGAAGCGGGCTTTGTGCATGTGGGTTTCGTATTCCACGCCGTCGAACACGAAAAATTCGGGCTCGGGCCCAAAATAGGCGGTGTCGCCGATACCGGTGGATTTGAGATAAGCTTCAGCGCGGCGGGCGATGGTTCGGGGGTCGCGGTCATAACCCTGTCCGCTGGCGGGGTCGATTACATCGCAGGTGAGGACGATGGTCGCATCGTCGTAAAAGGGGTCAAAATAGGCGGTGTCGGGGTCGGGACGAAGCTGCATATCGGAGGCTTGGATGCCTTTCCAGCCGCCGATGGACGAGCCGTCAAACGGTTGGCCGTTTTCAAACCATTCTTCCGGGTCTTCCAGCACAACGGCGGCGGGAACGGTGAAATGGTGCTGTTTGCCTTTGGTATCGGTGAAACGCAAATCTACGAAGCGGGCTTCGCGTTCTTCAATCAGGCGTACTGCGTCTTTAATCGGCATGGTCTGTCCTTAATGCGGTTGGTGGGAAAAATGCGGCGGATTGTGCCACTTGGCGCAGGCGAATACAACTTTTCCGTTTTCAGGCTGTCCCTGTCCGCCATAACGGAGGCAGCCTGAAAGGTATGGCGGGCTATTTGGTGCGGCATTTTGCCTGCACGACGGCAACGGCGGCATCCAGTTTTGCGCCGTCTGCCTCACCCAAAACGGACTGCTGTGCGCCGCACTGGGGCATCCGCACCACGGTGTAGGGCAAACCGCCGACCGTGTTGCCGTATTCCCGCATCATTGCGCGGCTGTTGCTGCCCGTGTAACGCCAAATGGGATAGGACACGGGCGTTGTTTTCAGGAATTTGCCCACGTTTTCCGCCGTGTCCAGCGCAATGCCGACCATCTGCACGCCCTGCGCCTTGGCTTTCTGCCGATACCATTTGCTCATGGCGGGCATTTCTTTGCGGCACGGTCCGCACCACGCCGCCCAAAAGTTCACCACCTGCACTTTTGCCTTGGCTGCCGCCAAATCCTGCGGCTTATTATCCGCGTGCGACACGAAATCCGCCGCAAATGCGGGCAGTGCGCACGACAATGCCAAAACTGCTAAACTTTTCATCATTTTCATATCCGAAACTCCCAAAAAATGCAACCAGTGCAAAAAACGCCTTATTCTAGCCGCAACGCCCCCGCAAAGGAAACCGTTTGCTGGCTGTTTTGCAACGTGATAGACAATTTCGGCGACATCGGCGTGGCGTGGCGGCTGGCATGCGGACTGCGCCGCCGCCTCGGTTGGCAGGTGCATCTGTGGCTGGACGATTTGTCCGCCCTCCGCACGATTGCGCCCGACGCGCCCGCAGCCCTGCCCGCTCCGTATCGGCATATTGTCCTGCATCCGTGGCAGGCGGGACAGGATGCCGGCCTTTCGGGCGTACCCGTTCCCGATGCGGTAATTGAAACGTTCGCCTGCGCGCTGCCCGAAAACGTGCGCCGCGTTATCCGCACACACCGCCCGCTGTGGCTGAATTGGGAATACCTGAGCGCGGAAGACTGGGCCGTGCGCACCCATGCCATGCCCAGCCTGCAAGCAGACGGCAGCCGCAAATATTTTTGGCAGATGGGTTTTTCCCCCGAAAGCGGCGGGCTGTTGCGCGAAGCGGATTATCAGACGCGCATGGCGGCCTTCAGGCAGCCTGAAAAGGCGGCAGGGCTGGATATATTTGCTTTCGGCTATGCGGGAGCGGTGTGGGCGCGCTGGTGTGCCGCGCTTTCGGTGCAGCCCCTGCCGATACGCCTGCATGCGGCGGGTATGCCGTTGCAGCAGAGCCTCTGTGCCGTGCCGCCCGTTGCAGGCAGCCTGAATATTCTGCCCTGCTCGTTCGTGCCGCAGGCGGCGTTTGACGAACGGCTGTGGGCGGCGGACCTGCTCATCGTGCGCGGCGAAGACAGCTTTGTGCGCGCACAGTTTTCGGGCAGGCCGTTTTTGTGGCACATCTATCCGCAGGAGCAGGACGCGCATGCCGTCAAGCTGGAAGCGTTCTGGCAGACATACCGCCGCGTTGCACCGATGGACGAAACGCTGTGGCGTGCGCATCAGGCACTGTCTGCCGAACTGAACGCGCTCGCCGTTTTGACCGATGCCGAACGCCGCACGCACTGGCGCACGCTTTTGGACGGTTTTGCCGAATGGCGGGAGTGTGCACACACATGGCAGCGGTATCTTCTGGCGCAGAGCGATGCCGTGTCGCGGCTAGCCGAATTTTGCGGACGGGCAGCCTGAAAATGCGCGGGCAGCAAGTGCCTTCCTGACAAACTGTCTTAGAGCAGCTTAGAATAAAAATGTTTCAAGGCGGCGATACGTTGGCTAAGACCTTTGCAAAATCCCCATCTTTGGTACATTTCTTCACCATGCGCTTCTCTAACGCTTGAAAATATTTCCATATTCTCTGCGCGTTCTACGATGCTGTTGCTTTGAACTGTACCCAAATCTGAGGTTTTGCAAAGGTCTCTGGCCATATGGGCGGTGGGCGCGGTTTCAGGCTGCCATTGAGCCCACCATAATAAAGGCAGCCTGAAAACCATATTCCGGTTTTCAGGCTGCCTTTTTATCCTGCTTCAATGTATCACGGTCGGGGCAAACATCATCGCAAGCTGCCGCTGGTAATAAGGGTTGCCGTTGCGCCGGTCAAATTCCCGGGCAAGCTTTTCCGCCATTTCCTTGGCACGCAAATCCATCGGGGCGGTGGCAATCAGGTATTGCAGCGCATCATAGCTGTTGTTGCGGACGGCATTTTCAATCTTCCGGCCGTGCATTTCCAACAGCGATTGCGCTTTTTCAGGCTGCCCCAAGCGGTGGGCAAGCTGGACGATGCAGGGCATCAGATACAGATATTGGCTGCCCGCGCTACCGATGCGCCCCGCCGCTTCTTCCCATGCGGCCTCGGCTTCGGCGGCTCTGCCGAGCATAATCAGGCTGTCTATCGCCGGGAAATAGGCAATGTGCGGCACTTCGGCGCACGACATCTGCCCCGCCAGAACAGGGGCGGCAAGTTCGGCGGCGCGGGCATAGTCGCCGATAAAGTGCCAATAATGAATCAGGCTGCTCTGTTCGCAGGCTTTGCAGTCGTTCATGCCGTCTTGCTCGGCAGCCTGCCATTGGGCAAACGCCTGCTTGGCGGCCTCGGCATCGCCCATGTAGATTGCCTGTTCGACAGCGGCTTTGCAAACCATGGCGGGGCTGAGTTTGAATGTGGCATACAGCGTGCGCATATTTTCCAGCGCATCGGCAATGGCGGCTTTGCCCGCACCCAAATCCTGCGGCAGCGAACCCACCAGCCATTTGTGCTGCCACAGGCAGAGCATCAGGCGTTCCAAGGTTTCGCTTTCTTCGGTGCTGCCGTCCGCACTCTCCGCCCATGCGTTGCGCCAATAGTGCGTGAGCCAGCTTAGGCAGTGGAACTGCCAGTTGCGCGAGAAGGCTTTGTTCCTGAGTTCGCCCTCTCCCACCACGTATTCCGCAACGGCACGCACGGTGGCTTCGTCGCCCTGCTTCATGGCGTGGTTGAACAAATCTATGCTGTCGCTTTCGCGTTCGGCCAGATTGTCCGTTGTTTTGATTTCATACAGGGTTTTCATGTGCTGCTCCCGATTGCGGGGGAATGGTTTTCAGACTGCCTGAAAGAAAAAAACCTGTCGGTTTGCAACAGGTTTTGCATTTGCGCAAGCAATCAGGCCATTGCTTTGATTTTTGCCGACAGGCGGCTTTTGTGGCGTGCGGCTTTGTTTTTGTGGAACACGCCTTTGTCGGCGATGCGGTCCAAGATTTTGGTGCTTTGGCGGAACACTTCCTGTGCGGCGGCTTTGTCGCCTGCTTCAACGGCTTTCAGAACTTTTTTGACTGCGGTGCGGAATGCGGTGCGCAGGCTTGCGTTGTGGGCGCGGTGTTTCAACGATTGGCGGGCACGTTTGCGTGCTTGTGCGCTGTTTGCCATTATGGATACTCCTGAAATGGAAAGATTGAATTTGCAAAGCGCGGCATTTTAACTGCAAAGGCACACAAAATCAAGCGATTTTGCACCCGAAGGCAGCCTGAAAGGCGGCTTCATGCGCGTTCCAGCACTTCGTCTGCCAAATCCAGATAGGCCTGCGTGCCTTTTGCTTTTGCGTCATACGCCAGTGCGGGCATTCCGTGGCTGGGTGCTTCGGCAAGACGGATGTTGCGCGGGATAACGGTTTTGAAGAGCCTGCTGCCGAAATGCGTCTGCAACTGTGCACCTACGTCCTGTGCCAAGCGGTTTTGGCTGTTGTATTGCGTGCGGACGATGCCGAAAATGTCCAGATGCGGATTGATGGCGGCACGGATTTTGCGGACGGTGGCAACCAAATCGCTGATGCCTTCCAGTGCGTAATACTCGCAGGTCATCGGCACGAGCACACCGTCTGCCGCCACCAAGCCGTTGAGCGTGAGCAGGGTGAGCGTGGGCGGGCAGTCTATCAGAATGAAGTCGTAATCCTCCGCCACTTGGGAGAGCGCGTTTTTCAGGCGCATTTCGCGGGCAAGTTCCTGAACCAACTCCACTTCCGCCCCCGCCAGTTCGCGGTTGGCGGCAAGCAGGTCGTAGCCGCCCGCTTCGCTGCGAACGGCGGCGGCACGGACTTCGGCTTCGCCCAGCAGGACGTGGTACACACCCGCTCCGATGGCGGCTTTGTCTACACCGCTGCCGGTGGTGGCGTTGCCCTGCGGATCCAAATCAATCAGCAGTACGCGCCTGCCTTTGTGCGACAGGCTGGCGGCAAGATTGACGGCGGTGGTGGTTTTGCCCACGCCGCCTTTTTGGTTGGCGATGGCGAGAATTTTTGCGCTCATGCGTTTGTTCCTTGTTTGGGGCGCAGCAGCACCATGTGGCGTTCCGCATCCAGCATCGGCACGGAAAGCCTGTCTGTTTGGTAGGCTTCCACGTTTTCAGGCAGCCTGAAAAGTTCGTCTTGGGGATAGGCGCCTTTCATGGCTGCCCAGATGCTGTTTTCGTGCAGCAGATGGCGTGTGAGCGAAACAAAGTCCGCCAGTTCGGCAAAGGCGCGGCTGGTGACGATGTCGGCGGTTTGGTGCAGGTTTTCCACGCGTCCGGCAAAGACGGATACGTTGTCCAAGCCGAGTTCTATGGCGGCCTGCTGCAAAAATGCGGTTTTTTTGGTGTTGGCATCCACCAGCGTCATCTGCAAATCGGGGCGGCAGATGGCAGCGGGAATGCCGGGCATGCCGCCGCCTGAACCGATGTCTGCAAGCGTTTGCGCGTTGCGGATATAGGGCAGCAGGGTCAGGCTGTCTAACAGGTGGTGGCTGACCATTTTCGCTTCGTCGCGCAGGGCGGTGAGGTTGTAGGTTTTGTTCCATTTTTGCAGCAGGGCGAGATAGGCAAGCAGTTTTTGCTGCTGCGGTTCGCCGATGTCCAATTTCATGGCGGCAATGCCTGCGGCAAGCTGGCGGGCGGGGTGGTACATGGGAAGGGTTTTATTAGAAGAACGGGAAGCTTGGAATTATAGCATTCCGTGTTGGGAGGCAGCCTGAAACCGAATTGCCAAGTTTTTCAGGCTGCCTTGGTGCAGAACGGGAACAACGCGGATTGGCAGGGAGAACGGGCACCCGCTGCCCCACGCGTTCCCTCTGCGAAGGCAGCCTGAAAATGCTCGTGAGACAAGCATCCGCCCTACGGCAACCGGCGTTGTGCGTATCCGCTATTTCTTTTTCAAGCCGAATACCTGCGGGGCGCGCCAGCCGAGATAGGCGAGGAACACAATATTGCCCGCCGCCACCAGCAGATACAGCAGCAGGATGCTGTCAAACGCCCACAATAGCAGCGCGCTGATGAGTGCGGCGGCAACCATAAACAGTGCGTTGGCAATATTGTTTGCGGCGATGGCTTTGGCACGGAATTCGTCCGAAGAGGCGGTTTGCAGCCAAGTATAGAGCGGCACGGAGAAGAAGCCGCCGAAAAAGCCGATGGCAAGCATCGCGCCGATAACGGGATAAGCCGCACCCTGCGCCAGAAACGATGCCGCGCCCTGCAAGTTTTCCGCACTGCCTGCAAACGCCGCGCCGCGTACCACATAAGCCAAAAGGCTGCCGAACACTGCCAGCCCTGCCGCGCCAAGTGATACCAAACCCAGCCTCAGTTGCCCCCTGCTCAATCGGGCGCACAGCACCGAACCCGCGGCAATGCCGACGGAAAACAGTGTGAGCATCAGGTTGAACACGCCCGTGCTGCCGTGCAGGCTGGTTTTCACAAAGTTCGGAAGCTGCGTGGTATAGACTGCGCCGACAAACCAAAACCACGAAATCCCCATTAGCGCGGTGAACAGCTCGCTATGCGCGCGGGTTTCATTCCACAAGGTTTTTGTGCCGCGCCAGATGTTCCAGTCTATTTTTGCATCGGCTTCTTTTGCCGCCACGGAGGGCATCCACGCACTGGCCGCCAGCCCCAGCACGGCCACCAGCACGGCCAAACCGGCCAGCGCGGCGGGGCTTTGTCCTGCCACCGACGTGCCGACAATCTGTCCCAAAAGGATGGCGATGAAAGTGCCCGATTCAATCAGGCCGTTGCCCATAATCAGTTCCTGTTCGCCCAAGTATTCGGGCAGGATGGCATATTTCACCGGTCCGAACAGGGCGGACTGCGTACCCAGGACAAACAGGCAGAACAGCAGCAGCGTTGCGGACTGGATATAAAACCCCCAGCCTGCCAGTGCCATCACGGCAACTTCCAGCACTTTGGTTGCCTGAGCCAGCCGCGCTTTGTTGTAGCGCGTGGCCAGTTGTCCGGCCAGTGCGGAAAACAGGAAATACGGCAGCACAAACAAAAGCGCGCCCAGATTGAGCATCTGCGCGGCGGGCAGGACGGGATTTGCGCCCAATCCGTAAAAACTTATCAGCACGAACAGTGTGGTTTTGAAGGAATTGTCGTTGAACGCGCCGAGAAACTGTGTGCCGAACAGCGGGGCGAAGCGGCGGGTTTTGGCAAAGGCGAAATCGGTTTTCATGGTTGGTTTTCCGTGTGGTTTTCAGGCTGCCTTTCGGGCGGGATGTATGTGCTGTCGTCGTCCATGATGATGCGTTGGGCGGGACCTTCCAAATCGTCGAACTGGCCGTTTTTGCCCGACCACCAGAAGAAATAGCAGGCGGCAAAGGCAAGGATGATGCTGATGGGTATCAGGATATAGAGGCTTTCCATCACCAGTTTCCGTTCAAATCGCCCATTTCGTAATGCTCGCCTTCCGTGTTCAGCCACTGTTGGCGGATGTCGGCGCGCGGCATGCCGTAAACATCAAACACCTGCACGATGCCGTTTGTGTTCTCAAAATATAAAACGTTTTCCCGTGCCAGGCGGGACAGGGCGTTATCGGGGCAGTCTGAAAGCACTTTGACGGCTATCTGCCCGCATTCTGCGGGTGTTCCGCTTCCGTCTTTATCGGGTTGGATAACCAGAAAGCCGATGTGTGTGCCGTTTTTTGTGTATAGGGAGAATTGGTGCATGGCGGGGGTGTCCGTTGTGTTTGTGCGGTTTTTCAGGCTGCCTCAGACCTTTGCAAAACCTCAGATTTGAGTACAGTTCAAAGCAATAGCATCGCAAAACGCGCAGAGAATATTGAAATATTTTCAAGCGTTAGAGAAGCGCATTGCGAAGAAATGTGCCAAAGATGGGGATTTTGCAAAGGTCTCTGCCTCAGCGGGCAATCTGGCGGGCGATGCTGTCCAAGCCGCCGTTCAGGCTTTCCAGCATGGCGGGATAGCCGTCGCCCTGTTGGGGGGTGGTGGCGCGAACGGGGATTTCCGCACCGTTTTTCCAGCGGGCATAGCCGCTGATTTCGGTTTCGCCGCGATAGGTTCCCTGAAAGCGGTCGAGATAGACGGTGAGCGCGGCTTCTCCTGCTTGGGCGGGTTGGTATTTCAGGCTGCCCTGTGCGTTGAGTTTGTTGGCAAGCGCGCGCTCCAAGGCGTTGGACAGGGGTTCCGCCCACAGGTTTTTCTGGGCGAAGCTGAGCGTGTGGGCATCGGTTTGGTAGAGCAGGCTGCGGCTTTGCAGAGCATCGGACAGCACGACTTTGATGCCTGTTGTGCCGCCTGTTTTTTCAGGCAGCCTGAACGCGCTGTCGGGAAGCTGGTAATAGCGGGTGGCGGGGGTGCTGCCGCAGGCGGCGAGCAGCAGGACGGTGGCAAGGGCGGCGGGGAATCTGGTTTTCATGGTGTGTCGGAATCTTGTTTCGGTTGCGGTTTTGCGGCGGACGGATGCGGCACGGGCAGCCTGAAAAGCAGAAATCCGTTTTCAGGCTGCCTGTGCGCTTATCTGCCTTTGGGCAGGGGGTCTTTGCCGTTTTTGTTGAAGATGAGGGCGTTGGGCTGGTCTTTGAGTGTATCGAGCAGCGGTTGGGCGTTTTGCAGGGTGCGGTCTATACTGTGCAGCGTGCTCTGCACGTCCTGATAAACGGGCGACTGCGGCGAGATGCCTTGCAGGGTGGCACGCAGTTCGGCCAGCGTTTTGCCCAGTTCGGCGGGCAGGGCTTTGGTGCTGCTCTGCGATACGAGGCGGTCGGCAGAGGCGAGCATTTTCTGCGCGGATTGCAGGGTGGCGCGCAATTCTTTCAGGCTGCCGTTGAGTTCGCCGACCGTTTTGTCCAGCGGCAGGGCGTTGAATTTGTCCAACAGCCGCGATACCTGTGCCTGCAAGTCGTCCAGCCCGCCGCCTTTTGTGGCGATGACGGTGTCGCCGCCATACGCGCTTTCGGGTTTCAGCGTTTGGCTGCCGGCAGGGGTGTCGTCCAGTTCCACCAGCTTGCTGCCCAATACCAGATTGTTGCTGGCGAGATTGGCGGTCAGGCCTTTGTCTAAGGCAGCCTGAAAAGCCTGCTGCCAGTATTCTTTGCTCTGGGCGCTGCCGTTGCCCTGCTCTATTTTGTCGGGGTCGATGCGGATGCGCACGGGGACATAGCCGTTTTGGAACAGGCGGGTATCGTCGCCGTTTTGGAAATACGGCACGGCGGCAACCGAACCGATGCGCAGGCCTTTGTACAGCACCGGCGCGCCGACGTCCAACCCGCGCACGGACGAGTTGAAAAAGGCGGCGTAATACAGGGTGCGTGCGCTGGGGCGGTTTTCAATCTCGGCGCGGTCGTTGTACACGCCGAACGTTTCGCCGCTTTTGGCGGGCGCGGCTTTGGCGGGGGAATCAAATGCTATTGCGCCTGAAAGCAGCGCGGAGAGCGGCGGACTGTCCACTTTGATGCCACCGCCGTCCAAGCGCACGTTCACGCCGCTTTCCAACCAAAAACGGCTGCCTGAATTGACCAGGCTTTCGTTGGGGCTTTGGATGAAGACGCTGTATTCCACGGTTTGGTCGGCAGGATTGAATTTCGCGCTTTCCACTGTGCCGACCGTGTGGTTTTCATACAGCACGGGACTGCCGACATTGGCCATTTTGCTGTTTTTTCCCGCCAGTTTCAGGCGCAGCCCGCTCTGCCCCGCTGCGGTGATGGGCGGCAGGTCGGACACGGTGAATTTTGTGGCGGCTTCGCTGTCTTTGCCGCCTGGGGCGAGTGAGATATAGGAACCGGAAATCAGCGTGCCGAGTCCGGTTACGCCGTTTTGGTCTATGCGCGGCTTCACCACCCAAAACTGGGTGTCTTTCTTCATCAAATCCGCGCTTTCCTTGCGGATTTTGGCGGTAAGGATAACGCCTTTCTGGTCGGGCTGGAGCTGCACGCGCACCACGCGCCCCACTTCCACGTTCAACAGGCGGATGGTGGTGGTGCCGGCTTCTATGCCTTCCGCGTTGTCCATATACAGCGTGATTTCGGGGCCGCGCGAACGGATGTTCTGCACCAAAAGATAGCCGCCCACCAGCGCGGCGGCGAGCGGTATCAGCCAAACGGTGGACACCAGTGTTTTACTGGGGCGGACTTTGGCGGCGGGCGGGGTTTGGTTGTCGTGTGTGGTCATGGTTTTCTGTTTTCAGGCTGCCGTTGGCGCGTTATACGCCTTGTTTCAGGCTGGCTTCTATGAAGCCGTCCAAATCGCCGTCGAGCACGGCTTTGGTGTTGCCGACTTCGTAGCCGGTGCGCAGGTCTTTGATGCGGGAGGAATCGAGCACATACGAGCGGATTTGGCTGCCCCAACCCACGTCCGATTTGCCTTCTTCCAGCGCCTGTTTTTCTTCGTTGCGCTTGCGCATTTCCAGTTCATATAGCTTGGAGCGCAGCATTTCCATGACGATACGGCGGTTTTCGTGCTGGGAGCGGCTGCTTTGGGATTGGACGACGATGCCGGTGGGCAGGTGGGTGATGCGTACGGCGGAATCGGTTTTGTTGATGTGCTGCCCGCCTGCGCCGGACGCGCGGTAGGTGTCGGTGCGCAAATCGGCGGGGTTGATTTCCACTTCAAAGCTGTCGTCCACTTCGGGATAGGCAAACACGGAAGCAAAGGAGGTGTGGCGTTTGTTGTTGGAATCGAACGGGGAATAGCGCACGAGGCGGTGCACGCCGGTTTCGGTGCGCAGCAGGCCGTAGGCGTATTCGCCTTCCAAACGGATGGTGGCGCGGTTGATGCCGGCGATTTCGCCGTCGTCCTGCTCGATGATTTCGGCTTTGAGCCCTTTGCGTTCGGCATAGCGCAGATACATCCGCAGCAGCATGCCCGCCCAGTCTTCGGCTTCGGTGCCGCCCGCGCCTGCGGTGATGTCGATAAAGCAGTTGTTCGGGTCGGCGGGTTGGTTGAACATGCGCTTGAATTCCAAATCCGCCATTTGTTTTTCCAACCCGGCGACATCGGCAACAATGGCGGCAAAACCGTCTTCGTCGTTTTCTTCCACTACCATATCAATGAGTTCGCGGTTGTCGGCAATGCCGTTTTCAATGTTGTCCAAGGTTAAAACGATGCCTTCCAAGAGTTTGCGCTCTTTGCCGATGTCTTGGGCGCGTTTGGGGTCGTTCCACAGTTCGGGGTCTTCGGACAGGCCGACCACTTCTTCCAGGCGTTCTTTTTTGGATTGGTAATCCATGTAGGTGCGGATGTCGGCATTGCGGCGGGCGAGGTCGTCGAGATGGGAATTGAGTTGGTTGATTTGTTCGGTTTCCATTGTTTTTCCTGAAAAATCCAGCAGCGTATTTTAGCGGATTCGGGGCTGCCTGAAAATCGGTGTTTTGGGGATTGGAAGGCAGCCTGAAACGGGTTTCAGCCCAATTGCTGCTGTTTTTCGGCCAGCAGCCTGTGTATGTGGCGCGCGCTTTCGCGGTAGTCCTGACCAATGGCCACGGGGGCGAGGAAGTGCAGTTCAACGATGCCGCGCGGCTGGCGGGCTACCGTGCGGATGGACTGCCACAGGCTAATGTCGCCGTGGTATGCCATGGCGGGATTGGGGCTGCTGCCGTCTGCATTGGGATAGCGGCACAACACGGGAACAACGGGGACGCGGGCGGTTCGGGCAGCCTGAAAAAAGCTGGTTTTGAAAGGGAGGATGCTGCGGCCTTCGGTGCTGGTGCCTTCGGGAAACAGGGTTACGGTGTCGCCTGCGGCAAGTGCGTCCGCCACTTGGCCGATTCTGGCTGTGTTGCGTTCCGTGCCTTTGCGCCGCGCCACATACACGGTTTGCGCCTGTGTGGCGAGATAGCCGACTACCGGCCATTTGGCGACATCGTCTTTGGCAATGAAACGGCCGGGATGGGCGGCATTGATGGCCATGATGTCCAACCATGAAATGTGGTTGCACACCAGCATCTGCCCGCATCCCGTTTCAGGCTGCCTGCCGTGGATTTTGAGGGTCAGCCCGCAGGAGGCGAGCACGCGCTGCGACCAAAGCTGTATCGCCCGAAGTTTGCGTGCGCGGCGGTAAAACGGGAACAGAAAAAACATTTCCGCCGTGCCGTAAATCAGGCAGGCGGCAATCATGAGCAGGCGGACGGGGGTGCGGAGATACGGCATTGGTCAGTTAGGTTGGGGGGCAAAGCGTTGCAGATAACGGTCATTGAGCCGGGTGATGTCCATCAAAATCAGGATGTCGGCGCAGTTGAAGGCTTCGTCTACGCACGGCTCGCCGCAAAACCATGCGCCTGCTTTCAGGTAGCCTTTCACCAGCGCGGGGCATTCGGCGGGCGCGGACGGGCGGATTTTGCCCCAGTCCAGCGGGTTGAGCGGGCGCACGCGCCAAGGTTCGGGGGCAAGGTATTTTTTTGCCAACTCGCGGTAAAGTGCGGCCGCGCCGTGTCCGCCGTCTGCCGTGCCGATGCTGCCGCAGCCTGTCATAAAGCGCAGGTTTTCGCTATGCATGAATTTTACCAACCCCGTCCACAGCAGCATGACGAGGCTGCCGTTGCGGTATTCGGGATGGATGCAGGCGCGCCCGAGTTCTACCGTTTGCGGCAGGATGCCGGCCAGCGGAGATAAATCAAATTCGCCCGCACTGTACCAGCCGCCTGCCGCTTTTGCGCCTGCTGCGGTAAGCAGACGGTAGCAGCCGACGACTTCGCCTGCCGCTTCGTCAAACGCGAGCAGGTGGCGGCAGTGTTCGTCATAACGGTCGGCATCGCGCCCGTCTGCACTTTGGATGTCTGCGCCCATTTCTTCGGCAAATACGCGGTAGCGCAGCCGCTGTGCCGCCTCTATTTCTTCGCGGTTTTCTGCCAGCCGCACGGACAGGCCGATTGACGGTGCGCTGCGGTTGAAACGGCTCTCTTGGGACATGGTTCGCTCCGTTTGGAAAAGGGCGGATTATAGTGGATTGAAACCACCATGATGCGGCAGTGCCAACGCCCTTATGTGTTATCCGTATCTAGCCGGCGTGTCTGAAAACGGATACGTTTTCCGGGCGGACATTTGCTGCCGGCACAGTTTCAAGCTGCTTTGGTTGGCACAACGCGCGGGCAAAAGACATCGCCCCTCGGAAACCGCATGGTGCGCATCGGTTTTTGCGCGCGGGGTGATAAGGCAGCCTGAAAGCCGCAGAAGGTTTCAGGCTGCCTGTTTTATAGTCGATTAAAATAAAAATGAGACAAGGCGGCGAGCCGCAAGGCGTACAGGTAGTACGTCAAGACGAGCCAACGCCGTATCATTGCAATTTTAATCGACTATATCTGCCGCATTTCCCACCGAACGGCTGCGGCACATCAATCCGCTGTCTGCATGGCGCACAGCAGGCCGCTGTCAAACGACACCTGTGCCGTTTCGGCGGCAAATTCGTTGCTGACCAAGGCGGGAGGATAGGCAAAGCTGCGGCGGTGCAGCGGGTATTTCACGCCTTCCAGCGTGAGTGCGGCAACGGGTGTCAGCCCGATAAAGGAAAGGTATTTCATGCCGCTTTCGGGGAAAAGGCGGTGGCTGCCCGCGCGCAGAAAGCGCAGGCTGCTGCGGCGTTCGCAGAAACGGATTTTATCCAGCCATGCGGCAAAACGCGGCTGGTGGGCAAGCCAGACGTTGCACAGGAAATGGTCTGCCCTCCCGCCGCCGCCGAGTGCGCCCAGTATGATGACTTCGCGGACTTCTTCGGGTGCGAAATCCTGCAAAACGCGGACGAGCGCGTATTCCAAATCGGTGTCGTCTTTTTCGGCGGGCAGGCGCAGAATGCGGCGGCTTGTCTGCGGCGGCGGGGCGGTGTCGAAGTCGCCGATTGCCCAGTCAGGCGCAAAGCCGTGTGCCGCCAGCGTTGCCGCGCCACCGTCCACGCCGACCAATACATCGGGAACGATGTGCTGCAATACGGACAAATCGGGGTTGGGCGCGCCTGCGCAGAAAATCAGGGTTTTCATGGCTTTCGGGTTTGCGAAGTGGAACAAGGCAGCCTGAACGGCGGCATCGGCGGTTTCAGGCTGCCTGATTCGGCGGGCGGATGCCGGTGCCGATGTCGCCGAAATCGGGTAGATTGGTGGCGGCGGCGATGCGTTGGCGCAGTTTGTTCGTTTCGGCATTTGGGCGGCGGCTGGGATTGCGGAACAAATAGGTTTCGTAAACAAGCAACGCGCCGCCGGTGCCGTCGCCGAACGGCAGGATGGTGCGGTAAAGGTTGCCGAAGGCGGTGCGGCGGGTGAAGCTGGCGGTGGCGATGCCCGAAAACCGCGCCGTTGGGTAGGCTGTGGTGCGGCGGCGGCTGACGCAGACGACGAATTCGGGCGAAAACCGGATTTCGTACACATGGCGGCGGACGGTGCGGACGATTTCCCACAGGCAGACAGTAAGCAGGACGACTCCGCCCGTGCGCTCGGCCGTGCCGCCTTGGCTTATCAGCAGCACGGCAAACAGGGCGTATAGCGCGGATTCTGCCAGTGTGCCGCGGGGCAGGCGGCGGCGGAGGGTGAAGGCGGCTCGGGGCATGGGTTTTCCTTTGGCGGCAGTGCCGTTGCTCATATGCGTATATCTAAATGATTATATTGAATTAAAACAAGAACGCTGACGGACTGTTTCTCTCTGATGTGCCGCCGACACGCCGTTTTATAGTGGATTAAAATCGCAATGATACGGCGTTGGCTCGCCTTGACGTACTACCTGTACGCCTTGCGGCTCGCCGCCTTGTCTCATTTTTATTTTAATCCACTATATCCCGAATCTGCGCGGTGCGTAGGGCGGGCACTCGCTGCCCACGCGTTCTGCGCCCTAAGGCAGCCTGAAACCGTATGGGCATAACGGCGGCCTGACAAAAGCATCATCTATCCGACATGAATTCAGGCTGCCCTCGGGGGGGATGGACGCGTGTGCAACAAGTGCCCACCCTACGGGGAACGGTATTGTGCGTATGTCTTTTTGCGGGTGTTGCCCATAAGCGTTTTGCCGTTTGCCATCTTATCCTGAATCTTTGCGGTGCGTAGGGTGGGCACTCGCTGCCCACACGTTCTGCGTCCTAAGGCAGCCTGAAACCGAATGGGCATAACGACTGCCTGACAAAAGCATCATCTCAACCCGACATGAATTCAGGCTGCTCTCGGAGGGGGGACGCGTGGGCAACAAGTGCCCACCCTACGGGGAACGGTGTTGTGCGCATGTCTTTTTGCGGGT
>CAUQSD010000023.1:0-28762 GCA_963520685.1 uncultured Kingella sp. | reverse complement strand
CAAACCTGCACCCAAACCCGCTTTGGATAACGATAAACCGAAAAAGTAGTTTGCTCAAAAATAAAGCTTCTATTTGCGAAAATTTTATTTTTAGGATAATGCTAGTTTAGGATAATGCTAGAGATTAGATAGTTGTATTTATCTCTCATTTAGAAGTAATCCGTTTTAGCTGTAAATTCTATATGCCCGTTTTATGTTACATAAGATTTCGTAAGGAATAGTATTGGCGGTGGTGGCCACTTCGTGAATGCCAATTATATCGCCAAATAGTTCTATTTCACTACCAATACCCATGTTGGTATGAGATAAATCTACTGTTAGCATATCCATAGATATGCGTCCAATGAGTCGACTGAGTATCCCATTAATGGCGACTGGAGTGCCTGTGCCGGCTCGACGGGGGTAACCGTCTGCGTAACCGCAGGCAACTAAGCCAACCCGTGTGGAATGTTGTGTATAAAAAGATGCGCCATAGCCGATGGGTTCGTGTGGCTGCAATACGCGTTCGGCAAATACTTGGCTTTTCAAACGCATAACGGGTTTCAGGCTGCCTGGGAAATTGTTAAACGGGTCGATTCCGTATAACGCTAGCCCCGCACGTCCCCAATCTCTACGTGCATTCGGGTATGCTAAGATAGCGGCAGAATTGGAAATACTTTCTTCACCAGCTAATCCTTTACAGCCTGTATCAAAGGCCTCGATCTGCATTTCTGTTCTATCTGAATCTTGCTCGTCTGCACAAGCAAAATGAGTCATTTTGACAATATGGCTAACTTTGTTACTTTGTTTTAGCGCGTTATATGCTGCTGCATAATTATGCGGGGAAAAGCCTGCGCGGTGCATGCCGCTATCCATTTTCAGCCAAACTGTTACAGGGGTATGCCATCCGTGAGTCAGCAATTCTTCAAGTTGCGTTTGATGATGGACGACTGGCCACAAGCGATATTGTTCCACCAATGCATACTCGGCAGCCTGAAAAATACCTTCAAGTAACAGGATTGGTTTTGTAATACCATTTTCGCGCAATTTTATGGCCTCTTCCAAGAATGCAACTGCAAAGCCGTCGGCTAAATCGTGCAGCGCATGAGCGCAGGCAACTGCACCATGTCCATAGGCATCGGCCTTGACAACAGCTAATAGTTTTTTTCCATGTATTTGTTTTAAAAAAAGGTAATTGTGGCGAAGATTCTCTAGGCGGATTTCACATATCAGGGGGCGCATCATATTCCTTTCTTTAAATTTCAGGCTGTTGAGCGGCTACATTATATTACAGAGTATTCGGATGTTGAGATAAATTGTTGCGGTGAGGCTGTCTGAAAAAAGTTCTCGCGTCGGCTGGCAAATAAATGCTTGCCCAAACAGGCGAAATTCTAATAGAATACACAGTTTTCCATATTTGTACCTTTCCAATTTGACAAGGAATTTATACATGGTAGTTATCCGTTTGGCCCGCGGCGGCTCAAAAAAACGTCCTTTTTTCAACATTGTTGTTGCTGACAGCCGTGCGCGCCGTGATGGCCGTTTTATTGAGCGTGTAGGTTTTTATAATCCTGTTGCCAATGAAAAGCAAGAGCGTGTACGTATTGCAGAGGATCGGTTGAATTATTGGGTTGGCCAAGGTGCCCAACTGAGTGAGGCAGTTATCAAGCTGGTGAATGAGAAAGCCACAGCTGCAGCCTGATTGTGATGAATCGATGAATCATGCACAAGTTTGGGTATCCATGGGATATGTGAAAGGTGCATTCGGTGTGCGTGGCTGGGTGAAAGTCCAACCTGCCACCGAGTATGCGGACAGTCTGCTGGATTATCCAAAATGGCGGTTGAGTAAAGGTGCTGAAACTGTTTTCGCCGAACTTGAAAGCGGCAAAATTGTTGGCAGCGAGCTGCAAGTTAAGTTTGCAGGGATTGATGATCGTGATGCGGCAGCTTTGTTGCGCGGTTATACGATTGAAGTTTTGCGCGAAGAATTTGCTCCGACAGAAGAAGACGAATTTTATTGGGCAGATTTACTCGGTATGGCAGTGCATAATCGTGAAGGTGTAGTGCTGGGCGAAGTTGCCAATCTACTGGAAACCGGTGCTCATGATGTGTTGGTGGTTCAAGGCGAGCACGGTGAAAAGCTGATTCCGTTTGTTTCCCAATATGTTGATGATGTGGATACTGAAAACCGCATCATCATTTGTGGTTGGGGCTTGGATTATTGAATGTTTATCCAAGCAATTACTTTGTTTCCGGAAATGTTTGCCGGTGTTGCGGAGTACGGTGTAACGGGACGTGCGCTGAGAAACGGATTGTGGCGGTTTGAGGCAGTAAACCCGCGCCGTTTTGCCGATAACAGACTAGGTTATATTGACGACCGCCCGTTTGGTGGCGGACCAGGCATGATTATGATGGCAGAACCCGTTCAGGCTGCCATTGATGCCGCTAAATTGCAGTGTGCAGCAGGTAATTCCCGCGTTATCTATCTCAGTCCACAAGGTGGCCCGATGAAGCACGAGAAGGCAGTGGAATTGTCTCAATATGAGAATCTGATTCTGTTGTGCGGACGTTATGAGGGCGTGGATGAGCGGGTGCTTACGCGATGTGTAGATGAGGAAATCGCCATCGGCGATTTTGTCGTTTCGGGTGGCGAATTACCTGCGATGATGTTAATGGACGCGGTGCTGAGGCTTGTTCCGGGTGTGTTGGGTGATGCGGTTTCTGCCGAGCAGGATTCGTTTGCCAACGGGCTTTTGGATTGTCCGCATTACACGCGCCCGACAGAATTTCAAGGCATGGCTGTTCCCGAGGTTTTAAGATCGGGCAACCATGCGGCGATTGCGGAGTGGCGGCTGGAGCAGTCGTTGCGTCGCACTTTGGCGCGCCGTCCGGAACTTTTGGATGGGCGCGAACTTCTCCCACAGGAAGCCCGTCTCTTGCAGAAGATTTTGCGGGAGCAACAGGCGAATCCATATTATATTAAGGAAAAAACATGAATATTATCCAGCAGCTGGAACAGGAAGAAATTGCCCGCCTGAATAAGGAGATTCCTGCATTTGCACCGGGGGACACTGTTGTGGTGTCCGTGCGTGTGATTGAGGGTAACCGCGTTCGTTTGCAGGCGTTTGAAGGTGTGGTGATTGCCCGCCGCAACCGTGGTTTGAACAGCAATTTTATCGTCCGCAAAATTTCAAGCGGTGAGGGCGTGGAGCGTACGTTCCAGCTTTATTCTCCGATTGTTGAGAAAATTGAGGTGAAACGCCGTGGCGATGTGCGCCGTGCCAAACTGTATTACCTGCGCGGTCTGACTGGTAAGGCGGCACGTATTAAAGAGAAACTGCCGGCGCGTAAACAAGAGGCGTAAACATTCTCCATATGTTAAAAAGGAACAACGTTGTGTTGTTCCTTTTTTCGTTTTCAGGCTGCCTGTTCTGTTGTGTCTTCGGTATCGTTTAGTTTTTTCAGGAGTGCGTCTGATTTGTCGGGGTCTTCGTTGCGGAGGATGCGGGCGATGCTGCTTTCCAGTTTTTCGGTATTGCTTCGTAGGACGATGTCTTTTACGGCGAGCAGGTTTGCGGTGTTCATGGAGAAGGTTCGCAGCCCCATGCCCAGCAGCAGGCGGGTGAAACGGGTGTCTCCTGCCATTTCGCCGCATACGGATACGGGTTTGCCCATGCGGTTGGCGGTGCGGATGATGTGGGCGAGCAGTTTGATGATGGCGGGGTGTGCGGGTTGGTAGAGGTAATTGACGCTGTCGTCGTTTCGGTCCACGGAGAGGGTGTATTGGATGAGGTCGTTGGTGCCGATAGAAACGAAATCGGCGGTTTTGAGCAGGCTGGCAACAGTGAGTGCGGCGGAGGGGATTTCTATCATGCAGCCTGTTTCTATGCTGCCGAAGGCTTCGCCGCGCTCGGTGAGCTGGCGTTTGGCGGTTTCCAGATGGATGAGGCTTTGCCTGTATTCGGACAGGCTGGCAACCATGGGGAACATGAGTTTGATGCTGCCATGCACGGCGGCGCGCAGCACGGCGCGCATTTGGGTTCGGAACAGCATGGGTTCGGCGTGGCACAGGCGGATGCCGGTGAGCCCGAGGGCGGGATTGGTTGCGGGGTTGGGCGAACCGCTGCTGCCGAACCAGCGTGGGGTTTTGTCTACGCCGAGGTCTATGGTGCGGATGGTGAGCGGTTTGCCTTTCATTTTTTTGGCGATTTCGCTGTAAAACGTGTATTGCTCGTCTTCGCTGGGCGGGGCATCACGGTTTAGGAAGAGGTATTCGCTCCGCAGCAGCCCTACGCCGTCTGCGCCTGCGCTGTGTACGCTTTTTATATCGTTGCCGCATTCTATGTTGGCCAGGAGTTCTATTTCTTCGCCGTCTTGGGTTTGGGCGGCGGTTTTTTTGAGTTTGTTGAGTGCGCGCTGCTGGCTGCGGAAGGCTTTTTGGCGGCGGCGGTATTCGTCTAGCACCAGTTCGTCGGGGGCGATGACGAGTACGCCGCCGATGCCGTCTACGATTACCCATTCGTGTTCGGCTATCAGGCGGCGGGCGTTGCCCAATCCGATGACGGAGGGGATGTTTAGGCTGCGGCCGAGTATGGCGGTGTGGCTGGTGGGGCCGCCGCTGTCGGTTACAAAGCCTTCTATGCGTTGGTCTTTGAAATAGACGGTGTCGGCGGGGGAGAGGTCGTGTGCGATGAGGACGGTGTCGTCCAGCAGGTTGGTTTCCAGATTGAGTTCGGTGCTTTTGCCGACTAGATTTTTTTGTATGCGCTCGGCTACCTGCTGCATGTCTTGCCTGCGTTCGCGCAGGTATTCGTTGCTGATGCCGTCAAACTGCTGCGACAGGCGTGCGGTTTGGATTTGCAGCGCCCATTCGGCGTTGATTTGCTGTTCGCGGATGATGTCTGCGGGGTCGCGCGAGAGGGTGGCATCGGACAGCAGCATCAGGTGTAGGGAGATAAATGCGCCCAGTTCGGCGGGGGCGTTTTCGGGAATGGCTCCGCGAAGCTGCTCCAATTGCCTGCGGGCGGCTTTGGCGGCGGCGTCAAAGCGGGCGGTTTCGGTGGGGATGTCTGCTGCGGCTATGCTGTATTGCGGTACTTCGGATACGCCCCGCACCACCAGATGTGCGCGTCCGATGGCTATGCCGCTGCCTGCTGCGTATCCGTGCAGGACTATCATGTTATTCCTTTTCGCCGAAGCGGCTGTTGACGAGTTCGCCTAAGGCGGCTAGGGCATCGGCTTCGTCTGCGCCGTCGGCTTCCACTTCTATCTGTGTGCCTTGGGCGGCGGCAAGCATCATCAGCCCCATGATGCTTTTGCCGTTTATGCGTTTGCCGTTGCGTGTTACCCAGATTTCGCTTTGGAATTGTGAGGCGGTTTGCACGAACTTGCCGGATGCGCGGGCGTGCAGCCCGAGTTTGTTGGTGATGGTGAGGATTTGGGTCTGCATGGTGCGTCCTTTGGGGGGGCATGGCGTTTCAGGCTGCCTGAAAATCGGTTTCGGCAAGGATATGGATGCCGCGGATGCCTGCCTGTTTTACGGTTTCGGCGAGGGCGGCCGGGCTGGCGGCGTGGCGGGCGTGGGTGGCGGCTTTGAGCAGCATGGGCGCGTTCAGCCCTGATATGAGTGCGGTGTTGCCGGTGTGTAGGAGTTTGGCGGCGGCATTGCATGGGGTTGCGCCGAATAGGTCGGACAGGATGAGCGTACCGCCTTCTGCCTTGTGCGTGTCCAGCTCTGCTTGGGCGCGGGCGATGATGGCGGCGTGTCCTTCGTGCGGGGCAATATCTAAAACGTGCACGGGTGGCAGGGTGTTTTCGGGAAAGATATGCCGCAGCAGTTCGGCATAGGCTGCGCCGAGCGGGCTGTGGGCGATGATGAGCAGGTTCATGGTGTGTTCTGCAAAGTTTTGAGCGGACATTGTAAACGTTTTCAGGCAGCCTGAAAAACCGCGTATTGCTGTGTTAAGATTGCTGTCCTGTCCGCAGGATACGTTTCAGGCTGCCTTTAACGGTCTGTTTTTTTGATACTTGGAAGGGAAACATATTATGAAGAAATATCTTTTAGCCGCCGTGCTGGCCGCGACAACATCGGCTGCTTTTGCCCGTATGCCGCGTGTGGCTGTGCCTGATGAAATCTATCAGCCTAAGGGTGCGCAGACGGTTGCCGCCCAATATAGCGAAGATGGCGGTTTTGAGGGCGAGTTTCTGGTTCGCGGCACCAGCGTCCGCCAGCTTGCCGACCGCGTCTCTGCCCATGCCAAGGCGCGTGGTTTCCGCCTAGTTGGGGCGGATGTGGAAGCCGATGATGCCGATTTGCTGTTTGAGCGTGCCGGCCGCGAGTTGGACGTGGAAATTGAACGCAAAGGTAACGGAACGCTGAAATATAGCGTTGATTTGGACGATAGGGACTGATGCGCCATACGGTGTATAAGGCAGCCTGAAACCGATAGAAAACAGGTTTCAGGCTGCCTTACGCAATGCAGTCGGCAGGAAAACGGCACTGCACGCACCCACCCCCAAACGGCGCGGCACAGCATTTCAGGCAGCCTGAAAACCTTTGCCGCACTACGGCAACAAACGTATAATCGCGCGGTTTTTTTACCACCTGCCGACAAGAAAAATGTTGAAAATCAGCACCCGTTTTGACGGCGGCGCAGTTATTGTCCGCGAAGCCGCCCGGGCCGACAGCATCCGCCTCGCCCTGCGTCCCGACACCGCCGCCCCGCATTTCAAGCAATGGTTTTATTTCAGGCTGCAAGGCGCGGCATACGAAAACTGCGTCATGCGGTTTGAAGACGCACACGAAGCCGCCTATCCCGCAGGCTGGGAAGGCTATCAGGCCGTTGCGTCATACGACCGTCAAAACTGGTTTCGCGTGCCCACGCAATACGAAAACGGCGAACTCGTCATCACCCACACCCCGCTGGCAAACAGCATCTATTACGCCTATTTTGAACCCTATTCCAGCGAACAGCACCTCAACCTGCTGGGTGAAGCGCAGGGCAGCGGGCTGTGCCAAATCGAAGACTTGGGCAGCACCGTGGACGGGCGCGACATCAACCTGCTCACCATCGGCAGCCGCGCCGAGAGCGACTTGAAAATCTGGGTTATCGCCCGCCAGCACCCCGGCGAAACCATGGCGGAATGGTTTATGGAAGGCTTCCTGTCGCGCCTGTTGGACCACCAAGACCCAACCGCCCGCGCCCTGCTGGACAAAGCCACGTTCTACGTCGTCCCCAACATGAATCCCGACGGTGCCGCACTCGGCAACCTGCGCACCAACGCCGCCGGCGCAAACCTGAACCGCGAATGGCTCGAGCCCGGCATAGAACGCAGCCCCGAAGTGTATTTCGTGCGCGAACGGATGCACGAAACCGGCGTAGATTTGTTTTTGGACATCCACGGCGACGAAGGGCTGCCCTATGTTTTTGCCGCAGGAACCGAAGGCGTGCCCAATTACGATGCGCGCATCGCCGCCTTGGAAAACCTGTTCAAAACCGCCTTTCAGGCTGCCTCTCCCGATTTCCAAGACGAATACGGCTATCCGAAAGACGCCGCAGGAAAAGCCAATCTGAGCATGGCGACCGCCTATGTCGGCAACACCTTCCGCTGCCTGGCCTACACGCTGGAAATGCCGTTCAAAGACAACGCCAACCTGCCCGACGACGATTTCGGCTGGAACGGCCAGCGTTCGCTGCGGCTGGGCGAGAGCATACTCAGCCCGATACTCGCCGCCGCCAACGCACTCTGGCGCGAACGCGAGCAGGATGGGGCAGAATAAAAGAGCGGGCAAATTTGCCCGCGTATTGCGCCTCCCGAAAACGCCCACCTTTCCGACAGGCAGCCTGAAAACCCGCTTTCAGGCTGCCTGAAACCCGAATAGCCCAAGAAACAAAAAACAACATGACCGAACACGCCCACGAACTTTTGCAGGAAAAATCCTTCCTGAAAACACTGTCGCTGTCCGACTGGCTGTATGCAGCCGCCATTGCCGCCATCGCCATGCTGGTGCAGATAAAAGTGCCGCACCGCATGGACGGTTACGAAACCGCAATTCTTTGGGCAGCGGCAGCGGCAGCGGCAGGCTTGGGCTGGTTCTTCAAACCGCTGCGGCTGTTTACCGTCGGCGGCGTGGCGGCAGGCTATCTGGCCGTGGGGCTGTATGCGGGCGACATTGCCAACGGCAGCGAAACGCAGGGCAGGTTTCTGCTGCGTTACCTTTTGGGCAGCCAGCCTGCCGTGCTGTGGATGTGCGCACTGACCGCGCTCGCGTTTGCCGCCTATTCCGCCGGCACGCTGCTGGCATGGCGCAGCGCGATAAGGCAGCCTGAAAACGCCGCGCGCAGCAATATGCCGCTGAAAATCGGCAGCGATTTGGCATGGGCGGCAGCGTTTATGGGTTTTGCCGCACTGCTGGTGCGCTGGCACGAAAGCTATCTGCTGCGCCCCGATGCCGGACACATCCCCGTCTCCAACCTGTATGAAGTATTCATCCTGTTTATGGTCATCACGGGGCTGATGTATCAGTATTACGCGCGCAAGTTTGATATGCAGCGGCTGGGTGCGTTTGTTTACGCCCTGCTGTGCGTGCTGGCAGGGTTTGTGTTGTGGTACAGCGCATCGCGCGGCGCGCACGAAATCCGCCCGCTGATTCCCGCCCTGCAATCGTGGTGGATGAAAATCCATGTGCCCGCCAACTTCATCGGCTACGGCGCGTTCTGCATGGCGGCAGCATTTGCCGTGGCGGAACTCATCGCGCTGCGCGGCAGCCGCTTTTTGCCCGATGCCGCGCAGATTGAAGAAGCCATGTACAAAGCCATCGCCGTAGGCTTCCTGTTCTTCACCATTGCCACCATTCTCGGCGCGCTGTGGGCGGCTGATGCCTGGGGACGTTATTGGAGCTGGGACCCCAAAGAAACATGGGCGTTTGTGGTCTGGCTGAACTATGCCGTGTGGCTGCATATGCGGCTGGTGAAAGGCTGGCGCGGCGCGCCTTTGGCATGGTGGGCGATTATCGGGCTGTTCGTTACCGCGTTTGCCTTTGTCGGCGTGAATATGTTTTTGAGCGGCCTGCATTCATACGGCGGGTTGTAGCCGTTTCAGGCTGCCCCGTATCCTGACGGGCAGCCTGAAACCAATCCCCGCAATCCCATCACAGGCAGCCTGAAAACCATGACCCACCCCTTTCTCGCCCAAGTTCCCGCCTATCTCACCGAGCAGCGGCAGCGCAACCGCTCCCCGCACACCCTCGCCGCCTACGCCGCCGATTTGCGCGAACTTGCCGCGCTGCTGCCCCCCGAAGCCGCCGAACCGCAACGCAAAGACATCGCCGCCGCATTCAGGCAACTTTCCCAGCGCGGGCTGCATCCTTCCAGCCTCGCACGCACCCTGTCCGCCTGGCGGCAGTATTGCGCCTATCTCGTCCGCACAGGCAGCCTGAAAACCAATCCCGCACAAAACATCCGCGCCCCCAAAAAGCCGCAGCGTCTGCCACGCGCCATAGAACGCGACACATTGGAAACCCTGTTGGACGCGCCCGAAGGCATCGGCAACCCGCTGCTGTCCCTGCGCGACCGCACCATCGCCGAACTGCTCTACGGCAGCGGCCTGCGCCTTGCCGAACTTGCCGCCCTGAGCCTTGCCGACATCCATATGCAGGCAGGCTGGCTGAACGTGCTGGGCAAGGGCGGCAAGATGCGCCAAGTCCCGCTGACGGAGCAAAGCGCAAAACTGCTGCGGCAATGGCTTGCCCGCCGCCCCGCCCAAGCGGGTGAAGCTGCCGTGTTCACCACACGGCACGGCAGCCGTTTGGGCAGCCGCCAAATCGCCAAACGACTCGCGCACTGGGCCGAACGGAACGGCAGCCCGCAGCACGTTTCGCCGCATATGCTGCGCCACAGTTTTGCCGGCCACCTGCTGCAAGCCTCGCGCGACTTGCGCGCCGTGCAAGACTTGCTGGGACACGCCAGCCTGTCCGCCACACAGGTTTACACCAAGCTGGATTTGGAGCATCTGTCTGCCGTATACGGTGAAACGCATCCGCGTGCCCGCCGCAAAAAATAGGCAGCCTGAAACCACATCAACGGTTTTCAGGCTGCCTTTAACACAAAAGAAACGTGCAGGCGAAAAATCGCAATAAAAAAAGACCCGCATATTTGCGGGTCTTTTTGAATCTTGGCGGAGGCGGTGAGATTCGAACTCACGGAGGGCGCAAACCCTCGACGGTTTTCAAGACCGTTGCATTAAACCGCTCTGCCACACCTCCGTCTTGGAAAGACGCGCACTATACCGAAAAACCGCGTTTCTGCCAACAAAAAAATGCGCACCCCATCCGTGCAAAAGCAACGTCCTGTTTTGCAACAAAACAAATTTCAGGCTGCCCCGCCGCAAAAGTCTTGTGTTTAGAGTATCTGCCCCTAATATCACATCCAGTAACCAATGTTCAAACGAGGAATCCGAGAAATGAGATACGATAAACTAACCACCAAATTCCAGTCCGCCCTGCAAACCGCGCAAAGCCAAGCCTTGGCGGCCGACAACGCCTATTTGGAAGCAACACATGTTTTAAAAGCGCTACTGGACGATACGGAAAGCGGCATGGGTGCGTTGCTGGTGAATGCCGGCGGCAACCTGTCGAGCATCAAACAAGGGGTGCAGGCTGCTTTGAACAGCCTGCCGAAAGTGTCGGGGCAGGGCGGCGAAATGATGCCCAGCCGCGAACTGCAAAATGTGCTTAACCTGATGGACAAAGCCGCCGTGAAGCGAGGCGATGCCTATATCGCCAGTGAACTGTTCCTGCTGGGTTTGTTGCAGGAAAACGGCGCAACGGGGCAGATTCTGAAAAACGCAGGCGTTACCGAAGCGCGGCTGAATCAGGCCATTGAACAATTAAATCAAGGAAAAACCGTGGACAATCCCAATGCAGAAGACCAACGCGAAGCGTTGAAGAAATACACTTTGGACTTAACCGAACGGGCGCGCGAAGGCAAGCTCGACCCCGTTATCGGCCGCGACGACGAAATCCGCCGCGCCATTCAGGTGCTGCAACGGCGCACCAAAAACAACCCCGTGCTGATTGGCGAGCCCGGCGTCGGCAAAACTGCGATTGTGGAAGGTTTGGCACAGCGCATCGTGAACGGCGAAGTGCCCGAATCACTGCGCGGCAAACGCCTGCTGGTGCTGGATTTGGCCGCCCTGATTGCCGGCGCGAAATACCGTGGCGAATTTGAAGAACGCCTGAAAGCCGTGCTGAACGATTTGGCACAGGACGACGGCAACACGCTGATTTTTATTGACGAAATCCACACATTGGTGGGCGCGGGCAAAACAGACGGTGCCATGGATGCGGGCAATATGCTGAAACCGGCTTTGGCGCGCGGCGAACTGCACTGTATCGGCGCGACCACGCTAGATGAATATCGCCAATACATTGAAAAAGATGCCGCGCTGGAACGCCGCTTCCAAAAAGTGCTGGTGGGCGAACCGAGCGTGGAAGACACGATTGCGATTCTGCGCGGTTTGCAGGACCGCTACGAAATCCACCACGGCGTGGAGATTACCGACCCAGCGATTGTGGCGGCGGCAGAATTGTCCAACCGCTACATCACCGACCGCTTCTTGCCCGATAAAGCCATTGATTTGATTGACGAAGCAGCCAGTCGCATCAAAATCGAGAAAGAAACCAAACCCGAGCAGATGGACAAGCTCGACCGCCGCATCATCCAACTGAAAATGGAGAAAATGCACGTTTCCAAAGAAAGCGACGAGGCGAGCAAAAAGCGTTTGGCTTTGATTGATGAAGAAATTGCCGGTTTGGAAAAAGAATATGCCGATTTGGACGAAGTGTGGAAGGCCGAAAAAGCGTCTGCCGTGAGCTTGACCGATTTGAAGGCGCAAATCGACGAAATCAAACACAAAATCGAACAGGCCAAACGCGTGGGCGATTATGGCTTGGCTTCGGAATTGGAATACGGCGAGTTGCCCAAACTGACCCTGCAACTGAAAGATGCGGAGCGCGCAGGCAACCAAAAAACCACCAACACGCTGTTCCGCACCGAAGTGGGCGCAGAGGAGATTGCCGAAATCGTGTCGCGCATGACGGGTATTCCCGTGTCCAAAATGATGGAAGGCGAGCGCGAAAAACTGCTGCGTATGGAAGATGTGCTGCACAACCGCGTGGTGGGGCAGGACGAAGCCGTGCGCGCCGTGGCCGATGCTATCCGCCGCAGCCGCTCCGGCCTTGCCGATCCAAACAAGCCTTACGGCAGCTTCCTGTTCTTGGGCCCGACCGGCGTGGGTAAAACCGAATTGTGCAAAACGCTGGCGAGCTTCCTGTTCGACAGCGAAGATCATTTAATCCGCGTGGATATGTCGGAATACATGGAAAAACATAGCGTTGCACGGTTGATTGGCGCGCCTCCGGGTTATGTGGGCTACGAAGAGGGCGGCTATCTGACCGAGCAGGTGCGCCGCAAACCGTACAGCGTGATTTTGCTGGATGAAGTGGAAAAAGCGCATCCGGACGTGTTCAACATCCTGCTGCAAGTGTTGGATGACGGCCGCCTGACCGACGGCCAAGGTCGCACGGTGGATTTCAAAAACACTGTGGTGGTGATGACCAGCAACATTGGCAGTCAGCACATTCAGGAACTGGGTGCGGAAGCGCCTTATGAAGCCGTGAAAACCGCCGTGATGGCCGATGTGAAAGACTATTTCCGTCCCGAACTCATCAACCGTATTGACGAAGTGGTGGTGTTCCACGCGCTCGGTCAGGCGCATATCCGCCGCATTGCGCAAATCCAGTTGGGCAGCCTGAAAAAACGGTTGGCGGCGCAGGATTTGCGGCTGGAAGTTTCCGATGCCGCGTTGGACGTGCTGGCACAGGCCGGCTTCGACCCGATTTACGGCGCGCGTCCGCTCAAACGGGCGATTCAGTCCGAGGTGGAAAACCCGTTGGCCAAAGCCCTGCTGGAAGGGCGGTATGCCCCCGGAAGCGTTATCCGCGTGGAAGCAAGGGACGGCAAGCTGGTGTTTGCCTGATTCCGATATTTGAAAACCAAACGGAGACCTTTGCAAAACCCCAGATTTGAGCACAGTTCAAAGCAACAGCATCGCAGAACGCGCAGAGAATAGGAAATATTTTCAAGCGTTCGAGAAGCGCGTTGCGAAGAAATGTGCCAAAGATGGGGATTTTGTAAAGGTCTCAAACGGTATGCTGCGAAACGGCATACCGTTTTTTATGTCAAAATCTGTCGGATTGGCGGCGGTTTGTGTTAAAGTTTTGTATGGCGGCAAGAGCATCCGTTTCGCAAATCCAATCCCGCCGCGCCGGAGAATGAGAATGGCATTGCGCCCGTATTCCGTTGAAAACATGGATATCCTGTCCTATCGCGAGCTGTTGTCCAAATTGCCCGAAAACAATCCTATTCATAACGCATACCTGCGCAGCCGCAAAAAAGACGAATTTCTGAAACGGGGATTTTTCGTTTATTTCGGCGACATTATTTCAGACCAGCCGTTTTCCATTGATTTGAAAACTTTCTATCCGCAATTTACCGATTTTTACCGCCGCCGTGTTGAGCGGGACGACAATATGGACATGCCGTTTTGGTATCCCGTGATACTGGGCAGCCTGAAAGCCCCCAATATCTTGTATTACGTCTACACCGCAGGCAGCATCGCCGCCGACAACCTGTTTGCATACAACGCTTACGGCGGCATCAACTTCGCCAACGGCTGCTGCGGCGATTTCACCATTCGGGAAATCATGATGAGCGACCAAACCGTATGGCAAATCGGCGGACGGACACGCATCCACACATGGGTGTCGCAACAAGACAAAAGCAAGATAGCGTGTGCCGACCAAACCATCCTGCACCATTTCCATTTTCCCAAGAAAAACCGTGCCGATGTTTTTGACCTGCACAGCAAAGAAGAAATTTTGGCGCACTTTTCCTGCGAGGAAGCCGTCAATCGCTGGTATGGCTCATGGGTGGCTTCCATGCTGCCGGTGGAATGGCTGGTTTCCGAGAATCAAGACGCAGACATCAGCCTGCTGAAACAGCCTGCGGACAGCCGCAAAAAACCGCTTCTCCAAATCCCAATTCCGCCCTTTATGCCCGATTGCGGTTAAACAGATTGCCGCCCGCTGTGTGTGCCGTGCCATACGCGCGGCCGGCCGGTGCGGTTTCTCCGCTTTCAGGCAGCCTGAAAAACGATTACCAACCTTTTATCAAGGATTTCCCCATGACCAAAAAACTAGCCATCCTCAAAGGCGACGGCATCGGCCCCGAAATCGTGCGCGAAGCCGTGCGCGTGCTCGATAAATTGATTGAACAAGGCTTGGACGTATCTTACGAATACGCCCCCTTGGGCGGCGAAGCCTACGACCAATTCGGCAGCCCCTATCCCGAGTTCACGCAAAACCTCTGCCGCGCCGCCGATGCCGTGCTGCTTGGCGCAGTCGGTTCGCCCCAATACGACCAGCTTGACCGCCCGCTGCGCCCCGAACGCGGCCTCTTGGCCATCCGCAAAGATTTGAACCTGTTTGCCAACCTGCGCCCCGCCATTTTGTATAAAGAGCTGGCCAACGCCTCCACGCTCAAACCCGAAATCGTGGCCGGGCTGGATATTCTGATTGTGCGCGAACTTACCGGCGACATCTATTTCGGCGAGCCGCGCGGCATCCGCACGCTGGAAAACGGCGAACGCGAAGGCTTCAACACCATGCGTTACAGCGAAAGCGAAATCCGCCGCATCGCCCACGTCGCGTTTCAGGCTGCCCAAAAACGCAGCAAAAAAGTGTGCAGCGTGGGCAAAGCCAACGTGCTGGAAACCACCGAGCTGTGGCGCGAAGTTTTTGACGAAATTGCGCCGCAATACCCCGATGTGCAGTTGAGCCATATGTATGTGGACAACGCCGCCATGCAGCTCGTGCGTGCGCCCAAGCAGTTTGACGTGATTGCCACCGGCAACATCTTCGGCGACATTTTGAGCGACCAAGCCTCCATGCTCACCGGCTCCATCGGCATGCTGCCCTCCGCCTCGCTGGACGAAAACGGCAAAGGCCTGTACGAACCCTCGCACGGCTCCGCGCCCGACATAGCCGGCCAAAACAAAGCCAACCCGCTGGCCACCATCCTTTCGCTGGCCATGCTGCTGCGTTACAGCCTGAACGACGAAGCCCGCGCCGCGCAGGTGGAAAACGCCGTGCAGAAAGTGCTGGAACAGGGGCTGCGCACCGCCGATATTTTTGAAGAAGGCACAAAACCCGTTTCCTGCTCCGAAATGGGCGATGCTGTTTTGGCCGCACTGTAAAACGCGTTTCAGGCTGCCTTTTATAGTCGATTAAAATAAAAATGAGACAAGGCGGCGAGCCGCAAGGCGTACAGGTAGTACGCCAAGGCGAGTCAACGCCGTGTCATTGCAATTTTAATCGACTATATAGCCGCCCCGAATCCGCAACGCGTGGCAGCGGATACCTGCCCGCCTGACTTATCCCGTTTCCAGGCTGCCCCGAACACGCTTGCAGGCAGCCTGAAAACCATTCTTTAACCTCGTAAAGGAAACAACATGAAAAAACTGCTCACCGCCATACTCACCGCTGCCGCGTTCGCCGTCCATGCCGCGCCCGCCAAGCAACCTGCGCCTGCCGCAAAAAAAGCCGCGCCGGTTCGGAACGTTGCCATTCCCCGAACGGCCGCCGAACTGGCGCGCCAGTCCGAAGACAATGCCGCACGCCTGATTGCCAAGCCCGCCACCGAAATGCTGGCGTATTACGATGCCGACAGCCGCGTGGTGGAACAGCCCGCAGCGGGCGGTTATTACCGTATGCTGGTTGGGCGCACTGCCGACGGCAAGGCCGTGGTGCAGGATTTTTATCAGGACAGCAAAACCAAACAGATAGACCCTGCAGTTGTCCCCGATGAGAAGGAAATCCGCAATTTCAGTTCCGGCGTGGCGGAAGGACGCATCGTGTGGTATTCGCCCGAGGGAGAGGCAACCAATTTTGCCGACATCCACAACGGCCAGGCGGGTGTCAGCGGCCATTATGAGGACGGCAAGCTGGCGGAAGTGCTGCGCATAACCGGAAACACCCAGTCCGTAACCGTGTACCACCCCAACGGGAAAACGGCTCTCTCCGCCCGCGTCAATATGCAGAAGAAAAAGGTGGAATCTATAAGCATATTCAGTGAAACGGGCAGGCTGCTGCTGGGCGGCAGCAAAAACGTGAAACCGAAGGCGGATGCGGATGTGGAAGCCGTTGCCCGCGTTTTGCAGCGTTTCCAGCAGCTTGGGGGAAACTGAATAGGTGAGCCGGTGCGCGTAAAGATAGATGTAGTAAATTAAATTCAAACGGGTACGGCGTTGCCAATGTCCTTTGTACTACTTGTTTGTAGGGTGGGTACTTGCTGCCCACGCGGTTTGCTGCCTTTGGACAGGGGAAACGCGTGGGCAGCGAGTGCCCACCCGACAATATTTAAGGCAGCCTGAAACCCGTGTTCAAAGGTTTCAGGCTGCCTTTTTTGCGCGCTGTTGCGGTTATTTGTCTTTTTTCTTGGCGGCGGCTTTTTCCAGGGCGAGGAAGCGGTCGCTGATGTATTGGTGCAGCAGGTCGCGTTTTTCCCAGAAGAAGGTTTCAAATTTGGCGAGCGAGTAGATTTTTTGAACCATTTTGGGAAAGCCGGAATGGAGGATGGCGGCGATTTCTTTGCTGGTTGCTTCGTTGTCCATGCCTTCGCGCAGGGTGATGTTTTTGGCGGCGAGGTAGTTGTTGAGCTGGATTTTGGTGTAGTTGTTGATTTCAAATTGTCCAATCATGGGGGAGTTCCTTTGGGTTGGTTGGAATAGTGGATAACGGGTGGGTTGTTAGCAAGCGGGCTGCCAGTTTTCAGGCTGCCTGAAATTCAGTCAAACCGTTTGATGTATTTGAGCTCGCCGCCTGAGGATATGGTGCCGAGCCTTGCGATGGCTTGGAAGGCGCGGGAGAGTTGATACACGAGTTTGACGGTTTGGTCGGCCTGCCCCAAGCCGATTTCGTAGCCCAGATACAGGTTTTGCGTGAGCTGTTTGCCGAAGGTGATGACTTGTTGGGCGGGGTTCATTTCGCCGGTGTCGGCATTGCGGGTCTGTTTGCTGGTGAGGCCGAAGTCGTCTACCAAACCCAGTTTGTCGTTGAACTTGCCGGCAAGATAGGCGCTGGCGGCGGTGGCAAGGGCGGCTTCGTCGGTGCTGCTGCCGGAGCTGGCGCGGTTGAGGACGAGCCATGAGAGTTTGTCTTTTTCGCTCATGGGTTCGTCTGCAACCAGCGTGATGCGGGGTGCGTCGAGGTTGCCCAGCACTTCTACGCCTGCGCCGACGGGGGAGCTGCGGCGTTCGGCGCGGATGTTGAGGTTGGGTTTGGTAAGCGGGCCGACAAAGGAGATGATGCCTTTTTTGACGACCAAATCTTGTCCGTAGGCTTTGTATTGCCCTTTGGTGATGCGGATGCTGCCGACTGCCTGCACGTCGGATGTGTTGTGGGAGGTGAGGGCGAGTTTGCCGCCGAGCAGCAGGCTGATGCCTTCGCCTGCGAAGCGGACGTTGTCGCCTAAGTCTATGTCCAGATTGAGGGCAAGCGGCATGGGGGGGGCGGGGGGCGGTTTGGTTTCGCCGATGACGATAACGTCGCTGTCTAATTCGGGGGCGCTGCTTTCTTGGAAGCCGAAGCGGCCTTCGTCTGCTTTCAGGCTGCCTGTCAGGGTGAGTCCTTTGCCGCTGTATCCGACATCGGCGCTGCCTGAAATGGCGAGGCGGCGGCTGGGCTGGTCTAAGATGGGATAGTGGCTGACGGTGAGTTTGGCGGAAACGGCGGGTTCGCCGTTTTCGTATGCTGCGCTGCCGGATAGGCTGATGCTGCCGTCTTTGCGGTGGAAGCTGAGCGCGTCTATCGTCCATTTTTGCCCGTCCAGACGGGATTTCAGGCTGCCGTTGTCTAGGATGATGCCGACTTGGCGGTTGCGGTAATACAGGTTTTCGCCGTCTATCGTGCCGCTGAGTTTGGGGGCGGACACGGTGCCGTTGATTTGGGCGGCGGCGGAGAGGTGGCCTTTGATGATTTGTCCGACCGGCATCATGCTTTTGAAGGTGTCCAGCTCGTTGGCTTCTATGCGGATGCTGCCGCTGACGGGGGCGGCGGTGATTTTGCCGCCGCCGAAGGCCTGCATGATGTTGTAGTCGCCGGATATTTTGCCGTAGCGCGTGCCGGCGGCAATCCGGTTGTGGATGCCGCGTCCGTCCAGCGTGGTGTTCAGGACGAAATCCTGCAATCCGAGCGGTTGTTTGCGCGGGGTGGGCAGGGTGATGTCGCCGCCCTGCTGGCGCAGGTTGAAGTAGCCGCGCGGGCTTTGGGTGTAGCCTAAATCCCAGTCGGCGGCGATGACGAGGTTGTGCTGTACGGGGGGGGTGTAGAAGTTGTGGAGCTGTTCCAGATGCAGGTTGTCGGCGCGGCCTTTGCTGACCAGCCCTGCCTGTTTGCTCCAAGTGAGCTGTTCGAGCCGCAGGCTGCCGCCTAGGGCGTGCCATGAGGCTGCGCCGAGATTCACGCGCTCTGCGCCGGCATCCAGACGCATGGCGTTTTGCAGTTTTAGGTTGAGTGCGCCGGCGATGTTGAGTTCGCCGATGCTGCCCTGCCATTGGTTTTGTCCGGTGAGCCCGCCGTTGGCGGCAAGGGTGAGGTTGAGGGGTTTGCCGTCTATTTTCAGGCTGCCTTCGGCACGCAGGCGGTGCTGCCGGCGTGTGCCGTCCAGAAGGGCGGAGATTTTGTCTATGGCGGTGCCGCCTGCGCTGATGCCGCTGCCTGAAAGGGTGAGGTTGAGCGGGGCGGCGGGGTCGGGCGAGGCTTTGGCTTTGAAGTCCAGCGTCTGCACGTGCAGTGCGTCGCCGAGGGCGAAGCCGCGTGCCTGTCCGGCCAAATCGGCTTCCAGTTTGGCAAAGCCGTCTGCGGTGTTTTTCAGGCTGCCTTTGGCGGTGAGGAGGCCTTTGAGGCCGAAGCCGAAGCGGCCCAAATCGGGGGCGTTGATGTCCAGCGCGAGGGTGTCGCCGCGTTTGCCGAACGCGCCTTTGGTGCTGATGAGGTTGTTGCCGAGGCGGATGGCGGTGTCGGCGCGGCTTAGGTGTGCGTTTTGGTAGTCTATCGTGCCGCTGCCTGAAAGCGGTGCGCCGGACAGGGTGGACGGGGCGAGCTGTATTTCGGTGCGGACGGCTTGTTTGGCGAGTTCGCCGGCGGCTTTGATGTGTCCGCTGATGCTGCCTTCGGGCAGGGCGGGGTGGAGTTTGGCGGGGTTGAACGAGCGGCTTTCTATTTCGGCGGCGAGCTTTTGGTTTTGGAAGAGTTCTAGGCTGCCTGAAAGGTTGATTTGCCCGCCGTTTTCGGTTTTGACAGTGCCGTTTTCCAGCAGCAGGGTGCGTTGGGCGTTGCGGGTGTCGGTTTTGATTTTCAGGCTGCCTGTGCTTTGTGCGCGTCCGGCGGCAAGCTGCCAGCCGATTTCGGGGCTGGCGAATGTGCCTTTGGCGTTCAGGCTGCCGTTGGTTTCAATGGCGGATGCGGCGGATGCGATGTCGGATACGGTGAGGTTTTTGATGTCTGCCGCCAAATCCAGTTTGTTTTCGCCGGTTAGGATTTTGCCCGATAGGTTCAGGCTGCCTTTGTTCAGGAGTTTGGCGAGCAGGTGGTCGATGACGATGTTTTCCTGTCCGTCCAGACGGAACGAGCCGTTGAGCGTGCGCACGGGGATGCCGCCTTGGTCGGCGGGCAGGGGTTTGCTGTTGTAAAGGTTGAGCTGGCCGGAAAGGGTGTCGCTGATGCCGGGTTCGGCATGTGCGCGGACGGCCAGTGTGAGCGACAGGGCGGCCTGCGGCAGATTGGGCATGAAGGCTTTGGGGTTGAGGTTGTGCGCCTGCGCTTCGGTTTCGCTGATCAGTTCGGCGGGGGTGGCGGCATACGGGCGGATGCGCGTGCCGATGTGCAGTCCCACGTCTTTGCTGGATAAGTCGGCGGCGAATTTGAAGTCGGACAGGTTGCCGGTGGCAAATGCCGTGCCTTGGGCGGCGATGCCGTCCAACTCGCCGGCTGCGTGCACTGCGCCCTGTATGGCGAAGGGTTTGGCGGCGTCAATGGAGAATGTGCCGTCTGTGTTTGCCCAATAGGTTTTCAGGCTGCCTAAGGAGAGGCGGTGCTGTTTGTGGTCGTATGCGTAAGCAAGGCGGGCATCGCGCAGGATTCCGGTTTTCTTTTTGCCTTGGGTCAGGCTGGCGACGGCGAGTTTGTCCAGCGCCACAGAGAGGGGCAGGGTGAGGCTGTCGGGTTCTTTGGGGGTATAGGCTTTTTCGGGTTCGGGCGGCGTGGGTTTGCTTTGGAAATGCACGCTGCCTGCGCTGATTTCGTTGATGTGCAGATGCCTGTGCCAGAGTTCGCGCGGCTGCCAGCGGAAATTGAGGCTGCTGATTTCAATATCGGCAGACGGGGTTTCCACCCGCAGGTTGCGTGCCGAAAAGCCGCCCCAGATGCTGCCGGAAACCGTGCCCGCCGTGTTGATGCCGGCATATTGCGGCAGCCTGAATGCGGCGAAACGCAGCCCGCTTTCCGTGCCGGCAAGCCAGTATGCGCCGCCTGCCGCTGCGCCGAGCAGCAGGACGATGCCGCCCAGCGTGTATTTGAGCAGGCGGCGTTTCTTTTTGGGTGCGGTTTTTTTCGGCGCGGCGGGCTGGTGGTCGGTCATGGATTTGGGGCAGCCTGAAAAGTTGCCGAGGCTGCGGAGGGTCAAAAAAATGCGCTATTTTAACAGAGTTTGACAGAATGTCGGATGGCGGCGGGGTGGGAAAAGGCATTCGGGCAGGGGGCAACGCGTGGGCATAAATGCCCACCCTACGGGGGATGGCGTTTTGTGTTGTCCGAGGGCAGCCTGAAAACCAAAACCGGTTTTCGGCAGGGTAGGGTGGGCACTTGCTGCCCACGCGTTTGGTGTTTAAAGGCAGCCTGAAACCGCGTGTGGGAACATCCGTTTTGCGGAAATTTTATGATGGGTGGGGCGGGCATTCGGGCAGAGGGCAACGCGTGGGCATAAATGCCCACCCTACGGGGGACAGGGTTGCGTGTTGTCCGAGGGCAGCCTGAAAACCAAAACCGGTTTTCGGCAGGGTAGGGTGGGCACTTGCTGCCCACGCGTTTGGTGTTTGAAGGCAGCCTGAAACCGCGTGTGGGAACATCCGTTTTGTGGAAATTTTATGATGAATGGGGCGGGTGGTTGGGCAGGGTGTAACGCGTGGGCATAAATGCCCACCCTACAAGGGATAGGGTTGTACATCTTTCCGAAGGCCGCAAACCGTGCGGGATGCCATCCCGCAAAATAAGGCAGCCTGAAAACCGTGTATTCCGGTTTTCAGGCTGCCTTTCTGCTTATGCCGTTTAGGACAGGCTGCCTGCTGCCAGCAGCATATTGGGGGTTTCAGGCTGCCTTGTGTGTTCGGAGGAAGCGGCGGCGGCATCCGTGCCGAAAGAGGACATTGCCTGCACCATCAAATCTGCTCCGCCCAGCGCGGCGGCGATGTCCGCACCGGTAACGGCGGCATCTTGGAACAGGAATAAATCGTGTCCGTATCCCGCCGTGCCGAAGAAGTTTTTGAAGGTAACGCGGTCGCGGCTGCGCGAGGCGGAAACGGACAAATCGTTGCCTTCGCGCCCCAGCACCATTTCGCTGAGTTGTCTGTCGGCAAATACGGCGCGGTTGGTTTCGGCAGAATCGGGGCGTTCGGTTACCGTATCCTGCCCGTCGCCTTTGGTGAAGATATAGGTGTCGCCGCCTGCGCCGCCGTTTAGCCGGTCGTTGCCGCGCCCGCCAAAGAGCGTGTCGCTTCCGTCGTAACCCAGTATGCCGTCATCGCCGTCGCCGCCGAACAGCAGGTCGGCCTTATTGCTGCCGTATAGCGTGTCGTTGCCGCCGTGTCCGCGTATTTCGCTGCCCCACGGCAGCAGGCTGCTTTGTCCTTTCAGGCTGTCTGCGCCGTCCGTGCCGTGCAGTACGGGGTTTTCGGGCAGGTCTGCGTTGCGAATGCGCTCCGTGTCCCAGCCGCCTTCGGCGTTGCGGTGCATTTTCATGGCATCCGAGCCTTGGTGGGACAGGATGGTGCGCGTGCCGTCTTCCTGTATTTGGATGTGGTCGGCATACAGGCGGGCGGAATGTTTGGACGCAATCTGCGAGCCGCGGATAACGTTGTATGCCGAGCCGAGGGCGGCGGGATATTTGCCCTGCACGCTAAACATCCAGTCCTGTGCGGCGGTGAGGCCGCCGCTGTCTGTGGCGGTGACGGTGAGTTTCAGGCTGCCTGAAACCTGTTCGGGCGGCGTGCCGGAGAGTGTGCGGGTGGCGGGGTCGTAATGCAGCCAGTTCGGCAGGGGCGAGCCGTCTGCGGCGGCAAGACCGTATGCCAGCGCGGCATCTTCCCTGTCGGCAAACCAGTTTTCGGGCAGCGTGTAGCTGAATGGCGTACCGGCGCGGGCGGTGTATGCCTCGGCGGGGTGCAGCACCTGCGGCGCGGTGTTGGCAGCGGCAGGGGCGGCAGGCTGCCGAATCTGCTCTTCAATGTCGGCAAGGCTTATCCAGTTGCCGTTAAGGCTTTGTTCATACAGGAACACATTTTCCAAGTCGGCGGAAGCTTTGCCGCTTTGCGCGGTGTGGTAGCCTTCCAGATAAAGCACGTCGCCCGCCTTGCCGTTGCGGATGGCAATGCCGTTTTCATATTCTTCAAACGAGAGCTCTTGCAGGGAATCCAGCAGAATCGCGCTTTGCCCTTCGCGGTCGGCAATCGTGGTGGTGCCGTCGCCGGTGTGGTATCGGTAAATATCGTTGCCGGCTCCGCCTTCCAAGCGGTCTTGCCCTGTGCCGCCGTCCAGCTCGTCGCCGCCTGCGCCGCCATAGAGCAAATCGTCGCCTTCGCCGCCGTCGAGCAGGTCGCTTCCCTCGCCGCCATAGAGCCTGTCGTTGCCGTTGCCGCCAGAGAGCATGTCGCTGCCCTCACCGCCGTATAGCAAATCGTTGCCGCGTCCGCCGTCCAGATAGTCGTCTCCTGCACCGCCGTCCAGCACGTCGTCGCCTGCGAAGCCTTCGGGGTGGTGGTCTCGGTGCAGACCCAAATCGCCCCACAGTTTGTCGTTGCCTTCGCCGCCATAAAGCGTGTCGTTGCCGATGCCGCCCATCAGTTGGTCATCGCCGTTTCCGCCATAGAGCGTGTCGTCTCTGCCCGATTCTGCGGGGATACCCAAGTCTTCTTCGGGGATTTGGCCGCTGTTGTCGCCTATCAGCGTGTCGTCGCCCTCGCCGCCGTATAGCGTGTCGTTGCCTGCGCCGCCGTAAACGGTGTCGTTGTCTTCGTCGCCATAGAGCAAATCGTTGCCGCCGTCGCCGGTGATGTTGTCGTTGCCGCGTCCGCCGTGCAGGGTGTCTGCGCCGTCGTCCGCGCCGTTTTGCAGGCCGACTTCACCATCGCCGCGAATCAGGTCGTTGCCTTCCCCGCCGAACATCGTGTCGCTGCCCGCGTTGCCAAACAGTTTGTCATCGCCCTCGCCGCCGTGGATTTCGTCGTCCCCATAGCCGCCGGACGCTTGGTCGTCGCCGCTGCCGCCGTCTATATAGTCGCGGCCGTTCAGCTCGGGATACGGGTTGTCGTCGTTTGCATCGCCGAAAAGGAAATCGTCGCCTTCATCGCCATACAGGAAATCGTCCCCGCCGCCGCCGATAATCCAATCACTGCCGCTGCCGCCGTGGATTTCATCCGTGCCGTGGAATTTCACGGGAAGTATTTCTTCAGGCTGCACAAACGCCGAATCTCCAAACAGACGATCGTTGCCGCTGCCGCCTTGGATAAAATCATTCCCGCCGCCGCCATACACTTTGTCGTCGCCTTCTCCTGCGTCGATGGTGTCGTGTCCGTGCATTTCGGGGGCGACAGAATTGATGTTTCCGGCTTCTACCAGCCCGTCGCCCCAAATCAAGTCCTTGCCGCCCCCGCCGAGCACCGTATCGTTGCCGCCGCCGGCAAACACATCGTCATTGCCCGTGCCGGAAATGGCGTGGCCGTTTTCCGTGTATTCGGAATCGGCAGCGATATAGTCGTCTGTGTTGCCTGCATAAATCGAGTCGCTGCCGTCGCCGCCGTAAATCCGGTCGCCCGCCGTGCCCTGCGGCTCGTTAAACGGGCGGCCGATGCCGTACATCGTGTAAGCCGGATTGTCGCCGCCTTTTTCTTCCACCTGTCCCCAAGTGCGCCCCGCAAACGCAATGCGGCCGCGCTGCCTTGGCGGCAGTGTCCAGCGTTCATCAGGGCTGCGGCGCGGTGCGGCATTCAAACGGGAGGCGGCAAAGATGAAATCGTCTCCGCCCCCGCCGGCCAAAATATCCGAACCGCCGCCGCCCGCAATCAGGTCGCGGCCTTCACCCCCTTCAATCAGGTCGTTGCCCGTGTTGCCGCCCAGCGCATCGTCGCCTTTGCCGCCTTCTATGTGATAGGGCGTGTTTGCCCTTGGCGCGTCAATCACATCGTCAAAGCCGTTTTCCTTGTGAACGCCGCCTTTCAGGCTGCCGTCTGCCAGCCGTTCGCCCAGCGGCGCATAAGTGCCCGCATCGGTCAAACGCGGCTGCCAGTCGCCCAAAATGCGCGTGTAGTGCGAACGCTCGGCAGGCTCGCTGCCCAAGTGCAGCCCCAAAGCCCCTTCCTTCCAGCCCGCAATGCGGATGCCGAAGGCAGAGGTGGGCGAAAAATGGCTGATATACAAATCATTGTCCAGCATGTAATAAGTGATGTTCCGCCCCGCATCCACCCAACGGTTTTCCCCGTCTGCCTTGGATTCTCCGGTCAGGCGCATGCCGTTCCACAAAATGCTGCCCGCGCCGTCTGCATCGATAATCGTGTTGCTGCTGCCCGTAGTGATAAAGTAGGTGTCTTCTCCCGCGCCGCCGGCCAGCACATTGTGCCCGCCCATGCCCGAAAGCGTGTCGTTGCCCGCGCCGCCAATCAGCAAATCATCGCCGTTGCCGCCCGAAAACGCATCGTTGCCTTCCGCGCCAACCATGATTTGCGATTTGTCCGCATCCAAGGCCCAAGCCGAAGAAGCCGTGGCGTTTGTGGCCAGCGTCCACTGCTGCCAGCCGCGCCAGCGCACCGCCTGCCCCGAAAGGCCGTTGGCGGCAAATATCTGTTTTATCCAGGCTTCGGTGTATTTGTCGGATTTGTGGTCTTTTACTACGGTTTTTCCTTTCTCATCCGTATTTGCTTCTTTCTGCCCGTCATAGTTTTCGCCCCAAGCGGCGGTGTATTGCAGCACGCCGTTTGCAGTATTTTTAAAAAATGCCGAGCCGTTATATTGATAATCTTTGGCTTGGAAATAAAACCATTCCGCCGCCTGCGCCGCCAGCATCAGCCGTTCTTCTTGATTTCCCGTGCCGGTGCGGGTGGCAACCGTATTCAACGTATCGGCAAGGCTGTCCAAAACAGGCCGTTTTTCTATGGTTTGAGTTTCTGAATCGAAAGGTTGCTTATCTATTCCGCCAACCTGCTGTTTAACTAAACGAGCCAATAAATCTTTTGGTTTACTTGTTTCTAAATCTGAAACAGCATATAAATTAGTATCAAATATAACGTCTAGTATTTGAGGAAGTGATTTAATGCTTTCTCGGAAATTATTACTCTCTAACACCCCTTGTAGTAGTAAAATAGAGTGTAGACGTTTAGCTTCATTGAAGCTGACACTTTTTCCGTCATCATCTAACTTTCCGCCAAATCCCCATCTGCTGATTTCTCTTATTCCTACTCCTGTGGATATATGTTTGCCGATATCCAATTTGTGTTCCAAGCCTGAACCTGTAACTACACCGAAATTCCAGCCTAATTCTCCCGCAGTTACTAGCGGAATTTGTGCCTTCAATATATCCGCATTGTCCCGCAATGCCTGCAGGAATTCCCCACTAACAAACCAGCTGCTGACATTGTGTTCTCTTTCGTAGTATTTGGGATAAAACGCCATTACCGCCTTTTCTAATCTTTCTATCAGTTCGTGGGCAATATTTATTAAAAACATTGGTTTATCTCCGTGTGTAGAAGTAATATCTTCGAGAGTAGATAGATAGTTTAGAAACGGTTCATCCATACGTAAATATTCTGACAGTGCATCATTATGCCAGTTATTTCTCATAAGTAACCCACTTAATTCCCTCAATCTAAACGGATTTAGAATAGCTGCTTTGAAAGGTGCAGGGTCAAATACTATCGCCTTTTTATCAAAAAGAACTGCCATTGCGGAAGCCAAACCTCCGCCTAGAGAATGTCCTGTAAAACTAATTTCAGCATCAGGGTATTTGCGTATGGTTTCTAATACCAATACAGCAGCTTGAATCAGTTGTGGACTGTTAAGACCCAAGCCCAACGGGACATTGGCAACGGCAAAATCTCCCGCCATCCCTAAAGAGTGATCTCCTATATTAGAACCAGTAAATGATATAATAATTTTGTTATCTTCTGTACGATAAATACCCGCAGAAAATCCAGTTAAGGGGTTATCATCCAACCAGTCCAGCTCAGTAATTCCTTCCGGAATAGTCATTTTATTTGAAATTTCTTCGCGGTCATAAACGCGATTAGCTAACTGGGCATAGATTTTTTCGTTAAGTTTCATGTTGATTTCCTTGTTTAAGAATAGAGAAAAAATAGAATTTGCTAATAAATAATATAACAGAATTCTAACGTAAGTCTAAGTTCACGTACTCATATTGCGGTGGCATAACTGGAGATTCATACCCCCATACCTTATATAAAGGTTTATCGTGAAGTGGAATACTTTCTGGCATTTTTCCTGCCCGAAATCTAGGTTCTAAATTAGCATCACGAGCATCCAAAGTAGGATCTATATCTACTTGTTTCCATTGTCCGTTTACTAATTTGAATTGGGCGTAAAGATATTTTGGGCTAATTTCTCTCCAACCTTTTTTATTGACAGGGGTAACAACCACATACCATGTACCATCTTTATCCTTATCAATAATCATGTTTTCCCACTTGCTCTCCCATACGGGAGGAGGCGGAAGCCCCGCCGAATCAATCACCTCCAATCTATATGCGCTAACTCTGTACTCGCCTCTGCCCGGTCCGTTCATCATATCCTGATGCGCTTTGCCGACAACCGTTCGGCGCACCCAAATTCTTGTTCCATCCTGTAGCTGCACTTCTTCTTTCCAAGTGGTTTCTTTGGCAATATCTGGCGTTTTGGGGAAGAATAAATTCATAATACGGATAACATAACTTGTACCCGAATTTTCCCCGCATCCCGACAATAGGGCGCTGGAAAGCAAAAGAGCGGTTAAGGTTTTGCTTGGTTTCATTAAAACTTCCTTTCTTCCGGTTAGGATAGATTGGTAGGGTGGGCATTTATGCCCACGCGTTTTCAGGCTGCCTTCGGGTTCGGAACGCGTGGGCAGCAAGTGCCCACCCTACCGCTATATAACTTTCAGGCTGCCTTACGGATGTTTTCCGCAGCGGGAACGCATTCGTAAGGCAGCCTGAAAGAATTTTACCAGCCGTTTTTATAAGAAATTCGTTTAATTCCCTTAATCTGAACGGGTTCAAAACAGCCGCCTTAAACGGCGCAGGGTCAAACATCACCGCCTTTTTATCAAAAAGAATTGCCATAATGGAAGCCAAACCGCCGCCGAGAGAATGCCCCGTAAACGAAATTTCCGCATCGGGATATTGGCGTATGGTTTCCAGCACCAATGAAACAGCCTGAATCATTTGCGGGCTGTTAAGACCCAAGCCCAACGGAACGTTGGCAACGGCAAAATCACCTGCCATACCCAAAAAATGGTCTCCCGTATTGGAACCGGTAAACGAGATAATGATTTTATTGCCTTCCGCACGGTAAACACCTGCGGAAAAACCGGTTGAAGGGTTGTCATCCATCCATTCCAATTCAGTGATGCCTTCGGGTAAAGTCATCTTGTTGCGGATGTCTTCACGGTCATAAACGCGGTTAGCCAGTTGGGCATAGATTTTTTCATTGAGTTTCATGTTGGTTTCCTTTATTTAAAGGTAAGTGTAAAAAATAGAATTTGCTACACAAAGTGTAGCTAAATTCTAACGTAAATCTAGATTTATATAGTGATATTGTGCATCAGCAACTGGAGAAGCATATCCCCATGCCTTGGATAATGGTTTATTATGTAGTGAAACAATTTCTGGCATCTTTCCTGCACGGAAATGTGGGTCTAAATTAGAAGTCCGCACATCCAAAGCTGGATCGATTTCCACCTGTTGCCATTTTCCATTTATTTCCTTGAATTGGGCATAAAGATATTTCGGGCTGATATCATGCCATCCTTTGGTATTGACAGGGGTAACAACAACATACCATGTACCGTCTTTATCACGATCGATAACTATATCAAGCCATTTGCTCTCCCATACGGGCGGTGGCGGCAGCCCCGCCGAATCAACCACCTCCAATCTATATGCGCTAACTCTGTATTCGCCCCTGCCCGGTCCGTTCATCATATCCTGATGTGCTTTGCCGGCAACCGTTCGGCGCACCCAAATTCTCGTTCCATCCTGCAACTGCACTTCTTCTTTCCAAGTGGTTTCTTTGGCAATGTCCGGCGTTTTGGGGAAGAATAAATTCATAACGCGGATAATATAGCTTGTACCCGAATTTTCCCCGCATCCCGACAATAGGGCAGTGGAAAGCAAAAGAGCGGTTAAGGTTTTG
>CAUQSD010000022.1:0-30493 GCA_963520685.1 uncultured Kingella sp. | reverse complement strand
AGTGCCCACCCTACCGCTATATAACTTTCAGGCTGCCTTACGGATGTTTTCCGCAACGGGAACGCATTCGTAAGGCAGCCTGAAAGAATTTTGCCGGCCGTTTTTTATGAGAAGTCCGTTTAATCTCCTTAATCTGAACGGGTTCAAAACAGCCGCCTTAAACGGGGCGGGGTCAAAAACATAGGCTTTTTTGTTGAAGAGTATCGCCATCATGGAAGCCAAGCCGCCACCCAAAGAATGCCCTGTAAATTCAATTTTGGCATTGGGGTATTTTTCCATCACTTGGAAAGTTAATCTTGCCGCATCCTCAACCTGCGGCCCGCTATATCCCAATCCGATGGGAATATTATTGAGCAAGAAATCTTCTATAAGCTCTTCGTTTGAACCCGTAAACGAAATCACAATATGGTTTTCTGCCACTTGATAAACCCCCGCAGAAAATCCCGTCCATTTATCATCATCCTGCCATTCCAACTCGGTAACGCCTTCGGGCAGCGTCATTTTGTTGCGGATGTCTTTGCGGTCATATACACGTGATGCCAATTGGGCATATTCTTTTTCAGTCATTTTCATGATTAAGCTCCTAAAAAGAGATTTACATTACAACGGTTAAAAACAATTTACCAATACTTCAAATCAAAATCAACATATTCATACTGCGGTGCGATGGTAGGGGCATCATATTTCAGTATCTTATAATAAGGCTTATTGGAAAGAGGCATTTCCTTAGGCATCTTTCCTACTTTAAGAATTGGTTCAAGGTTGGCATTTCTTCCATCCAAACTTCTATCGATTTCCACCTGCGTCCATTTCCCATTTATCGCTTTAAACTGGGCATAGGGAAGTTTGCTTATCCATTGCCGCGTATCAATAGGTGTTACCACAATATACCATACTCCATCCTTATCTCTGTCTAAAATCATATCCTTCCATTGGTCAGTCCAAATTGGTGGTGGAGAGAGTCCTGCCGAATCAATCACTTCCAATTTGCGTTCTTTTACATCAAAAGTTCTTCCCGCGCCGATTCCGCCTGCAAATTCCGCCTTGCCTATAACGGTGCGTTTCACCCATATTTTTGTTCCGTCCGATAACAGTACTTCCTCCTTCCATTCAATTTTGTTGGGAACAGGTTTTCCGCATCCCGACAATAAGGCGGTGGAAAGCAAAAGAGCGGTTAAGGTTTTGCTTGGTTTCATTAAAACTTCCTTTCTTCCGGTTAGGATAGATTGGTAGGGTGGGTATTTATGCCCACGCGGTTTCAGGCTGCCTTCGGGTTCGGAACGCGTGGGCAGCAAGTGCCCACCCTACGGGATGTTGTGCATACCCCCAAAAAGGCAGCCTGAAACCATGTTTGGGAACATCCATTTTACGGAAATTTTATGATGGATGGGGCGGGCGGGCATTCGGGCAGCGGTGCAACGCGTGGGCATAAATGCCCACCCTACGGGAGGCGGGGTTTTGTATTGTCCGAAGGCAGCCTGAAAACCAAAATCGGTTTTTGGCAGGGTAGGGTGGGCACTTGTTGCCCACGCGTTTGGTGTTTGAAGGCAGCCTGAAACCGCGAGCGGGAACATCCGTTTTGCGGAAATTTTATGATGAAATGGGGTGGGCATTTGGGCAGGGGGCAACGCGTGGGCATAAATGCCCACCCTACGGGGGACGGGGTTGCGTGTTGTCCGAAGGCAGCCTGAAAACCAAAACCGGTTTTCGGTGGAGTAGGGAGGGCACTTGCTGCCCACGCGTTTGTTGTTTGAAGGCAGCCTGAAACCGTGGGGAACATCCGTTTTACGGAAATTTTATGGTGAATGGGGCGGGTGGTCGGGCAGGGGTGCGACGCGTGGGCATAAATGCCCACCCTACGGAGACGGGGTTGTGTGTTGTCCGAAGGCAGCCTGAACCGTGCGGGGTCTATGCCTGTTCTGCGAAGCTATTTGTTTTTCTGCGGGCGTGTCCAGCCGTCTAGGGTGATTTGCCGTGCGCGGGCGAGGGTGAGTTTGCCGGCTTCGCAGTCCTGCGTGATGGTGCTGCCTGCGGCGGTGGTTGCGCCGCTGCCGATGTGCACGGGGGCAACCAGCGAGTTGTTGGAGCCGATGAATACGTCGTCGCCGATGGTGGTTTGGTGTTTGTGTGCGCCATCGTAGTTGCAGGTGATGCTGCCTGCGCCGATGTTGGTTCGGTGGCCGATTCGGGCATCGCCGATGTAGGACAGGTGGTTGGCTTTGCTGCCTGCGCCCAGCGTGCTGTTTTTGATTTCTACGAAGTTGCCGATGTGTACGCCGTCGGCGAGTGCGGCGTGGGGGCGCAGGCGGGCGAAGGGGCCGATTTGGGCGTGTGCGCCGATGGTGCAGCCGTCGAGGTGGCTGAACGGGGCAATGGTTGTGCCTGTGCCGATGAGGGCGTTGCGGATGATGCAGTTTGCGCCGATTTTTACGTCGTCGCCCAGTATGCAGTCGCCTTCAAACAGGCAGTTTGCGTCTATTTCTACGTCTTGTCCGATTTTCAGGCTGCCCCTTAGGTCAAAGCGGGCGGGGTCGCGCAGGGTTGCGCCTTGCGCCATTAGGGCTTCGGCTTGGTTTTGCTGGTAGATGCGTTCCAGTGCGGCAAGCTGGCTTTTGTTGTTTACGCCTGCTGCAAGGTGGTGGGCGCGCACGGGCAGGGGGTGCACGGATATGCCGTCGGCGGTGGCGAGGGCGATGGTGTCGGTGAGGTAGTATTCGCCTTGGGCGTTGGTGTTTTGCAGGGCGTTGAGCCAGCCTGAAAGGTATTGGTTTGGCAGGACGAGTATGCCGGTGTTGGTTTCGCGGACGGCTTTTTGGGCGGCATCTGCGTCTTTTTCTTCTACGATGGCGCACACGCTGCCTGCGCTGTTGCGGATGATGCGGCCGTAGCCTGTGGGGTTGTCTAGGGTGTCGGTGAGCAGGGCGATGCCGTTGCCTGCGGCTTGGGTGAGTTCGGTGAGGGTGCGGGCGTCAATCAGCGGCACGTCGCCGTATAGCACCAGCGTTTGGCCTGTGGCCGGCAGGTGGGGCAGGGCGGTTTTGAGGGCGTGGCCGGTGCCGAGCTGTTCGGTTTGTTCTACCCAGTTTACGTTTTTGTGGGCAAGCCGGCGTATTACTTCGTCTTTGCCGTGGCCGATGACGACGGTAACCGATTGCGGGGCGAGCTGCCCGGCGGTGTTGATGACGTGTTCCAGCATGGGCTGTGCGCCGATGGGGTGCAGCACTTTGGGCAGCTTGGAATTCATGCGTGTGCCTTTGCCGGCGGCGAGGATGACGATGTGCAGATTGTTCATGGAATGGTCTTTCGGGGGATGGTTTCGGATGGATGGCGGGTGCGGGCAGGTTATTGATGCGTGCAATGCCGGTTTTGTAGGGCGGGCATTTATAGTCGATTAAAATTGCAATGATACGGCGTTGGCTCGCCTTGACGTACTACCTGTACGCCTTGCGGCTCGCCGCCTTGTCTCATTTTTATTTTAATCGACTATATGCCTGCACGTTGTTCCAGGGCAGCCTGAAAACGTGTGGGCAGCGAGTGCCCGCGCTGCGGGGCAGACGGTATTCGCGTATTGCCTGTGCCGCATAGTTTTCAGGCTGCCTTTTTGCTGTAAAGGCAGCCTGAAAGCGGTTATTCGTTTTTTGTGGGAACCACGGCGTGTTGGACGGGGCGGCCGCTGTGGTAGTGCGTGTTTTGGGATGCCGCACCGTTGGTGTAATAGAAGCTCGTGCCGGTGGGATATTTTTGGCGGACGTGTGTGCTGCCGTCGTCGCCTTGGTAGGTTTCCCATGTGCAGGCAGACAGGGCAGCGGCGGCTATCAGGACGGGGATGAGCGTTTTCATGGCGGTTTCCTTTTCGTGCGGTTGGTGGTTAAAAGACAAAAGGCAGCCTGAAAAGCACAACGGGTGTTTTCAGGCTGCCTGAAAGCGGGGTTAGTGGTCGCAGGGGCTGCGGTGGAGTTTGCCGTAGCGGCCGACAATGTTTTGGATTTCTATGGCCTCGCCGTTAGACACGGACATGAAGACGACGTTCATGCGCGTGGAGGTGAGGCTGTCGCCTTCGCCGCCGCCCTGTACAACTTGGCTGGATGCGGCATGCGGGTATTTGTTGAGCAGGCCTTTAATGCGGTGGTAGTCGTCAGAGGGCAGGCTGACGCGGGCGGTGCAGTCGCGCATTTTTGGGCGGCCCTGCTGCTCGGCTTCGGCACGGCGGCCACCGCTGCTGCTTTGCGGTTCCGCGCCGTTTTGCGGTGCGGCGGTGCGGGTGCGTCGGCGGGCGGCATCGTTGCCTGTTTTGCCGACCAGTCTGCCGATTGTGCTGCCTGCGGGGATGCCGTTGGCGGTGATGCTGCCGTTGGTGGAAACGGTGGGATTTTGACCGCCGTTGCCTGTGTTGATGATGATTTGGGGTTGTGCGGGCTGCTGGGCAACGATGACGGGTTGCTGCGGCTGCTGTTGCTGGGCGCGGCGGTGCGATTGGGTAATCTTATTGGCAACCATGCCGGCGAAAACGATGAGGTTGAGGGCCACCAGGGCGGCAAAGAGCCATTTCATTATTGTTCCTCAGTTGGGCTGGGTGTGTTCCAGCCAGTCTATCAGGCCAAAAATAACGAGATTATCTACAATTTTCACGGTGTTGTCTAAGCCAAATTGGGCGGGCAGGGATTCGGCAATCTTTTTTGCGCCGCCGCCTGTGAGGACCAAATCAACGGGGGCTTCGCCGCTGCGTTCTTTCAGCCGTCCGTGCATGAGCAGAACGGCACCGCAGACTGCGTCCATGATGCCGGTGGCGATGGCGTTGGCGGTGGTGGTGGGGAAGGGGTAGCGGTGGCCTTCGGGACGGTGCAGGTTGGCGGTTTTTTGCAGCAGCGATTCGTGCATCAGGTGGAAGCCGGGCATGATGCTGCCGCCCAGATAGTGTCCGTCTGCGGTAACCGCGTCTATGGTTACCGCCGTGCCGCAACTGACGACGACGCTGGCGTGCTGGGTGAAGCGGCGGCTGCCCAGTGCGTTGAACCAGCGGTCTGCACCGTGTTCGGCGGGGTTGCGGTAATGGTTGGTGAGACCGAGGGCGGCCGGCATGGAGGCGAACCATTCTATCGGGTGTTGCAGGCGGTAGGCGACGGCTTCTTTTTTGGCGGTGCTGCACACGGCGGAGCCGGCTATGCGGGTGTGCGGTTGTCCGTATGCCGCCCATTCCTGCGCCAGCCGCGACAGGTCGCGGTAGGGGGCGTGGCCGGTCCGCAATATCTGGCCGTTTTCCACCCATGCCCATTTCAGGCGGCTGTTGCCGCCGTCCAGCAGCAGGTAGTGTTTTGAGCCTGCGGCCATCTGTTCGGGGCGGCGCAGGCTGGTTTCGCCGCTGCAAACGCGGGTTTCGCCGTTGCGGGTGTACAGGCGCAGGCTGCCGTCTTCCGCCACGCCGATGACTTGTCCGCTGTGGCTGACGCTGCCGTTTTGCAGCAGATAGACGGTCTGCCCTTGGTCGCGGTGGGCGGCTTCGTAGGCAGCCTGAAACGGGGCGAAGCCTTGTTCGGCAAACTGGGCAAGATGGCTGTGGAGTCGGTTGAGCAGTTCTGTTAAGAGTTCGGCGGCGGTGTGCCGTTCCGCGCAGGCAGCCTGAAACGATGTGCTGTGTTCAGGCTGCCCGTTGGCGAGAAAGTTGATGCCGATGCCGATGACGGCATGGGTTTGTCCGTTATGGCGCACGGTTTCTATCAGGATGCCGCCGAGTTTGTGCATGCCGATAACGAGGTCGTTGGGCCATTTGATTTGCGCGGGGCAGGACAGGGCGGCGAGCGCGTGCCGGCAGGCGAGTGCGGTTACTAGGGCGAGTGCGCCGAGTTCTGCCTGTTGGCGGTCAAATGTCCAACCGATGCTGAACATCAGGCATTCGCCGGTTTCGTTTTCCCATGTTTTACCCTGCCGTCCGCGCCCTGCGGTCTGCTTGTGGGCGATGACGGCGCGCGTGTGGATGGGGCAGCCTGAACGGGCGGCATCCAGCAGCACGGTGTTGGTGGATTCGGTTTCGGCAAGAATTTGTGTTTGGAAGAGGGGGTGCGCCCAGTTTTCAGGCAGCATGGCGATGGGTTTGGCAAGATGCCATTCGCCGTCTTTCTGCCGGAGCAGGCTGCGCAGCCGCTGTGGGGTTTGCTGCCAAAGGGCGTTGAGCTGCATGGGTGGAATGCCTGCGGCTTGGGCGAGTTCGGTGATGTGGTGCGGTTTGCCGTCTGCCAGTACGGCGAGCAAATGGGATAGTGGCATAATGGGCGTAAGGTTATGTATAGTAAATTAAAATAAGAATGCGACTGCGTTATCCCGCCTTTGTACCAATCTGCGGCTCACCGCCTTGTCCCACTCTTATTTTAATCCACTGTATAACGGCAAATTATGTTTTCAGGCTGCCTTTGGGCGCGCGGTATGCGGGCAGGCAGCCTGAAAATCAGGATTGGAAGGTGTTGCATTGGTTGATGTCGCCTGTTTGCAGGCCGCGTTGAAGCCAAGCTTTGCGGTTGGCGGATGTGCCGTGTGTGTAGGTGTGCGGCACGGTGTAGCCTTGCGCGCGCTCCTGCAAGGTGTCGTCGCCCACTGCTTCGGCGGCGTTATAGGCCTGTTCGATGTCGCCGTTTTCAAATAGCCCGTCTTTCTGCGCGTAGTAGCCCCACACGCCTGCATAGCAGTCCGCCTGCAATTCCAGTTTTACGGATAGGGCGTTGGCTTCGGTTTTGCCGACTTGCTGTTGCAGGCGGTGCACTTTTTGGATGGTGCCCAACAGCGTTTGGACGTGATGCCCGACTTCGTGTGCAATAACGTAGGCAAACGCCGCATCGCCCTCTGCGCCAAGCTGGTTTTTCATGGTGTTGTAGAACGACAGGTCTATATACAGTTTGTTGTCGGCAGGACAATAGAACGGGCCGGCGTTTGCCTGCCCCGTGCCGCAACCTGTGTGGGTTGCGCCCGTGTAGAACACCAAAACGGGGTCTTGGTAGGTTTTTCCCATGCGGTTGAAATATGCGCCCCACACCTTTTCGGTTTCACGCAGCGTTACTTCGCTCAGGCGTTTCAACTGCTCTTCCTGCTGCGAAGGGGCATGTGTCTGCTGCTGTGTCTGTGCCACAGGCAGTCCGCCGCCGACCAGGCCGCTCAAATCCACGCCGTAATACGCCCCGACCAGCACGATAATCAGCCCCAAAATGCCGCCCGCGCCTCTGCCCCCGCCGCCGGAGCTGCCCCGGCGGTCTTCGATGTTCTTACTGCCTTCCCTGTCCTGCCAACGCATAGCCTGTCCTTTCGCTGCAAAAAAAGCCCAAACGGTGTTTGGGCTTGCGGTATTTGGTGGCCAGAGGCAGGATCGAACTGCCGACACACGGATTTTCAATCCGTTGCTCTACCGACTGAGCTATCTGGCCGAATAAGCGGCGGATTAAAACATAAAAAGCATCAGGCTGTCAAACAAGGGCAGCCTGAAAACGGTTATTTGGTAATATCCACAATGCTGCGCGCGGCACGGCGTGCGTCCAGTAGGATAAGTCCCAGTTTCGCGCTTTCTTTGGCGGTCAGACACAGCACATTTGTGCCGCCTGCCTGAATCAGCAGTGTGTAGCCCAGTTTGCCTTTCACAATCACCTGCTCCAATTCCCCGCAGGCGAGTTCCTGCGTGGTGCGGTTGCCCAAAGCCAAGAGCGCGGCGGACATCGCGCCCACGCGGTCAGGGTCTATGTGTTCGGGCAACAGGTGTGCGATGGGCAGGCCATCTGTGGAAATCACGGCGGAAGCGGTAATATCAACGGAAGAGCTGTTGAGGTCGCTCAATACGGAGGTTAAGAGTTGTTCATGCATTTTATTCAGTTCCAGTCAAAATATTAGAAAGCGTTGCCCAAATTGGCAGCGGCTTCTGCCGTCTTATAGAGTGCGCGTACCAGCGTTACGAAGGCTTCTTTATGAAGCTGCGGTGCACCGCCGGTTACCAGAATATATTTGGCATCGTTGATATAAATCGGGAAGAATGTCAGTTCGCTCTGACCGGTCGGGTCGCACAATCCCCACGCGTTCTGGTAGATATTCAGGTTGTTTTTAATCAGCAGGGCATGGCGTTCGGACAGGCGTATGGCTTCGCTGGCGAGAATGGCTACTTCTTCGGCGGCCTCGTGATGAAAGCCCGAGTTGGCGAAATAGAAACCGTCTTGGTCTATCAGCAGCGCTTTTTGGCTGTCGGACAGGTGCGGCAGCAGATTTGCCAGCGTATCGTCTTGCAGCACCAGCGATGCGTCGGGAGTGTCGCTGCCGTATAAAAATTCCAAACGCTGCAAGCGGTAGAGCAGATTCAATGCGGATTCGATATCAATCTCTTCCGCCCATTCCAACAGACGTGCCTGTGTAATCGGTTCGCTGCTGTCGGCTTTAAGAATATTGGCCAGCAGAGTGCGGCTTGCGCTCGCGCTTTTGTTCGCTACCGCATAAAACGCGCCCGCCGGCGTGATATGGGGATACAGGTTGGTTTGCAGTGAAAGTGTGGATTCCATGTTATACCTCTAAGCCTGGATCGATTTGGAACAGCATAGCCGTAACCAGTTGTTTGACATCTTCTTCATTGCGGGCATCTACTTCAAACACGGGCACATTAAAGCCGTTCTGTGCCAAATATTTCTGATAGACATCAATTCCGGGAACGGCACGGATGTCCATTTTGGTTACGCCGACCACCAGCGGGGCGGTTTCCAACAAATCGGCAAATGAATCTAAAAAGAATTTCAGATCTTTCAGAGGGTTGGCGCGAGTATTATCCAGAAGCAGAATCAGCCCCATGCTGCCTTGGCTTAGGATGTCCCACATAAAGTCGAAACGTTCCTGTCCGGGTGTGCCGTACAAGTGGATTTTTGTGTTTTCATCCAGCCGGATAACGCCGTAATCCATCGCAACAGTCGTATAGCCCTTGCGTACGGCTGTCATGTCCGATGCGCTGGCATCGGTCTGCACGGGAGGTTCGTCTGAAAGGGCGGCAATGGCAGTGGTTTTCCCAACACCGACGGGCCCCGTAAAAATAATCTTGTTTTCTGCCATCATGGCGAGTACCTCTTCTATTCTATCTATTCAGCAATTTTTTCATGAATCGGCTCAACAGTCCGCCTTCATCCTGCTTCGCATGCGCGGGAGAAGGACGTGCCGCGCGAACCTGTTCGGGTTTCGGTGTGGCCGATGTATCAACAGTTGCCCGAGTGGCAGATTGTGTGGCTGCCGTGCTACCCGTCTGCTGCGTTACCGTCAGATAATCAGTCAGATAGGTGGCTGCGATATAGTTGAGGATATCTTTCATATCCAAGGGCAATAGCTTATAGAGCATATTCAGATTGACGGATGTCTTAGTCAGGAATGCCGACAGGCGCATGGCTTCGGGCAGGGGGGCAAGACGGGTCAGATTGGGCCAGCTTTTCAGATGGAAAACAGTGTCGGGATTGAGCGGATTTACTAGGCGGCCATTTGCTGTCCACAGCGCAATCTGCCACATGCTGGATGTTACAGTTGCATTGGCACGGTCCTGAACATTGTTTTCATCGGGGATATGTTTTAGTTTGAGATTGATTTTGTCCTGTTGGCACAGACTTTTCAGATGGTCTGAATCCACTGCAATCCAAACGCGTTGTGTGCTGGGGAAAACAGCCAAAACAGGATTCTCGTCCACCAAGATAGCAGTGTTTCGCTGGCTTTCCAAAACTTCGCGGAATGCGCCCAAGATGCCTGTGCGCGGATCGAAGCGCGGAATGGTAACTTCGGTGGAACGGTGCGATGAGTGTTCGGCAGAGACGGTCTTCGGCTGTGCGGGCGCAGCAGACGTATGGGCTGTGCCGGCACGCACAACCCATACGCCGTTGCCTTGCAGCAGGTTGCGCAGATTCATGAATAGCGAATCAAATTTAATTGGTTTCGCCAAATAGGGTGCAGTAACGGCGGGAGGGGTTTTGGAGAAATATACGATAACGCTGTTTGGAAACTCGTTTTTCGCCTTCTGCCATGCGGCCAAACCGTTACTGCTGTCGCCGTCTACGATGACAAGTTCGGGTTTCTCGCCGGAATGTGCGCCAATCACTTCGTAGTTGGTGGTGTTGTGCATCTTAAATGCCATTCTGAACATGGCCTGTTGCTGGTCATCCATTGCAACAAACAGCAGCTTCACCGTTTTTACGTGGGGTAAGTCATGGTTCATAGTTATTTGTATCCGATTGAGCCGTTACTGAACCGTTGTAGCAGTTGGCTCATCGCCAATACTACTTCTTCGGGCAATGTCTGAACTTTCGGGCGGAGTTCTTGCAGCAGTCTTTCCAGTCTGTCCCATTCCTCGGCACGTTCATACAGGTCAAACAATGCAATATAAAGTTGGGATTCTTGCGGGTGTTCTACGATGGCTTTTTCCAGTAAATCCATGGAATTGTCCAATTGCCCGTACATCAACAGGGATTCCGATTCTTTCAGGATGCGTTCGGCAGCGGTTCGCGGCTCTGCATTGGCATCTGACGTTTCGGTTACCAAAGCCTGGTAGCGTGCCTTTTTCAGGCTGCCTCCGTCCAGCCAGCCCTGCTGTATACCCAAGTCGCGCAATGCGGCTTCATTTGGTGCGGCTTCCAAGCGGTCAAACACGGGGTGCGAACCCATGGTGTAGCCCCAGCCGAGCATGCGTTCTTTCACTTGGCGGCCATATTGCCCCAGTGTGTAATACAGATTCCACAGATGGCCGGCAAAGCCGTTAATGTTGCGGGCGCGATAGTCTAGCGACAGTGCGTCAATCAACAATGAGGCAGGACGTTTGGAGCGGCGGATGGCTTTGTTTAGGTATTTGACCGCAGCATCGTAACTCAGCGAATCTTTCAGCAGTTTGACGCTTTGTTCGGGGTTCATAAATGCCAATACCGCGCCTTTTTCGTCTGTGCTGATGTCGGACAGCGAGCCTTTGCCGGCAACCAGTGCTTTGCGGGGGCGTGATTCTTCTTCGGTTTTTTCGGCCGTGCGGGCTGGAGTTGGAGCTTGTTTTGCCGCTTCCGGTTCGGGATGCAGCCCTGTTTTTTCGCCGATTTCTTCTGCCGTTTTTTTGACGGACCAGCCCAGTTTGCTTTCTGCCAATACGCGCAGACCGAGATGGTTCTCGTCCAAAGCCAAACCTTCTTTTATGTATTTGGCGAATTCTTCATCAGAAAGCAGATTTTGGTATTTGGACATGGTTTCGGCAGCTGCATCAGGATTGCCTGCCTGCAACCAAAGGCTGACCAGTTCGCTCGCCAGCTCTTTGTCGTTGCTTTGTGTTTTGTCCAAATAGGCGGTAAGTGATTCCGCAGCTTTGTCAAAGTAGCCGAATTGTTTGTAAACGTTGAATTCAGTCAGCGTGTCCACATCCTGAACAGAGACTTTGGTGTTGTCTACCACGTTGGCAGCGGGTGCTGCACCCCAGTCCCAGTTACCGTCTGTGTTGCGATCGTCCTCTTCTTCGTCTTCGTCGTCTCTCAGCCTGCTTTGGGCTTTGCCGCCTTTTTTGCCTTTGTTGGCGCGGGTTTCTTTGTCGTTGCCGGATGCCTTGGATTTCTTCCGGCTCACGGCAAGAAAAACACCTGCTACCGCTAACACGGCAACGGCGATGAGGACGAGCATTATCGGATCATCCATCGCTACTCCTTGCTTTGTTTATGATTCGGTTGGTTTGTAACTTGTTTGCCCAAACATGGGGAAAACTTGCGCACTTTAACAGAGAAATGCCTTTTGCCGCAATGTTTTCACGGTTGTTTGACAAGGCGTGTTGTAATTTTATCATTGTTTTATGTATGCTTACATTTTTGCCTGTTTGGCAGGAGGTTTTGTGATGGATTGCGAGCGTTTGCGGAGTTGGCAGCCTGATGCTACGGAAGAACAGTTGGAAGCATTTGCCCGTGAACACAGGATGCTGCTGGGTTTACTGGATGAGAGCTGGCAGAAGTTTAAAAACCAACGCCCTGAGCTTTTTCAGGCTGCCCCTGCCGCCCCGGTCAGCCGTTATGCGGAAGGTTATTCTGTGGAAGATTTGGCGCATTTCCCCGTCAGCAGCGCCGAGCTTGCCGCGTTTTTGGAAGTGTTTGACCGGGAACGCAGGCACAATGACCGCCCGTTTGGCGACGACGTGGAAATAGTCGAACAGGATTGGGAGATTGAATGAGTTTTTCAGGCTGCCTGAAAACCCCGCTATAATCCCGCGCTTTTCAGGCAGCCTGAAGGCAATAAGGCAGCCTGAAAGACCTTCTTTTCATTTGTTTGGAGACGCATACCATGACCATATTCAACAAACTCGCCCTTGCCGCTGCCATTTCGCTTGCGCTGACCGCTTGCGGCGGACAAGGGGGTACAAACGCCCCAGCCGCATCATCGCCCGCCTCTACGCCGGTCGTTGAAAAAACCGAAATCAAGTTCGGTGCAACACCTGGCGACTTCGGCACAATGGTTACCGAGAAAATCAAGCCGATGCTGGAAAAGCAGGGCTACAAAGTAACCTTGACCGAGTTCCCCGATTATGTTACGCCCAACAAAGCCTTGGCAGAGGGGGCGATTGACATCAACATCTTCCAGCACAAGCCTTATTTGGACGCATTTAAAGCCGAACACAATTTGGATTTGGTGGAAGTATTCCAAGTGCCCACCGCGCCCCTTGGTCTGTATCCGGGCAAACTCACCAAGTTGGACGAGGTGAAAAACGGCAGCACTGTTGCCGTGCCCGACGACCCCTCCAATTTTGCCCGCGCTTTGGTGATGTTAGACAACTTGGGCTGGCTGAAATTGAAAGACAACATAGACCCGCTCAAAGCGTCCAAAGCCGATATTGCCGAAAATATCAAAAACATCAAGTTGGTGGAGATGGAAGCTGCAAATCTGCCGCGTAGCCGCCAAGATGTTGATTTTGCGATTGTGAACGGTAACTATGCGATGTCCAGCGGCATGAAGCTGACCGAAACCCTGTTCCAGGAACCAAGTTTTGCCTATGTGAATTGGTCAGCCGTCCGCGCGTCCGACAAAGACAGCAAATGGGTAAAAGACGTAACCGATGCCTATAACTCTGACGAATTCAAAAGCTATGCCCGTCAGAAGTTCGTAGGCTACAAATATCCCGCTGCATGGGGTGAGAACACTGCTGCAAGCGCAGTGGCAGAAGCTTCCGCCGTATCTGCCGCCAACTAAGGCGTTAATGATTTTCAGGCTGCCCGACCATGCCATCGGGCAGTCTGAAAATACGGTTTTGTAAATCAGGCAAAAAATATGTGTTTCAATATCATAAAAATGCCGCATCAGAGTGCTTAATAAGCTTGACACAAATTCTACATTTGATTACATTCCGCGACTGTATGTAAGCATTTCGGCAGGTTCTCGGATGGTTCGCGTTGTTTGGCTGCAAGCTGCTGCAACAGCGGTGTTGGGCATTGTCGTATATGCAGGCTTAGGGTTTCAGGCTGCCATATCACTGGTTTTCGGTGGTTTGTCTTACCTTGTGCCGACAGCTGTTTCGGTATTGGTTTTAAGATTTTCGCGCATGTATCCGGCGATGCTTGGGATAGGTTTTGCAGCAGCGGAAGGTTTAAAAATAATACTGGCATTGCTGCTGATGACAGCAGCGTTCGCACTTTACCGCGAAATCAGGTTTATACCTTATTTTTTCGGGCTTCTTTGCGTCAGCCATTTAATTCCGTTATTTTTTTTGAGAGTTCATCGTTATGGCAAGTGAAATAACTCCTGCCGAATACATCAAGCACCACTTGCAGAATCTGACCAGCGTTGCTGACCCCAGCGAAGGGCAGGGGCTGAAGAATATCGCGGATTTTTCATTTATCAATCTTGATTCTCTGTTTTTTTCAATCGCATTGTGTGTCTTAGGTTGCTATGTTTTGCGATTGGCGGCAAAAAATGCGACTTCGGGAGTGCCGGGGCGTTTTCAGGCTGCCGTGGAGATACTGTTTGAGTTTGTGGACGATATGTGCAAGAGCATCATCCCAAATGAACAATCCCGCAAAGTGGTTGCCCCAATCGGTTTGGCGTTGTTCGTCAGCATTTTCCTGATGAATGCAATGGATATGTTGCCGGTGGATTTGCTGCCTCGGATATTCCAGGGAATGACGGGCGAGCATTATGCACTTTTGCGTGTTGTGCCGACCGCAGATTTAAACGTGAGCTTGGCGATTGCAACCAGCGTGCTTTTTTTGTGTATCTATTACAGCATTAAAATCAAGTCATTGCGCGGTTGGGGGCATGAATTGGTTTCTGCGCCGCTCGGTATCAAACTGGCTCCTGTCAATTTGCTGCTGAATATTATGGAATTTTTGTCTAAAACCGTATCGCACGGGATGCGGTTGTTCGGCAATATGTATGCAGGCGAATTAGTGTTTTTGTTAGTTGCACTGCTTGGTGGTGCTTGGGCATCCACTGGTAGCGTAACTCTGCTTGATCCGATTTTGTTTGTGTTTCATATTATTGCAGGATTGGCATGGGCAATTTTCCATATCCTTGTGATTACGCTGCAGGCATTTATCTTTATGGCATTGGCGTTTGTCTATATCGGGCAGGCACATGACCATCATTAATTCCTTTAACTTTGTTTAACCCTTTGTTTATTTTTATACGGGAGTATTATCATGGGTTTGATTGCTATTGCATGTGGTTTGATTGTTGCTTTGGGCGCGTTGGGTGCGTCTATTGGTATCGCCATGGTTGGTTCTAAATATTTGGAATCTTCCGCACGCCAGCCTGAATTGATTGGGCCGCTGCAGACCAAATTGTTCCTGATTGCCGCTTTGATTGATGCCGCATTCTTGATTGGTGTAGCGCTTGCTCTGCTGTTTGCCTTTGTTAATCCGTTTGCAGCTGGGCAGTAAGTCTGATTGCTTCATTTGTGATTAACGCCGATAGCGAGGGCAGGTAAAGTGAGTATAAATGCAGCCTTAATTGCAGAGATTATCGTCTTTGGCCTGTTGTATTTGTTTGTCATCAAGTATGTTTGGCCGCCTATTGCCAAAGCATTGGATGAACGGGCAGACAAGATTGCCGAAGGTTTGGCTGCTGCGGAGCGCGGGAAAAGCGATTTTGAGCAGGCTGAAAAGAAAGTTGCAGAATTGTTGGCGGCAGGTCGTAACCAAGTTTCCGAAATGGTGGCCAACGCCGAAAAGCGTGCTGCGCAAATCGTAGAAGATGCAAAAGCACAAGCTTCAATAGAAGCGGCTCGGATTACCGAGCAGGCAAAAGCTGATGCGGAACAAGAAAGCAGCCGTGCACGCGATGTTTTGCGTAATCAAGTTGCACTTTTGGCAGTAAAAGGTGCCGAGTCCATTTTGCGTCGTGAAGTGGATGAAAAACAGCATGCTCAAATGCTTGGTGCTTTGAAACAGGAGCTGTAATACTATGATAGAGTATGCAACTATTGCCCGCCCCTATGCGAAAGCCGTATTTGAGCTGGCCAATGAAAAGAGCCAGTTTGATTTGTGGTTGGATGGTTTGCATCAGTCAGCATGGTTAATCCAGCAACCTCAGGTTGTCGATTTGATAAATTCCGTTCAATTAAGTGATTCTGATAAGGCAAAGCAGTTTTTGGCTTTGCTGGATGGGAGCTGCGAAGCCGTCAAAAATGCGGAATTTGAGAAATTTATCGCCGTAGTTTCAGAAGAGAAGCGGTTAGTTGTATTACCTGAAATCTATAAACAGTTTAAACAACAAGTTTTGTTAGAAAAAGGTGCGCAACAGGCAATTGTTTATACGGCTTATGACGTGGTAAGTGAAGGTCAGCGGGCTAAAATCGTTGCCGATTTGGAACAATATTTCCATGTTAGTTTGCAGGCGACTTTTGTTACCGAACCAGAACTGATTGGCGGTGTCAAAGTGGTTGTCGGCGATAAGGTATTAGATTTATCCATACAGGCAAAATTGCAGCAGCTGTATGCGACTATGACGAATTAGGAGGGTTTCATGCAGATTAAGCCTGCTGAAATCAGCGATTTGCTGAAAGCAAAAATTGAGAAATTGAGCACTCGTCCTGAGGAACAGACGTGCGGTACAGTTATTTCTGTAACAGACGGTATTGTGCGCGTTTATGGCTTATCCGATGTAATGCAAGGCGAAATGTTGGAATTTCCTGGTAATACGTTCGGTTTGGCGATGAACTTGGAGCGTGATTCAGTTGGTGCGGTTGTACTGGGTGAATATGAGCACATTAAGGAAGGTGATGAGGTTAAATGTACTGGTCGCATCTTGGAGGTGCCCATCGGTCGCGAGTTGGTTGGCCGTGTCGTTAATGCACTCGGTCAACCGATTGATGGTAAAGGGGCAGTTAATGCCAAGCTAACTGCACCGATTGAAAAAATCGCACCAGGTGTTATTGCCCGGCAGTCTGTCGATCAACCGATGCAGACTGGCTTGAAAGCCATTGACTCTATGGTACCGATTGGTCGCGGACAGCGTGAGCTAATTATCGGTGATCGTCAAACAGGTAAAACCGCTGTTGCTTTGGATGCCATAATAAATCAAAAAGACACAGGCGTTATCTGTATCTATGTTGCAGTTGGCCAAAAAGCTTCTTCTATTGCGAATGTGGTGCGTCAATTAGAACAGCACGGCGCAATGGCGCATACGATAGTTGTTGCTGCCACTGCCTCTGAAGCTGCCGCATTACAATTTATTGCACCCTACGCAGGCTGTACGATGGGTGAATATTTCCGCGATCGTGGTGAAGATGCGTTGATTGTTTACGATGACTTGTCAAAACAAGCAGTTGCCTATCGTCAAATTTCTCTGTTGCTACGTCGTCCGCCTGGGCGCGAGGCTTATCCCGGTGATGTGTTCTATCTGCATTCACGCTTGTTGGAGCGTGCAGCGCGAATCAATGAGCAAGAAGTAGAAAAACTAACCAATGGTGAGGTAAAAGGCAAAACAGGTTCATTGACCGCATTGCCAATTATTGAAACACAAGCTGGTGATGTGTCTGCATTCGTACCGACCAATGTGATTTCCATTACAGACGGTCAGATTTTCTTGGAAACAGATTTATTCAATTCAGGTATTCGCCCAGCTATCAATGCAGGGATTTCTGTGTCGCGCGTAGGTGGTGCGGCACAAACTAAAGTCATCAAAAAATTAGGTGGTGGCATCCGTTTGGCGTTGGCGCAATATCGTGAATTGGCTGCATTTTCACAGTTCGCTTCCGATTTGGATGAGGCAACGCGTAAGCAATTGCAGCACGGCGAAGTTGTTACCGAATTGATGAAACAAAAGCAGTTTAATACCATGAGCGTTGCTGAAATGGCTTTGACTTTGTGGGCGATTAACAATGGCTCATATGCTGATGTGCCGGTTTCTAAAGCATTGGCATTTGAATCGGAATTTTTAAGTTTCGTTCGTACACAGCATCCTGATACGCTGAATGCTATAAATGCTTCTGGCTCATTATCGGAAGAAAGCGAAAAGATTTTGCAAAGTGCGATGAAATCTTTTAAAGCTTCATATAGCTATTCAGCCTGAAGACAGTGAAAAGGGAATCTTAAAATGGCGGTTGGAAAAGAGATTCTTACCAAAATCCGTAGTGTGCAGAATACGCAGAAGATTACCAAAGCAATGCAGATGGTATCTACTTCAAAAATGCGGAAGACTCAGGAGCGGATGAAATTGGCGCGCCCTTATGCGAATACTGTCCGGCAAGTAATGAGCCATTTGGCACAAACGCAGGCAGACCATGGTATCAAGTTATTGGAGCAGCATAAAAGTAAGCAGAATGTCGGTTTTATTTTGATTACGACTGACAAGGGGCTGTGTGGTGGTTTGAATGCCAATGTATTGAAAAAATTCTTTGCGCAGGTACAGGAATATCAAAATCAGGGTGTCAATGTAGAAATAGTTTGCTTAGGCAGTAAAGGCCTGCAAGCGTGCCAGCGTGTCGGTTTGAATGTGATTGCCAGTATAACTAACTTGGGTGATACGCCTAAGATGGAAACTATGTTGGGTGCGATGACGGAAATTTTTTCGCGATACGAACAACACAAGTTGGATATTATCCATTTGATTAGCTCGCGTTTTGTGAATACCATGAAGCAAGAGCCTCGCTCTGAAATTCTACTACCTTTGGGTGAAGAAGTTTTGGGTGAAAATGTCGGCAGTAAATACAGTTGGGATTATATCTATGAACCTAGCCCAGTTGCCGTATTGGAATATTTGGTCAAACGCTATTTGGAATCTGTAGTATACGAAGCGTTAAGTGAGAATATGGCTGCCGAACAAGCTGCACGCATGGTTGCTATGAAAGCGGCGACAGATAATGCTGGTAATGCTATCAAGGAGCTTCGTTTGGTGTATAACAAATCTCGTCAGGCGGCAATTACTACAGAATTGTCGGAAATTGTGGCGGGTGCGGCCGCTGTTTAAGGCTGCTTGGAATATTAAATTAAAAATTAGGATACGGTAATGAGCCAAGGCAAAATCGTACAAATTATTGGCGCGGTAGTGGATGTGGAATTTCCGCGTGACTCTATCCCTTATGTGTTTGATGCATTGAAGCTGAGTGATGTGGATTTGACATTGGAGGTCCAGCAGCAACTGGGCGATGGTGTTGTCCGTACGATTGCTATGGGCTCTACCGATGGCTTGAAACGTGGTTACGCAGTTGTCAATACGGGTAAACCCATTAGCGTACCGGTTGGCAATGCTACTTTGGGACGCATCATGGATGTGCTTGGTAATCCTGTAGATGAGGCTGGTACAATTGATGCTGCAGAGAAACGTTCTATTCACCAACCTGCTCCGAAATTTGATGAATTGTCCAGTGCAACCGAACTGTTGGAAACCGGTATTAAGGTGATTGATTTGCTTTGCCCGTTTGCAAAAGGCGGCAAAGTTGGTCTGTTTGGTGGTGCGGGTGTGGGCAAAACCGTAAACATGATGGAGTTGATTAACAATATTGCCAAAGCGCATAGCGGTTTGTCTGTGTTTGCCGGCGTAGGCGAGCGTACCCGCGAAGGTAACGACTTTTATCATGAGATGAAAGAGTCCAATGTGCTGGATAAGGTTGCCATGGTATATGGTCAGATGAATGAACCGCCGGGTAACCGTTTGCGTGTTGCATTGACCGGTTTGACAATGGCGGAACATTTCCGTGATGAGAAAGATGAGACTGGCAAAGGACGTGATGTATTGTTCTTTGTGGACAATATCTATCGTTATACGCTGGCGGGTACGGAAGTTTCTGCTTTGCTTGGTCGTATGCCGTCTGCAGTGGGTTATCAGCCGACATTGGCAGAAGAAATGGGTCGCCTGCAAGAGCGTATTACTTCAACTAAAACGGGTTCGATTACTTCTATCCAAGCGGTTTATGTGCCTGCGGATGACTTGACAGACCCTTCTCCTGCAACGACGTTTGCCCACTTAGATGCGACTGTGGTATTGAGCCGCGATATTGCGTCCTTGGGTATCTATCCTGCGGTTGATCCGTTGGACTCTACTTCGCGCCAACTAGACCCGATGGTTTTGGGTCAAGAGCATTATGATGTGGCGCGCGGTGTGCAATCTACATTGCAGAAATATAAAGAACTGCGCGACATTATTGCCATTTTGGGTATGGATGAGTTGTCTGATGAGGATAAACTGACTGTGGCGCGTGCGCGTAAAATACAGCGTTTCTTGTCTCAGCCATTCCATGTGGCAGAGGTGTTTACGGGAGCACCCGGCAAATACGTTCCTTTGCGCGATACTATTGCAGGGTTTAAAGCAATTTTGAGCGGCGAATATGACCATCTGCCGGAACAGGCGTTCTATATGGTGGGTGGTATTGAAGAGGCTGTTGAGAAGGCGAAGACCTTGAACTGAGGAGGCTGCTATGAGCGTAATGCGCGTAGAAGTAGTGAGCAATGAAGAGAATATCTACTCGGGCGAGGCGAGCTTTGTGGTTGTGCCGACTGTGTGTGGTGAGTTGGGGATTTATCCCCGCCACGAGCCTGTGCTGAGTTTGGTGCGTCCGGGGGCATTGCGACTGACTGTGCCGAATGAGCGCGAGGAAGTGCTGGTTGCCGTGTCTGGCGGTGTATTGGAAGTGCAGCCCGATAAAGTGATGGTACTTGCCGATGTGGCTGTCCGCAGTGCGGAGATGGATGCTTCGCGGGCGGAAGAGGCAAAACGGGTTGCGCAGGAGCATTTGTCACTGGCGAAAGATAGTGAGTCACAGGCAAAAGCCCAAGCCGCTTTGGCAGCGGCTATTGCCGAGCTAAAAACCCTGGATTATCTGCGTAACCGTAAAAATTGAATGTTATTTTCTTGAAAGAAGCTGCCTGAATATCGGGCAGCTTTTTTATGTAGTACGGGACGGGATTACGGTTGATTAAAATCATAATGCTACCGCGTTGCCCCATTTACTAGAAGTACTACCGCGTACGCTTTACCATATTCTCATTTGAATCCAACTATAAAAAGCAGTCTGAAAACCAAGTTTCTTCGGTTTTCAGGCTGCCTGAAATTTTTTATTTCTTGTTTTTGCCTTTCGGTTCTTTTTCCAGCACTTCCACTTTTGGCTGCGTTGTCTGTTTGTCGGTATCTTTGTTAATCAGCCACTGCTGTCCGATGGTCAGCAGGTTGTTGATAACGTAATACAGCACCAGTCCGGCGGGGAAGAAGAAGAACATAATGGAGAACAGCAGCGGCATAACCTTCATCATCTGAGCCTGCATCGGATCGGAGGGCGGCGGGCTCATTTTGGTTTGGAACCACATGGTTGCGGTCATCAGGGCGGGCAGGATATAGAACGGGTCGGGGCGGCTTAAATCGTGTATCCAGCCAATCCACGGAGCTTGGCGCAGCTCTACGGATAGGAAAATCATCCAATACAGCCCGATGAATATCGGCATTTGAATGAGCATGGGTAGGCAACCGCCCAAAGGGTTGATTTGCTCGGTCCGGTATAGCTGCATCAGTTCGGCATTCATCGCCAAGCGGTCTTCGGGTTTGGGGTATTTTTTGCGCAGGGCTTCCATTTTTGGGGCGACGGCGCGCATTTTTGCCATGGACTTATAGGCTTTTTGGTTGAGTGGGAACAGCACGGCTTTCACCAGTATGGTCAGTACGATGATTGCCCAGCCCCAGTTGCCGATGAAGGTGTGCAGTTTGTCCAACAGCCAGAACAACGGGGCGGAAAAGATGTGTACGCGGCCGTAGTCCTTGGTTAGTTCAAATTTGGGCGACACGGTTTTCAGGATACTGGTTATCTGCGGACCGGCATAGAGTTCTGCCGTGAAGGTTTTGCTGCCGCCGGCCGGGATGTCGGCAACGGCGGTTTGGAAGCCTGCGCTGTATAAACCGTTTTGCAGGCGTTTGATGGTGGTGCTGCAAGTGCCGCCCGTGCAGAGGTTTTCGCCGTTTGCAGGCTGCATTATCCAGGCGGCGGCGAAGTAGTGCTGAATCATGCCGATGTAGCCGCCTGATGCTTTGCGGGGGTATTCGGCGGTGTCTTTGCCGGATTGGAAGTCTTTGTCCAGTTTGCCGAAATCTACTTTTTCAAATTTGTCGGCATCGGGAGTATAGATGACGGGGCCGGTGTAGCTGTGCATAAACCAGCCTTCGCCTTCGGGCGGGGTGGCATCGCGCAGGATGTGGTAGGCGGGGGCGATTTTCACGGGCGCGCTGCCGTTGTTTTTTACCTCAAAGCGTACGCTGGCCAGATAGCCGTCTTTGGGGAAGGTGTATATCTTGTCTATCTGTATGCCGTTTTTTTCGGGGGCGGACAGGCGGACTTCTACTTTGCCGTTTTCCGCTTTATAGGATTTGGCGGCAGCCTGAAAGGTTGTGTCGGCCAAAATGTCGCGTCCGTCTGCACCGACAAGCCGGGATTGGGCGATGTAGGTGAGCGGTTTGCCGTCTGCAAAGAGGCGGAAGGGTTCGGTGTCGTTATTCGCAGCGTTGTAGCGCAAGAGGGTCAGATTGCGCAAATCGCCGCTTTTTTCGTCTATCACGGCTTTGACGGCGGCGGTTTCCACGGTGATGGGGGCGGTTGTGCCGATTGTGGCCGTTTGGGCAGCGGCTTGCGGTGCGGCAGCCTGCTGCTGGGCGGCGGGTTGTGGTTTGGGGGATGGGAACATGGTTTCCCATGCGAACAGAATCAGCATGGACAGAGCCATTGCCGTAATCAGTCTTTTGAAATCCATCAGGATGCTTTCGGGTGTGTGGGATTCAGGGAACGGGGTCGTATCCGCTGCCGCCGAAAGGATGGCAGCGGCAGATGCGCTTGGCGGCAAGATACCCGCCTTTTGCCGCGCCGTATTTCTGCACGGCTTCTATGGCATATTGCGAGCAGGTTGGTACATAGCGGCAGCGCGGCGGGATGAGCGGGCTGATGCAGATTTGGTAGAAACGGATGAGGAGAAGGAACAGTCGGCGCATGGTTCGTTTTGATGGTCTGCAAAAGGCAGCCTGAAAACGGAAAGGTGCTTTCAGGCTGCCTCACCGCCGCTGCCGTTTGGGTGCGGCGGCATCAGCGCGGCAAGTTCGCGGCAGGCTTCGGCGCAGTCTTCACGTCCGAAAGCGGTGCGGACGCGCACGATATAGTTGCGCGGGGGCAGGCTGTGTTTGCGGCATCTGAACCATTCGCGGATGACACGCTTCATGTAGTTGCGTTTTACGGCGCGCTTGGCAGCTTTTTTACCGACCACCAATCCCAGCCGTGCGTGTCCTGCCGTGTTGGTATCGGACTGCAATACTTGGATGAAGCGGCGGGAACGCTGCTTCCTAAATGCGAAAACGGAAGAAAATTCTTCCGTTGTGAGCAGTCGGTATGCCTTGCCGAAGCAGTTGTCCAATTTATACGGCCAGGCGTTTGCGGCCTTTGGCGCGGCGGGCTGCCAATACGGCGCGGCCGCCGCGGGTTTTGGAGCGCACCAAAAAGCCGTGCGTGCGTTTGCGTTTGGTAACAGAGGGTTGGTAAGTGCGTTTCATGATTGCAGATTCCTATTTAACGTGGAAACAAAAACGGCGCATTAAACCTGTTTTATGCTGTTTTGTCAATCAAAATAAGCCTTTCAGGCAGCCTGAAAGGCCTGTGGATAACCCGTTTGCCCCGCCCGGGCTTAACATAAATTTGCGGTATAATCCGCGCCGTTTGCAACCTTCCCGAGCCGCCGTTATGCAACTTTCCGAATTTTGGCCGCAATGCCTGTCCCTGCTGCAAGCCGAACTGCCTGAACGGCAATTTTCGCGCGATATTGCCCCGCTCACCGCCGGTGAAGAAGGCGGCGCGTGGGTGCTGTTTGCCAAAAACCAGTTTGCACTGAATCTGCTGCGCACGCAGTATGCCGCCCCAATCCGCGAAGCGGGCGCACGGGTTTATCCCGATGCGCCCGAAATCGTCTTCAAAGTCGGCAGGGGCGAGCATTATGCCCCCGCTGCCGCAACAGGCAGCCTGAAAACCGGAAAGCCCGATGCGCTAGAAACCGAAACCGTTTCAGGCAGCCCGGAAGCCCAGCCCGTTCCTCCGCTCAAAACCGCCGCACGCGGCAAAAAGACGGGTGCGCTGGATATCCTTGCCGAGCGGATGAATAACCTTCGCCCGGAAACGCAGCCTGAAACCGCCTCCGCCGAAGAGGGTAAACCCAGCGCAATAGAAGCCGAACGCAGGCGCGGGGCGGCCGAGCAGCGGCACACCCAAACCAACCTGTCGCCCGATTACACCTTTGACACGCTGGTGGTCGGCAAAGGCAACCAGCTTGCCGCCGCCGTTGCCAAATCCATCACCGAAAAGCCCGGAGACAGCAACTACAACCCGTTTTTCATCTATGGCAGCACGGGGCTGGGCAAAACCCACCTTGCGCAGGCGGTCGGCAACGAATTGTTGCGGCTCTCGCCCAAATCGCGCGTGCGCTATATGCATTCGGACGAATACCTCAAAACCTTTATGGCAACCGTCCGCAACAAAACATGGGACAGCTTCAAGCAGCAATACCTGCATTACGACCTGCTGATTATTGACGACATCCAGTTTATCTCCGGCAAAGACCGCACCATGGAAGAATTCTTCTTCCTGTTTGAACACTTCCATTCCAACGACAAACAAATCATCCTCACCTGCGACCAGCTTCCCGCCAAACTGGAAAACATGGAAGCACGGCTGGTGTCGCGTTTTTCGTGGGGCATGACCATACAGTTGCAGCCGCCCGAATTGGAAATGCGCGTGGACATTTTGGAACGCAAAGCCCAAGCCGCAGGCATCGCCTTATCCGAAGATGCCGCCCTATTTATTGCCCAAAACGTCAAACAAAACGTGCGCGAGTTGGAAGGCGCACTCAACCGCGTTATCGCCCGCTGCCGCTTTGAAAAACGCAACACGATAGACATTGACCTCGCCACAGACGCATTGCAGGACATTGTTGCCAGCAACTACAAACCCATCACCCCCGAGCTCATCATGAAAGCCGTTGCCGACCACTACCACATCTCCATCCGCGACATACTCGGCAAAAAGCGCAGCCGCAATCTTGCCCGCCCGCGCCAAATCGCCATGGCAATCACCAAAGAGCTCACCCCGCTTTCGCTGCCCGCCATCGGCGACGCATTCGGCGGGCGCGACCACACCACTGTGATGCACGCCGTCAAAACCATTGCCAAACTGCGCCAAGACGACCCCGATGTGAAACAGGATTACGAACGGCTGCTGATTGTGGTTCAGCATTGAGGCAGCCTAAAAGATATAGAGCCGGTTAGGATAAAGGGTGCAAGTCAGTTTGTAAGGCAGATAGTGTTTCCCGCACGGTTTCAGGCTGCCTTGCCTTGAAAGAAAAGGATAGATATGTTTATTGGTCAGAATAAAAATAAAGCAGGTGTTTGGTTTGGATTGTTTTGTATTTTCTTTTCTGGTGCGCTGCATGCCAAAATTCCCGATTTTTCCGGCTCTTGGAGTTATTATGAAGACAGGTGTTCCTATGAATTTTCAGATAATTTTGATTTTGTTCAAAAGGGAAATAAGGTGACAGGTACATACTCGGGAGGTACGACACGTCCGGAGGGTGGGATGATGGGAAAATTGCGTGGCGTGGTGAAAGGAAATAAACTTTTTATCCATGTATGCAGTGATAAAAGTGTAGAGCCAAGTATTAATAATCCTACTTGTCCAAAATATGGAAAACGATATGATGCCTATTTTATAAAGAAAGGGAAGAATACTTTATTGAAGTATGAATCTTTTGGAAATGGGAAGAGATTTTGGTTTGAGAAGAGTTGGTATTCTCTTCATCGGGTAGGTAAGAAGGATAATATTCCTGATATTCCAAAAAAATGTTCGTAATGTGCTAATATTTTATGTGAGGTGAACAAATTATGGCTAGAAGTGAATATATTTCTGATAAAGAGTTCTATGCAATTGCATTCTTTGCTATTGGTGCGGCATCAGAAGCCAAGGAAAAAGCATACAGTTTAGTTTTGGCAGGGAATGAATATGATAAAAATGGAAGAGTATTAAATGAGGGTGGGAGGATAGCAAAATCGGCAGAAGATATTGTAAGGATAAAACCTGCTGGAAATAGTGGGTATTCTTTTGGTATGTTACAAAATGATTTAGGTCAGCGTGAATATTTTGCCGAACCTATGGTGAGAGAAGCGCAGCAATGGGCAAGAGCAACCCGTTTCCATCTGCAGATTGATGACTCGGAAATTAAACCTTTTTCTAATGAATTATCCAGACAAGGAGAATTTATTAAAAACGTTGAACACGGCAAACCACTTACACATAAGCTGCAAACCATTATGAACGGATTTTTGGCATCCGAGCAGGGAATTGCCTTTGCCCATGCGTGCGACATCAGGCAGGCTGCCATTATTCGGGACACAATTTTTAATCCGCTGACCAAAACCAAGCTGTATCAGGAAAGCAGTTATGACGATAAAATCCGTTTGGTAACCGTTACGGCAAAATTGTATAACCAATCTATGAGAAATGGGAAAAACCTGTTAAGGGAAATTGAGCATGGACAGCATAATAATTTGCAGTCTGTGTATAACAGAATAGATGCCTATAATCCGAAAGAAGGTAGAAGCGATTATCTGGAAACCGGCAGAAAACATGCCTTAGCCGGTGCGGAAACCTTTATCGCACTTAATCACACCCATCCCGACAACCCGCTTCATCAAAAATGGGCGCGCATCAAACAAGACCCGCTGAAACTGCCGACCAGTAGGCACGGACAGGAGCGCAAGGATTATGATGAAATCCTGTCTTTATTTTTCAATACCAACGAAGGGTTAAGACTTATCCGTCAGCGGGAAAAAGAAATTCAAAATATGGATGTTCCCATGCACCAGCCGGAAGGCAGCAGAAACGTATTGGAAAAAGCGCGGGCGGCTTTTGCCTCACCGGGAATGCTTTTTGCACGTATGCAGGAAACGTTGCCGGAAAGGCAGCCTGAAAAACCGTTGCAGACGGCAGAGAATCAGGCATCACGCGAACAGGAACAGGAAAACAATGCGTCCAAACCCGACCCTTGGTCCATTGACGTGTAACCCGAAACCGCTTTATTTAATATTTTCATCTCCCAACCAAAGGAACTGCCATGCTTATTCTGAAAACCTCCCGCGATTCCCTGCTCAAACCGCTCGCCGCCGCTGCCGGTGTGGTGGAAAACCGCCACACCCTGCCGATTTTGGCCAATGTGCTGCTGGAAAGCAGCGGCGGCAAAACCGGCATCACCGCCACCGATTTGGAAATCCAAATCCGCACGGAAGGCGAAAGCGGCGGTGCAGAAGCCTTCCGCTTCACCACCAATGCCAAAAAATTGCAGGACATCCTGCGCGCGCTGCCCGAAAACGCCGATGTGCAGCTTGATTTGACGGAACACAGGCTCACGCTCAAATCGGGCAAGGCACGGTTCAACCTGCAAACGCTGCCTGCCGAAGATTTCCCCGCCATGAACATTGCCGAGGGCGCGGATATTTCATTCTCCCTGCCGCAGGAGCAGTTCAAACACATGATAAGCCAAGTGCAATACAGCATGGCGGTGCAGGATATCCGCTATTACCTCAACGGCCTGCTGCTGCAAACCGAAGGCAGCCAGCTCCGCCTGGTCGCCACAGACGGACACCGGCTTGCCTTTGTGTCCGCCGATATAGATGCCGACCTGCCCAAGCAGGAAGTTATCCTGCCGCGCAAAACCGTGTTGGAATTGGTGAAACTGCTGAACCAGCCCAAAGAAAGCGTCAGCGTGGAACTGCTTGACCGGCAGGTGCGCTTCCGCCTGAACGGCGCGGACATCGTCAGCAAAGTGATAGACGGCAAATTCCCCGACTACAACCGCGTCATCCCGCTAGACAACGACAAAATCTTTGTCATCGGGCGCGCTGCCCTGCTGGGCGCATTGGAACGCTCCGCCATCCTCGCCAACGAAAAATTCCGCGGCGTGCGTTTGCAGCTTGCCCCGGGCAGCCTGAAAATCTCGTGCAGCAACAGCGAGCAGGAAGAAGCCAGCGAAGAGCTGGAAATCGCCTATCAGGGCGAAGGACTGGAAGTCGGCTTCAACATCAAATTCCTGACCGACGTGCTGCGCAGCCTGAACGATGAAGACGATATCCAGCTTGCCTTCGGCGATGCCAACCGTTCCACCCTGTTCACCATCCCCGATAACGCCCGATTCAAATACATCGTAATGCCCATGCGCATCTGATGCGTCCTGCCTTAATTTTGTGCAACCGGCATACGCGGGCGGATACGCGCAACGTCGGTTTGGTAGGGTGGGCACTCGTTGCCCACGCGTTTATCCCTAATTCCATTTCAGGCTGCCCTGAAATCCATCTGTTACCCCGCGTGGGCAACAAGTGCCCACCCTACGGGGCGCAGATTCAAGGTAATACGCCGAAGCCTTGTTCTGCCGCATCCAAGGCAGCCTGAAAGCGCAAACCGAGTAGGCATCAATCATCGCCGGTCTTAATTTTGTGCAACCGGCACACGCGGGCGGATATGCGCAACGCCGGTTTGTAGGGTGGGCATTTATGCCCACGCGTTTATCCCCAAATCCCATTTCAGGCAGCCTGAAATCCTTCTATTGCACCGCGTGGGCGACAAGTGTCCGTCCAACGGGGTGCAGATTCAGGGTAATACGCCGAAGCCTTGTTCCGCCGCGTCCAAGGCAGCCTGAAAGCCGTCAGAGAGTCCCAAACATGATTAGCCAGCTATACGGAAAACTGATAGAGAAGCATCCGCCGCAAATCGTGATAGACGTGAACGGCGTGGGTTATGAAGCCGAAGTCTCCATGCAGACCTTCTGCGCCCTGCCGCATGTGGGCGAGAACGTGCGGCTTTACACCCACCCGGTCATCCGCGAAGACGCGCACCTGCTGTTCGGTTTTGCCGACAAAGACGAACGCGCCGCCTTCCGCCAAATAATCAAAGTCAGCGGCATCGGAGCAAAAACCGCCCTCGGCATCCTCTCCGCGCTGGACACGGAAGAGCTGGCCGCTGCCATCGCCCAAGAAGACGTGAAACGCCTGTCTGCCGCGCCCGGCATCGGCAAAAAAACCGCCGAACGCATGATTTTGGAACTGCGCGGCAAACTCGCGCCCGCAGGCGGGGCAGGGCAGCCTGTTTCCGCCGCCGTCCCCGATGCGGCAGAGGACATTGTCAGCACCCTGCTTGCACTGGGCTACTCCGAGCGCGAAGCCCGCGCCGCCGCCAAAGGCATCCCCGCAGGCACGGACGTGGGCGAAGGCGTGCGTCAGGCCTTGAAACGGCTGGTGAAATAGTTTGCGCAATGGGCGTTCATGCCGACATCTGTGCAGGCACTTGTTGCCCACCCCGTTTCAGGCTGCCTTTGAAGGCAGAACCGCGTCCGAAGGCAGCCTGAAAAGCAGCCACCCGACAACTTCCGCACCGAAAGGAAAACCATGAGCAAACAACACACCTACCACGCCACTATTGAATGGACGGGCAACTTGGGCAGCGGCACATCGTCCTACACCGCCTATTCGCGCGACTACACCGTCAAAATCGCCGGCAAACCCGACCTGCTTGGCTCGTCCGACCCCGCCTTTCGCGGCGACAAACACCGCCACAACCCCGAAGACATGCTGCTGGCTGCCGTTTCCGCCTGCCACAAACTCTGGTATCTGCACCTGTGCAGCGCGGCGGGCATCACCGTTACCGCCTACACCGACCACGCCGAAGCCGTGATGGACGAAGGCGGCCGCACGCAGCCTGGCAGGTTTGTCAAAGCCACGCTGCGTCCGCAGGTCACCATCACCCAAGCGCAGCACGTTGAACAAGCCAAAGCCCTGCACCACGAAGCGCATCGTTTGTGCTTTATCGCCAATTCGTTGAATTTTGAAGTGGCGTGCGAATGCGAGATTACGGTGGCGTGAAAGTTGATATAGTCGATTAAAATAAAAATGAGACAAGGCGGCGAGCCGCAGACAATACGGATAGCACGACAAGGCGAGTCAACGCCGTACTGGTTTTTGTTAATTCACTATACTTGCTTTCTGCCTGCCTACTTCCCCCCACCCATCTTCCACCGATACCACGCCAGCTTCCGATCCAAAAACGCCCAATGCGCGTCCAATTCCTGCCGTTTGCGTTCCAAAGCCGCCTGATGTTCCTGCAAAATCCGGTAACGCTCGGGGACGGTTTCATCGCCCAAATGCCGCAGCCGCGCGTATTCCTTGATTTGCGCGAGCGGCACGCCCATGTCTTTCAGCCGCAGGATGAAGCCCACCCATTCCAAATCGCGCGCACCGTATTCACGGTAACCGTTGGCGTTTCGTTCGGGGCGCAGCAGCCCTTCCTGCTCGTAGTAGCGCAGCGTGGCGGCAGACAAACCCGTTTGCTCGGCAAATTCCTTGGTCTGCATCAAATCTCCTTGCTATAAAGTTTGCTTGATAGTTTAACCTGACCGTGCAATTTTGCCTATTTCAGTATGGAGACGAAAAATGTTGAATCATCAGGATTTAATGGCACGCGGCTTGGCAAAGCTGAACGAAATCGACGGCGAACAGGGCGACAAGGTAATGCAGGCGTTGGCGGATATTTCGCCTGATTTGGGCAAATACATCATCGGTTTCGCATTCGGCGAGATTTACCAGCGCCCGCATCTTGATATGCGGCAGCGCGAGCTGGTAACGCTGGCGGCTCTGGCGGCGCAGGGCGGTTGTGAAAACCAGTTGCGCGTGCATATCCACGCTTCGCTGAACGTGGGGCTGACGCGCGATGAAATTGTGGAGGCGTTTATCCACTGCATTCCGTATCTGGGTTTTCCGAAGGTGCTGAATGCGGTGTTTGTGGCGAAGGAGGTGTTTGCGGCGGCGGAGTGATGCAGGCTGCCTGAAACCTAAAAAGGCTACCTGAAAGCGCAGCTTCAACGAAGTTAAAACGGGGTTTCTGCGAAACGAAAAGCAGCCTGCACATTCACAAAACAAAGTGCAGGCTGCTTTTTTCGTGCTTATACGTTCTGCAATTTGCGGCACAAATCGCGGCGGTATTTCTGCTGCTGCCGGCGCAGATAAAATTTGACCA
>CAUQSD010000021.1:0-31789 GCA_963520685.1 uncultured Kingella sp. | reverse complement strand
TTCTCAAATCCATCAAACGCAGCGGCTTCGGCGTAAACTGCTTTGACGAATGGCGTTATCTTGACCACGGCGAACCCGGCATAGATAACAGCAAACGCCCGCTGAACCCCGATTTCTCGCTGAACCAGCCGCGCTACCAAGGCGCGCAAATCCTGCTCACGCGCAAAAACTTCGGCTGCGGCTCAAGCCGCGAGCACGCCCCTTGGGCATTGGACGACTACGGCTTCCGCGCCGTCATCGCCCCCAGCTTCGCCGACATCTTCTTCAACAACTGCTACAAAAACGGCCTGCTGCCCATCGTGCTGACCGAAGAACAGGTGGAGCGGCTGTTTCAAGAAGTGTATGCCGCCGAGGGTTATCAACTAAGCATTGATTTGGAAAAACAAACCGTAACTACCCCAAGCGGCGAAACCTTTGTGTTCGACATTACCGAACACCGCAAACACTGCCTGCTCAACGGTTTGGACGAAATCGGCCTGACCTTGCAGCACGCGGACGACATCAAAGCGTTTGAAGCGCAACGCCGCCAAAGCCAGCCTTGGCTGTTTAACGGCTAAACGGCAACAAAAAGGCAGCCTGAAATTGTTTCAGGCTGCCTGAACGTGTGCCATTCTCAACATAATTTCTGTACGAAAATGGCTTGGTCATATTTCCCCAGTGCACCGAAGCCGTTGTTACCGTTTTGCGTTTTGGTTTGAATATAGCCGTTTAGGCAGATGTCTTTGCGGACGAGAAAAGCTTTGCTTTTTTCCCTTTCCTGCTTAATCAGGTCGGAGAGTACGCCGTATGCGTCATCCAGATAATACGTTTGTTCTTGGTGGATAAATTCCGCCGTTTCAAACGATATTTGGACTGTGCCGTGCATGTTGCTGGGATTGGCAGCAGTGTTTTTATCGGCAACGGCATGGGAGCATGCCAGTAATAACAACATAAAAATAAAGGATAAAAATCTCATATTGTCTGATTCCTGTTTGATTGAAAATTACGGGAATATCCTTTCATATAGAAAAAGATACTATTTCTACCTAATGGTTATCTCAAGCTAAAATTATAGTAGATTAAAATAAAACGGGACAAGGTGGCGAGCCGTAGGAAGAATCTGCCCAGAGTAAAAGACAGAATTCCAGAAAATTTCCAGAAACAAACACTATAGTCGATTAAAATAAAAATGAGACAAGGCGGCGAGCCGCAAGGCGTACAGGTAGTACGTCAAGGCGAGCCAACGCCGTATCATTGCAATTTTAATCGACTATACAATCAATCTTCCTCAAAAAAAGGTTTATATCCATACTAAACGGCTGCCGTTCTGGCTGCAACGAGAGAATAATCCCGCCAAGTTTTTAACCGAATACCCGATAGCTCTCTGCACATATCTGATTTAGGTGCAATTTACTCCGACAATAGTAAGGAAAAGATTTGACCAACCATGTTTGATAATGTGGCCTGCTATGAGAATGGCAGTGGTCAAAGGTTTATCTAAGTTGCCCGTTCGCGAACCAACAGAAAAGCAAAACGGCCATCCACCCCTTGATTAAAGATGCAGAACGGAAAACAAAATTTTGAAGTTCAGAGCAACAATATAAGGTATTGTTCAGCACTACACATGGCGTAAGCAATGCACAGGTTTTGTTTCAGTAGGGACAGGGAGAGCTATTTTAAGGCAGCCTGAAACCAATTGGGAAAATAAAGGACATATCTATTATGGCGAAAAGTATTAAAGAATTGATAGCTTCTGCAAAGCGCAGTATCCACTATAAAAAACGTTTGGAAAGCAAGATAAATGAACTATCTGTGATGCTGAATAAAATGCAGGATGAAGTCTTGTCTTTGCAAAATAATCTTGAAGCACAAAAACAAGTCATGCAGCAGCATTATTTAGAAACTGCCGCTAGATACCAAGAGAGCCTATCCCATTTGGGAAATGTGGAAAATCGGCTGCGTGAAACACAAAACCATACACTTGATACGCTGTTGCAACACAACCAGCATACTCATTTTCGTTTGGATACGCTGTTGATTAACACATTGCGCCCTTACCCTATTTCTCGTAAATGTAAAAAACATATTTTGTTTATTGTCCATAATATGACCACATGGACAGCCTTGTCGGGCGTTTATCAGGCATTCAGACAACGGGATGACGTTGCAGTTTTCGTATTGGCTATTCAGGCGGAAAATCAAGATAACAATTTACAGAATGCCTATTCTGCACACACGCAAATCTATCTGAAGCAAGAAAATATTGCACACCACGCCCTCAATCCACACGATATTGAAGCCTATTTGGCTTATATGGCCTCCATCAACCCGGACTATGTTATCCGTCAAGCACCTTGGGATGCGGATATTCCTGCATTGTGTTCCTCACTGAATTTGGCAAAATATAAAACTGTCTATATCCCTTATTATTCGTTGGACTTATTGGAAAATTTTGAAATAAACGGATTGGATTTGGAAATAAACCAAAATTTCCATCTTTATTGCCATAAAATCTATTGCAGCAGCAGGCTTGCTTATGATAAGGCGCAACAAGCTTTCATTGGTAATCCGGACAGCCTGAGATTTTTAGGCAATACCAAGTTGGAGTACATCGATAAAAAATTTTCAAGCCAAACTGCCAGTCAGCCAGGATACCGACAGACGCTCAATATTCTTTGGGCTCCGCACCATAGTATCAATTCCGAGTGGCTAGCATTCGGCACATTTGAGAAGAACTGTCTGTTTTTTATCGATCTGGCACAAAGATTGGGTAGTAAGATTCATATAAAATATCGTCCACATCCGATTTTATCTGTCAGCATGAATAATCGGTTTCCTGATATGTATCGCGAATTTATGGAAAAACTGGATGTGTTGGACAATATATCCGTAGATGACGGTTGGAACTACATCGACAGTTTTGAATGGTCGGATATGCTAGTCACAGATGGCGTATCCTTTATTGCGGAATATCCATTGACAAATAAACCAATTGTATTTATTGAAAATCCTCACCATATGAAGTTTAACAGTAATGGCGAATTGGCAAGACTGTGCTGCCATATTGCCGCCGATAATGCAGATATTGAAAACTATATCTGTCAAGCTCTCAACGGCAGGCTGCATATCCATACACAAGCAATCGAACAATACAGAAAGGTATTGAATCTTGATCGTGTAGCAGAGAATATTGTTGCCGATATTTTGCAGGATTAGATTTCAGGCAGCCTGAATCCACAACCCGCATTAAATCCCCCCCGCAAAAGGCACTCCATGACCGAACACCCCGCTCTCACCCTCGCCAAACAGCTTCTTGCCGAACCTTCCGTTACCCCCGACGACCAAAACTGCCAGCGCATTCTTGCCGAACGGCTGCGCGCGCTTGGTTTTGCCGTGGAAGAAATGCCTTTCGGCGACACAAAAAACTTCTATGCCCGCTTGGGCAGCCGCCCCCCTGTGCTGTGTTTTGCCGGACATACCGATGTTGTGCCGGCAGGCGACCGCGCACAATGGCAGAGCGACCCCTTCGTTCCCACCGAACGCGACGGCATGCTGTATGCACGTGGCGCGGCAGACATGAAAACCGCCATTGCCTGCTTCACCGCCGCCTGCGGACAATTTCTTACCCAGCATCCCGACTTTTCAGGCAGCCTTGCCCTGCTCATCACCTCAGACGAAGAAGGCGACGGCAAAGATGGCACGGTGCGCGTGGTGGATGTACTCAAAGCGCGCGGTGAATATTTGGACTACTGCATTGTCGGCGAACCCACCGCCGAGCGCGAACTGGGCGACACCCTTAAAAACGGACGGCGCGGCAGCCTTTCAGGCAGCCTCACCGTGCATGGCAAGCAAGGGCATATTGCCTATCCGCATCTTGCCAAAAATCCCATCCATGCCGCGCTCCCCGCCCTGGCCGAACTTGCCGCCGAACAATGGGACAGCGGCAACGCCTATTTCCCCCCCACGGGATTCCAGATTTCCAACATCAACGGCGGCACGGGCGCAACCAACGTCATCCCCGCCAGCGTAAACATCCGCTTCAACTTCCGCTTCTCCACCGAACAGACCGAAGGCAGCCTGAAAACCCGCGTACACGAAATTCTGGACCGGCACGGGCTGGAATACGGCTTGGACTGGCAGCTTTCAGGCAACCCCTTCCTCACCGAAGCCGGCACGCTCACCGCCGCCGCGCAAACCGCCATCCGCGAAATCTGCGGCATCCGCGCCGCCCTTTCCACCACAGGGGGCACGTCGGACGGGCGCTTCATCAAGGCCATCGCAGGCGAACTGATAGAACTCGGTTTTGTGAACGCCACCATCCATCAAACAAACGAACACATCGCCCTTGCCGACATCCCCAAACTCACCGCCGTTTACGCACGCATGATGGCGCTGCTGCTGGCAGATAAAAACAAGGCAGCCTGAAGCAGACATATTTTGTAGGGTGGGCACCCGCTGCCCACGCGTTACACCCCCAAGGGCAGCCTGAAAACGCATGGGCAACAAGTGCCCATCCTACGAAACCAATATCGCGTACCGGCCTTATCTGCTGTTTGGCAGGCATTCCTGCCGATGGAATTTCGGCCATGAAAGGTGCATGCTCACCACTTGGATGCAGCGGTGGTCTTTTGATAACCGGTATCGTCTGGTCAAATAATGCCTGATTTCAAAATATTCTGATTCATAACACCCTTTTTCGCGGCAGGGCTGCCCCATTCTTTGCGCTGCCGAAATGTCTATCGCCGCATATTCGCGCGGCAACCACGCCAAAAAAACCGCCATACAAATCAGCGTTGCCAGTTGGCAGCAGACAACCCGCTTCCGTGCCCGAAATTCGTGCCGGAAAAAGGTGCGCAGCAGCGACAGGGAAACGGCGGCAAACAAGCCTGACAATGCCGCCGCTGCCGCAAGGACAAAAAGCTCGTCCTGCACGGCAAACGCCGAAATCATCAGCAGGCAGGCAGATGCGGATTTTTTCATTGCAGTATCCTTTTAGGTGGGCGGTGGCGGGTGCAGGCTGCCTGAAACCGCCCTAGCCCAAAATCTTCTCCACAATCTCGCGCACGTCTTTGGAAAGGTCGGGCAAGTCGGCGAGTGCCTGCAATTGCTGCCGCATCAGGGCTTGGCGCTGCGGCTCGATGCGCTGCATCAGGTTGAAGCTGCGTGCCAAACCTGCAGCGATTTGCGGATTGAAGGCGTTGATTGCACGGATTTTGTCCGCCACAAAGCGGTAGCCGCTGCCGTCCGCCGCGTGAAAATGCGGCACGTTGCGGGCAAAGGTGCCGATGAGGGCGCGGACTTTGTTGGGGTTGGTGATGTCGAAGCGCGGGTGCGTCAGGGCAGCCTGCACTTGGGCGAGGGTGTCGCTGCGGCGGCTGGACGCAATCAGCATGAAGTATTTGTCCATCACGAGGGCTTGGTCGTCGAACTTGGCGGCGAAGCGGGCGAGCAGTTCGTTGCGGCGCGGGCTTTCGTTGTGGTTCACGGCGGTGAGTATGCCCCATTCATGGGTCATGTTTTTGCGGGCGATTTCGTCATAATGTTCAAACACCTGCGCCATAATCGCGCTGTCGTCGAAGCGGTGCAGCAGGGCGAAGGCGGTGTATTGCAGGCTGCGTTGGGCGGCATCCTGCGGGTTGTAGCCGTATATGCTGATTTGCTTGCCGCGCTTGTCGGCGTTTTCGGCTTCGCGAGCGTTGAGTGCGGCGGCCAGCAGTTCGCCGTGCAGGCTGCCTGCAAGGGCTTGGTGCAGCGCTTCACGGGCGGCGGCGGTGCGCACGGGGTCGATTTGGGTGCGGCCGTCCCACAGTTCGCTTTCGGCGGGCACTTGCAGCAGCAGGGCTTTGAAGGCGGGGTCAATACTTTGGTCATTCAAGATGCGGCGCAGGGCTTCGACAAGCGCGGCGTGTTCGGGCAGGTCTCGTCCGTTTTCCAGCGCGGCTTCGTTGGCGGCGATGGCACGGCGGTACAGGGTTTGCCCGGCTTCCCAACGGGCGAACGGGTCGTCGTCGTGGGCGAGCAGGTGGGCGAGTTGCGCGTCCGTGTAGTCAAAATTGAGATGCACGGGGGCGGAGAAGCTGCGTAATAAGGACGGGGTAACGCTCTGCACGGGGCGGGCGAGCTGCAACTCATAGGTTTGCTCGGCTTGATGGACGGTGAGCACGGTTTCGGTGTGCAGGCTGCTTTCGGATTTCAGGCTGCCTGAAAGCGCAAACGGGATTTTTTCGCCGTTCTCGTCCAGCAGGGCGACGGCAAGCGGCATCATCATCGGGCGTTTGTCGGCGGCGGGCATATCGGGCGTGTCGAGCAGGCTCTGTTTGACGTACAGCGTGTAGGTGTGCAGGCTGCCTTCGGCTTGCAGGCTGCCTGAAACGTCCAGCACAGGCGTGCCGGCCTGCGAATACCACAGGGCGAACTGGTCGAAGTCCGCGCCGTTGGCATCGGCCATGGCGACGCGGAAATCGTCGCAGGTCACGGCCTGCCCGTCGTGGCGTTCAAAATAAAGCTTCATGCCGCGCTGGAAGCCTTCTTCGCCCAAAAAGGTGTGATACATCCGCACCACTTCCGCGCCTTTTTCGTACACGGTCAGGGTGTAGAAATTGTTCATTTCCACATAGCTGGCGGGGCGGACGGGGTGCGCCATCGGGCCTGCGTCTTCGGCAAACTGGTGCTGGCGCAGCATTTTCACATTTTCAATGCGGCGCACGGCACGGCTGGCGCGGTCGCCGGAAAATTCTTGGTCGCGGAACACGGTTAGGCCTTCTTTGAGCGAAAGCTGGAACCAGTCGCGGCAGGTAACGCGGTTGCCCGTCCAGTTGTGGAAATATTCGTGGCCGATGACGCTTTCCACGCCTTCAAAATCGGGGTCGGTGGCGGTGTGCTCGTCTGCCAGCACATATTTGGTGTTGAAGATGTTCAGGCCTTTGTTTTCCATCGCGCCCATGTTGAAATCGCCCACGGCCACGACCATGAAAATATCCAAATCGTATTCCAGCCCGAAGCGGTCTTCGTCCCACTTCATCGCGTTTTTCAGCGATTCGATGGCGAACGCGGTTTTGTCGGCATCTTCGGCGCGTGTGTAAAACGCAATCGCCACGTCGCGCCCGCTGCGGGTTTTAAACGTGTCGCGCCGCACCGCCAAATCGCCCGCCACCAGTGCGAACAGGTAAGTGGGCTTGGCAAACGGGTCGTGCCACACGGCAAAATGGCGGTTGGGATTATCGTGCAGGCTGCCTGAACGGATTTGGTTGCCGTTGGAAAGCAGCACGGGGAAGGCGGTTTTGTCGGCACGGATTTCGGTGGTGAACACGCCCATCACGTCGGGGCGGTCGGGGTGGAAGGTGATGCGGCGGAAGCCTTCGGGCTCGCACTGCGTATAAAGGTTGCCGCCGCTGGCATACAGGCCGTTGAAGGATTTGTTGGCGGCGGGATTGACTTCGGTTTCCACGGTCAGCACAAACGGCTTGGCGGGCATATCGTGCAGCGTGAGCGTTTCGCTGTCTTTATCCAGCGTGTAGCGGCTTTCAGGCAGCGTTTCGCCGTTTAACGCAATGCGGTGCAGCGTGGCGTCGCCGTGCAGTTCCAGCTCGGTGGCACCGTGCTGCGGCTCGATGTGCAGCGTGGCGGTGATGCGGACTTCGGTTTCGCCGATGATGTCGAACAGCAACTCGGTTTGGGGGATCAGGTGGGCGGGCGCGGCGTAATCGCGCAGGTATTTGACGGTTTGGGTGGAGGTCATGGGGGTGTCTTTCTTACGGGGATTGCGGATTGGGAGGCAGCCTGAAAGCGGGGTTATGCGGTTTCAAGCTGCCTGAAAGCATGAAGCTGATGGGGATGTTTGATAAAGAATGGAAAGCATCAGGCCGTAAGCAAACGGCTATTTTTTTTCGCGCGATTCCTGCTCTGCCCACAACAGTGCGGACAGTGCGGCGAGCAGGGGCAGCCTGTGCCGCCAGCGTGCGGGCATCAGTGCGAGCCGCAGCCAGCCGATGTTTTGCGCTGCCAGCCCTGCGGTATCGGCAAGCTGCGCCAGTGTGCTGTTGTGTGCGGTTTTGCGCTGCTGCTGCGCCTGCCTGCGGGTTTTTTTGATTTTCAGACGGGCAAGGCGGCATTGCAGTTCCAAAAGTTCGCGTTCTTCATTGCGCTGCTTCATCGTGCGGCTCCTTTGGCGGTTCGGTTTTCAGGCTGCCTGTGATTTCGGCGAAATCCTGCTGCATAGCGCGCAGGGTTTCCTGCATGCGTTCGGCATCGCGCCGCCAGATTTTCGGCACGTGCCAAAGCATCGCTGCCGCTGCCAGCACGAACACGGCTGCCGCGCCGAAAAACAGGGGCAGCTTGATGTGGTCCGGGAGCAGGATGTTGAACGCCAAAAGCAGGGCGGCGAGCGCGGCAAACAGCAATGCGGCTGCCAGCATGGCCAATGCGGCAGCCGAAAGCGCGCCGCGAAGCTGGTCGGCGGCATCCATCTGCAACAGGCGCAGGCGCAGCAGCAGAAGTTCGCCCGCTTGGGCGGACAGGGTTTTCAGGGTTTTGATTTCTTGTCGTATGTTCATGTCGGGCAGCCTGAAAGGCGTGGCGCGTATGCTTGGTTGAAACCGCAATGCTGTGGTGCTGTTGCGGCACGCGGTCTGAGATCTTTGCAAAATCCCCATCTTTGGCACATTTCTTCGCCATGCGCTTCTCTAACGCTTGAAAATATTTCCATATTCTCTGCGCGTTCTGCGATGCTGTTTTTGAGATGCGCCCAAATCTGAGGTTTTGCAAAGGTCTCGGTCTTGCACCATTTTGTTTTAATCAACGATAAAGGTTTCAGGCTGCCTTCTGTTGCGCGGCAGCCTGAACGTGTGGCGGATTGGGATTTCAAGGGCGCGGCATCGGTTTGACCCGCACCGCCTTATTTAATCCGCCGCAGCTTAACGGCGGTTGAGCAGGATGCCGACCACCAAGCCTGCCAAGGCGGCAAAGCCCATGGCGTAATACGGTTTTTCGCTGATGTAGGCATCGGCGCGTTGGGCGTGGTGTTTTACCTGTTCCAGCGCGCGGGTTTCCAAGCTGTGCAGACGCGCCTGTGCGGCATCTAAACGGGCGTGCAGACGGCTTTTCAGGGCTTGGGCTTCTTCGCTGCTGCGTTCTGCGCCGCTGAAATAAAGCTGTTCCAGTTCTTCCAACACGGTGCGGATTTCGTCCAAAAGGGCGGCTTTTTTGCCGTCAAAATCGGATTTGGCTGGGACGGGCAGGTTGCGGATGTTTTCTGATTTCATGGTGTTTTCCTTGCGAATATGCGCGCCGAAGGGCTGCGCTGCGGCGGATATTAGGCGGGGTTGGCGGCTTTGGCAAGCGGCGGTTTCAGGCTGCCTGCCGTGCGCCGGTATCGGGTCGGGGTTGGGGGCGGATGTCGGCACGCGCGCTTTTGAATTTCTGTTTCAGCAGTGCGAGCAGGCTTTGGCTGCAATACCATTTGCCGGCTTCCGGCAGCCACAGCATGCCACTGTCGCAGACGAATTCGGCTTCCTGCCCTGTGGTTTCGTCCCGCTCGCTGATGAGGATGCGCGGTGTGCCGCCCCAATCCATTATTGGCAGCGAGGGCAGTGCGGCGGTAACCTGGCGGTTGTGCAGCGCGGTGTCGTGCGTTTGGCAGGCGGGGGAACAGATGCCTGTCAGCGACACGGGACAGGGTGCGCCTTGGGGCAGTTCGTCGGGCAGGATGCCGAGCAGGGCGGGGCAGATGCCGTTGCTGCGCGCCCACGCCGACAGTGCGCGTTTGGCGGCTTTGGCGTTGGCGAACAGGCCGTTTGGCGGGGCATCGGCGAAGCCTTGGCGCAGCGGGCGCACGTGCGCTTTCAGGCAGCCTGAAACGTCGGCGGTGATGCGGACGGTGTGGCGTAGGATATCCGGAGCGGGCAGCAGTCCGTGCCTGAATGCAAGTTCCGCCTGCAATGCCGTGCTGTGTAGCGCGCCGACGGCGGGAAAAAATTCCAACCGTGCGGGGCGGCTTATGCTGTGCCGCAGTTGCGCTGCAATTTCGCGGTATGCCTGCGTGTGCGCCTGTACGGCGGAGACGTTGCCCGCCGCGTCGTACCACACCGATGTGCCGTGGCTGTCGGGCAGCGATAAGGCAGCCTGAAACAGTCCGCTTGGCAGGTTGTCGGGCAGCAGCGGCGGACTGGCGAGGCGTTCCGCCCATTCGCCGAGCATCGGTGCGCCGCGTTCGCGCAGGGCAATTTGCAGATACTGCGCCACTGCCAGTACATCGCTCATGGCGCGGTGGCGGCTTTCCAGCAGGATGCCGTGCCGTTCGATGATGCTGTCCAGATTGTGTTTGTGGTGCTCGGGATAGACCTTGCGCGAAAGCTGCACGCTGCACAGTGCGGCGGTGGCGAAATCCAGCCCGCTGCGGCGGTATTCGTGCCGCAGGAAGGTGTAGTCAAAACGGCTGTTGTGCGCAATGAGCAGGCTGCCGCGCAGTTTGGGCAGGATGTGCGGGGCGATTTCGGCAAACGGCGGCGCACCGGCAACCATGTCGTCGGTGATGCCGGTCAGGCTGCTGACAAACGCGCTTATCGGCACGCCGGGGCACACAAGTTGCTGTTGTGCTTCGGTTTTGCCCTGCCAAAAGCGTAGAAAGGCAATTTCGGTGATGCGGTCTTGAATGAAGTCCCCGCCCGTGGTCTCCAAATCCAAAATGACAACGGGAACGGGAAAGCGGCGGAAAAACTCTGCCAGCTCGGCAAGATCGTGCGGCTGCATGGCGGCTTTCGGAACAAAAATCCCGCGATTATACTTTTTCCGGAACGTGTGCGCAGTTTGCGCTTGACGGCGTTTCAGGCTGCCCATATAATCCGCGCCTTTGTTGCACCCGTAGCTCAGTTGGATAGAGTATCTGGCTACGAACCAGAGGGTCGGGCGTTCGAATCGCTCCGGGTGCGCCACAAGATTTATCCGCGCCCATCGTCTAGCGGTTAGGACATCGCCCTTTCACGGCGGTAACGGGGGTTCGATTCCCCCTGGGCGTGCCAGTTTGCATAAAGCCTCCGCAGTTGCGGGGGCTTTTTCCGTTATACGTGCAAAGGCAGCCTGAAACCGCATTTTTCCGTATTTTCAGGCAGAGGCCTTTGCACAATCTCAAAATAGAAATGATACAAAGCGGCGGGTTGAAAGACGTGAGGTAGTGCGTCAAGGCAGGCCGACGCAGTAGCATTGCGATTTTAATCCGCCCCCATCTGCCGGAAGGCAGCCTGAAACCGCAAGGACACGCCATGACTCCCGATTTTGCCGCCGTAAACCAACTGTTTTCCCGTTGCCTTACTTGGCTTGCCGATTCGTCTGCATCGTCTTCCCCCGCGCTTTCGCCCGCACAGAACGCGTTGCTGGGCTATTTGCGGCTGGACAAAATTGTGGAAGAAGAAGGCTTTGCCGTGTTTATCGCCGCAGGATACGGCGCGGAAATCCTATTGGGCGATACGGAGGAACACCTGCACCGTTGGCAGATTCCCGTAACGCCCAAACTCATGGATGCCGCACGGGCAATTTATTTGGAATGCGGGCGTGAAATTGAAGCGGCAGCGGGGGCGGATGCCGATGAAATCCGCGCCGCCTTCCCGCAGTTCGCCGCACTGGACGAAGAATATTTTATGAACTGCGAGGACGACTTTCCCCGCGTGTACCGCTATGTGCGCGAGCACTTTGACGAATTTTCGGGGATGCTGGATTGCTAGGTGGGGGAGGGATAGGGCAGCCTGAAAACGGACACCTATTCCCGCCCTTCTTTTTCCAGCCGCCGTTTGCGCGCTTTTTTGTCGGGCTGGCCGAACCGCGCCCACACACGCAGGCGGCGCAGGCTTTCGCTGTCTGCCGCATCAAATGGCACGCAGTGCCAGCGGGTTTTGCCCATAATCCGCCAGTGCAGAAAGCACACGGAGCGGGCAATCAGGCTGCCCGCTAGCAGTTCCGCTTCGTATGCCCTGCTGCCGATGAAAACGGCGGCAAAACCGTCGGCATCCGTTTCAATGCGCCAAATCCTGTCGGGCGGCTCGCGCCATGCATAGGCGGCGCAAACGGCAGTGGCGGCAAGAAGCAGCACTTTCAGGCTGCCTGAAAAATACACGCACTCCGCCCCTGCCAATGCCAGCGCAAACAACGCAGCCAGCACGCGCCGCGCACGGGAAGGGCGCAAGTCTGCCGCGAAAGGCCGCATCTAGCCTGCAACCACGGGCGACACCTGCAAGTCGCCCTGTTCCAAATCCAGCACCGTGTCGTGCACTTCCAGTTCAAAAAACTGCCAAAACGCTTCCAGCCCCATGTCTGCCGGATAGGTGGATTCGTCCAGCGTCCAGCCTGCCAGTTCCGCCTTGAAAATCTCCAAATGGCGTTCGCCGATATACGCCACTGCTTCTTCCGGTTCGTCAAACACGGGCAGTAGGAACACGCTGCAATTGGCCCGCAATTGTGGCAGCGTCAAATCGGGCATGTCTTCCTGGCTGTCGTTCAGCCATTGCAGGAATCTTTCGGTTGGTTTCAGCACGGCGGCGGTTCGGTCTACAAAAAACATCGTAAATCCTTTGCATAAAAATACATATTGAGGCTTTTGCAAAAATTCAGATTTAAGCGCCGTTCAAAGCAGTAGCATCGCAAGCGCATAGATAATATTGAAATATTATCAAGCGATAGAGAAGCGTATGACGAAGAACTGTGCCAAAGATGAGGGTTTGCAAAGGTCTCAATATTTTAACCGAAACCGTTTCGCTACACCGTTTCAGGCTGCCTGAAAGCAAAATTACTCATCACTACATATTTTTAGACTATCCGAGAGAGCGCAACGAAATAACAGACATCGTGCCATACGCTTAAAAAAATTGCACATAATTTGACGTGATTCAAACAAAATCAGGATTTATGCGGCAGCCTGAAAAATAAAGTTTGCATTTTTTTACGGAGGCGGCGTACAATCTGCCTTGTAGTTTCATCTAACTACATATCTGCGAACAAGCAGGCGTTCTGGAGGCCTGCATCAGGCAAACAGCATCATGACTGCATGTCCGTCTTCTCTATCAAAAAATTCTTCCCTTTCCCCAACCTACCATATAGGACACTGAAAAATGGCCGAAAACTATGTAATCTGGTTTGAAAACCTGCGTATGGACGATGTCGAACGCGTAGGCGGCAAAAACGCCTCACTGGGCGAAATGATTTCGCAGCTTGCAGGCAAAGGCGTGCGCGTGCCCGGCGGTTTCGCCACTACCGCCGATGCCTATCGCGCATTTTTGTCGCAGGGCGGGCTGGACAAGCGCATTTCCGATGCACTTGCCAAGTTGGATGTGGACAATGTGTCCGAGCTGGCGCGCGTGGGTGCGGAAATTCGTCAATGGATTTTGGATACCCCGTTCCCCGAGCATTTGGAAGCCGAATTGGAAGCCGCGTGGGACAAACTGGTTGCAGAAGCGGGCAGCAAAGACATTTCGGTTGCCGTGCGCTCTTCCGCCACCGCCGAAGACCTGCCCGATGCATCCTTTGCCGGCCAGCAGGAAACCTATTTGAACATCAGCGGTTTGGAGAATGTTAAAGAAGCAATGCACCATGTGTTTGCCTCGCTCTATAACGACCGCGCCATTTCCTATCGCGTGCACAAAGGTTTCGCGCACGATGCGGTGGCTTTGTCGGCAGGCGTGCAGCGTATGGTGCGTTCTGACACGGGCGCATCGGGCGTGATGTTCACCATTGACACCGAAAGCGGCTTTGAAGACGTGGTTTTCCTAACTTCGTCTTACGGCTTGGGCGAAACAGTGGTGCAGGGCGCGGTGAATCCGGATGAGTTCTATATCCACAAACCCACTCTGGCAAAAGGCAAGCCCGCCATCCTGCGCAAAACCATGGGTTCCAAGCTCATCAAAATGGTGTATGGCAGCGGTGCGCAGGCAGGAAAATCCGTGCAGACGGTGGACGTGCCCGCAGCCGACCGCAAAAAATTCTCGCTGACCGATGAAGAAATCGCCGAACTGGCACGCTATGCCGTCATCATCGAACAGCATTACGGCCGCCCGATGGACATCGAATGGGGAAGGGACGGCACGGACGGCAAACTCTACATCCTGCAAGCGCGTCCCGAAACCGTGAAATCGCAAGAAAAAGCACAAGGCAACGTACTGCGCCGCTATTCCATTAAAGGCGAGCGCAAAATCCTGTGCGAAGGCCGCGCCATCGGACAAAAAGTCGGCAAAGGCGTGGTGCGTGTGGTGAAAAACGCCTCGCAGATGGATATTGTGCAGGCCGGTGACATTCTGGTTACCGACATGACCGACCCCGATTGGGAACCCGTGATGAAACGCGCTGCCGCCATTGTTACCAACCGCGGCGGGCGTACCTGCCATGCCGCCATTATTGCGCGCGAGCTCGGCATTCCCGCCGTTGTCGGTTGCGGCGATGCCACCGAGCGGCTGGCTTCGGCAAAAGAAGTAACCGTTTCCTGTGCCGAAGGCGATACGGGCTTTATCTATGAAGGCCTGCTCCAAGTGGATGTGGACGAAGTTTCGTTGGACAAAATGCCCCAACCGCCTGCCAAAATCATGATGAACGTGGGTAATCCCGAAATGGCGTTTATGTTCAGCGGTCTGCCCAGCGAAGGTATCGGTTTGGCGCGTATGGAATTTGTTATCAACCGCCAAATCGGCATCCACCCGCGCGCCCTGCTGGAATTTGACCGCCAGCCTCCCGAGTTGCAAGCAGAAATCACCGACCGCATCGCCGGCTACAAATCACCCGTTGATTTCTATGTAGATAAAATTGCCGAAGGCGTGGCCACGCTTGCCGCATCGGTTTACCCGAAAAAAGTCATCGTGCGTATGTCCGACTTCAAATCCAACGAATACGCAGGACTTTTGGGCGGCGACAAATACGAGCCGCACGAAGAAAATCCGATGCTGGGCTTCCGTGGTGCGGCGCGTTATGTATCGGATGATTTCAAAGACTGCTTTGCCTTGGAATGCCGTGCGGTGAAATATGTGCGCGACGAAATGGGGCTGACCAATGTTGAAGTGATGATTCCCTTCGTCCGCACACTGGCAGAGGCCGAAGCCGTGGTTAAAGTACTGAAAGAAAACGGCTTGGAGCGCGGCAAAAACGGGCTGCGCCTGATTATGATGTGCGAAGTGCCGAGCAACGCACTTTTGGCCGAACAGTTCCTGAAATACTTCGACGGCTTCTCCATCGGCTCGAACGACATGACCCAGCTTACCTTGGGCGTGGATAGGGACAGCGGCGGTCCGATTGCCTCCACGTTTGACGAGCGCAATGCTGCCGTGAAAGTGATGCTGCATCTGGCCATTTCCACCTGCCGACGCCTCAACAAATACATCGGCATCTGCGGGCAGGGTCCGTCAGACCACGAAGACTTTGCCAAATGGCTGGTTGAAGAGGGCATAGAAACCCTGTCGCTGAACCCGGATACCGTTGTGGAAACTTGGCTGTATCTTGCCAACGAACTGGGCGGCAAACAGAAATAAACGCAGCCTGAAAAACAGGTACGGCTCATAACAGGCAGCCTGAAAATCCGATGCAGGGTTTTCAGGCTGCCTTTTACGCGTTTGCCGCAGTTTTTGAACTGCCGGAGATATTTTACAAGCACCCTATTGAATAAAAACAAAAAATTAAGGATAATCCGCGTTTATTTTTCAAAACCAAGGTATAAAGGTATAACAGACATGACCCTTACCAAAGCAGAACTCGCCGATATGCTGGTGGATAAAGCCAGCAGCATCAGCAAAAGCGACGCAAAAGAAATAGTAGAAATGTTTTTTGAAGAAATCCGCGCCACCTTGGAACGTGGCGAGGAAGTCAAAATTTCCGGCTTCGGCAACTTCCAGCTGCGCGACAAGCCGCAACGTCCGGGCCGCAACCCCAAAACAGGTGAAGAAGTGCCGATTACCGCCCGCCGCGTGGTTACCTTCCACGCCAGCCAAAAGCTGAAAGCCATGGTGGAAAATCTTTATGAAAACAAACATGACAGCAAACAACGCTAATCTGCCCGCCATTCCGGCCAAACGCTATTTCAGCTTTGCCGAAGCCTGCGCACTGGCGGGGTTGGACGAAGAGCAGGTTCGCGAATGGCAGCAGCAGGAAATGCAGGTGCTGGGCAAAGGCGCGAATACGCTGACCCGTTTGGATGTCATCAAACTACGCCAGCTTCGCCACAGCATCGGAGACTATTTTGCACACGGTGCGTTGGATGCACACGGCAATCCCGTTATCGGTGCGGACGAAATGCGCAGGGAATTGAACGGGATGTTGGAAAAAATCCACTCCGCCCTTGCCAGCTCGCCACAGGAATAATATAATCCGCAGCTTCTTTGTCGGAGTGTGGCGCAGTCTGGTAGCGCACTTGCATGGGGTGCAAGGGGTCGAAGGTTCGAATCCTTTCACTCCGACCAAAATTTAAAAACCTTGGCTTTTTTGCCAAGGTTTTTTTGCGTGTGTATTTTGGGCAGCCTGAACCGGTGTTTGGGGCGTTTCAGGCTGCCTTTGATGGAAACGGTATTGCCCAGCAATTTACCTGAGACCTTTGCAAAACCTCAGATTTGAGCGCAGTTCAAAGCAATAGCATCGCATAATGCGCAGAGAATATTGGAATATTTTCAAGCATTAGAGAAGCGCATTGCGAAGAAATGGGTCAAAGATGAGGATTTTGCAAAGGTCTCTACCCGTGTAGCCTGACCTCAATCCAATAATGAAACAGGCGTAGAACGGGTCTTGCTGCCTGAAACCTACCGTCGCCATCTTTCTTGGACAAACAGTGCAGACGGGGTTTCAGGCTGCCCTGTCCCGCCAACCCACTTGCCGGCGCGAATCATGCAGCCGGTCCGTCCGTGTCTGTATCCTGCTGTAAAATACGCACTTTCCAACCAAGCCGCCGCCAGCCATGACTCCGCCCGCCAGTCCGCCGCACCGTTTCCTGCCTTTGCTGCTCGCCACCGCCATCTTTATGCAATTATTGGACGCGACCATACTCAATACCGCGCTGCCTGCGATGGCGGCAGATTTGCACGAACCGCCTTTGCAGATGCAGTTGGCGGTGGTTTCTTATGCGGTTACGCTTGCGCTGCTGATGCCGTTGAGCGGCTGGCTCTCCGACCGTTTCGGTGTCCGCCGTGTGTTTTTTGTGGCGATGCTGGTGTTTGTGGCGGGTTCGGCAATGTGCGCGGCTTCACCGAATTTGCCGTTTCTGGTGGCTTCGCGCGTGGTGCAGGGCATTGGAGGGGCGATGATGGTGCCCGTACCGCGTTTGGTGATGGTGCGTGCCTATGATAAAAACCGCTTAATCAGCATGATGAATTATATGGTGACACCCGCGCTGGTCGGACCGATTATCGGTCCGGTGGTCGGCGGCTATTTGGTGGAATATGCTTCATGGCATTGGATTTTCTTGATTAATCTGCCCGTTGGACTGGCGGCGGCGTGGCTGACGCTGAAAATTATGCCGGTGTTTCCGCGCGTGTCCGAGCCGGCGCATTTTGACTTGTCGGGCTTCTTTCTGTTTGGTGCAGGTGCGGTGGGGTTGAGTTTGGCGGTGGAACTGTTGCAGAGCGGGAGAGTCGGGGCGGCGCTGGCTCTGGCAGCGGGTGCGGCGGCGGCATTGGCGGGCTATGTTTGGCATGCGTCCCGCATTGAGTATCCGCTGTATGACAAAAATCTGCTGAAAGTGCGAACCTACCGTTTGGGATTGTCGGGTAATTTTGCCAGCCGCATCGGCATGAGTTCGCTGCCGTTTCTGCTGCCGCTGTTGTTGCAGGTGGGATTCGGGCGCAGTGCAACACTGGCGGGCTGGTCGTTGGTGCCGGTGGCGGCGGCTTCTATTTTTGCCAAACCGCTGGTGAAGCCTTTGGTGTTTCGCTGGGGCTACCGCAGGATGCTGGCGGGGAATACGCTGCTCATTGGTGTGCTGATTATGATGCTGGCACTGCCTGATGCGGACACGCCGTTGTGGATGCTGCTGCCGCTGTTGCTGTTGCTTGGGGCGTGCAATTCCATCCAGTTCACGGGGATGAATACCATCACGCTGGCGGACGTGCGCCCGTATCAGGCGGCCAGCGGCACCAGTCTGATGTCTGTGAACCAGCAGCTTGCGGTTGGATTCGGCACAGCAATCAGCGCGGCTCTGCTGCATTATTTTTCTACCGCGCCTGCGTTTTCTGGCAGCGTGGAAACCGCATTTCGCTGCACCTTTGTTGCCATTGGTGCTTCCACGCTGCTTTCGGCTTTTATCTTTATGCGGCTACACCGGCTGGATGGTGAGAATCTGATAGAACGGTAGGGGAAGCGGCCGACTGGTTTTTCAGGCTGCCTTCAATGGGGAACGCGTAGGCAGCGAGTATGTATCCCACGGAAATCAGTGTTGTGTGTATCCGCTTCTGTGTGTCGGCTATAAAACGGCTGCTTATCAAGAAGCCATGTTGGCTGACACCTTTGCAAAGGTCTCAATCTATGTGGGATACAGGCAGCCTGAAATCTGGTTTTCCTATGTCTTAGTCTTACACAAAACAACACGCCCCTGCCGCATTGGGCACGGGGCGTATTTTGCATTTTCAGGCAGCCTGAAAAATCATCTGAACTGCTTTTGCACATCCAAGAACACACGGTTTTGGTTATAGCGGTAATAGAAATGGTTGCTGGATACGTGCGACCAAGTCCAGTTCAGGCGCGGGGTAAAGCCTTTCCAAGAAGCCTTGCTGTGCGACAGCGACAGCCGGGTGAAATACTCGGTATCGCGGCGTTTGATGTTGAAAAAGTCGGGCGCGCGGTAATTGCGCCGCTGCACCGAGGCGTTGAGCGAAGTTGTCAGTGCGCGCGATTTGCCCCAGTCGCGCGTCCAGCCCGCCCGCAGGCTGCCAAACGAATACGCATCCGACAAATCCTTGGCATTGCTGCGTCCGCCGCCCGTGCCCAGCACAAAATATTGCTGCGGGGAGGAGCGGTAAAGCAGTGTCAGCGAGCCCGAATGGTTTGAGCCGTCCAAAAACACGCGTTTGTTGTGGCGTTTGTAGTCCGACTGCCACGCGCTGAAAAGCTGCCATTTCGGTGAGAATATGTGCGAATAACGCAATGCCGCGCCTGAGGAGTTGGAAAAAGAATCTCCGCTATACCAACGTTTTTCAAGCAGCGGGGTGAGCGAAATTTCGTTTTTGGCGTTGCGCCACACCGGTCCGCCTTCGGCATGGAGAATCAAATCGTCATAATCGTGTGCGTCCCAATAGAATTTGCCGTATGCGGACAGGTTCACGCGTGTTGCCCAATGCCCGCTGACGGGCGTGGTTTTCTGCGCGTTTAGCTCGTAACCGATGCCGTGTGCCGATTTGGGCTCGGAAAAACGCCACGGGCCGTAAGTACGCTGTTCGGGTACGCGTCCCACGTTTTTCTCTTGCAGATAATAAGCGTTTGCGCCAAGCTGCCATGAGCGCGAACGTTTCAGATGTGCGTCAAACTGGTTGAGATATTCTGTAACGGGTTGGGGCAAATCGGGTGTTTCGCGAATTTTGGCGATTTCCTGTGCGGCTTCTTTCTCCTGCCCGTCCTGCGACAGCGTTTGCGCCAAATCTAGGCGGATGGGGGCATATTCGGGATGCGCGGCCAGCAGCGCGCGCAGTTTGACACTTGCTTCGGCTTGATGTCCGTCTGCACGCATCAGCAGTGCATCGGCATATTCGCCCAGCACGGGATCGCGCTTGTCTTCGGGAAGTTGTTTCCACAGCGGCAGCAGGAAGCGTACTGCTTTTATGTTCTGCTGGCTGATGGCGGTGTCCAGCGCGTTTTGCAGCAGATCGGGGCGTTGCAGCAGTTCTTGAGAAGTCATGGAAACAGGTGCGGCAGTTTTGTTCTGCCGTTGTTCTGCCTCGTCGTTGCTTTGGCGTATCTGGTCTTGGTTCAAATCAGGGATGGGATTGATTGGTGTGGCAACCGGTGCGGCGTGTGCGGACAGTGCGGCGGCGCAGAGCAGGAGAGGTAGATATCGCGTCATGTGGAATGGTCTTTCATGGCAGGAGACTGTTTCTATTCGGAATGAAACGGCGCGGGTGCGCTGTGCCGTTACGGATGGAAACAGTGGCAACTGTTTGAAACTGTGCAAAAAAGAAGCCCGCCCGACTGGAAGGTCAAGGCGGGTAAAACAACGTTTGATTTTACAGAGATGTAAGGAGTTGCCAATACCTAAACTGGCGGGGCGGATTATAGGGAAAGTTTGCAGGGGGTGCAACCGCTTTTCGGTGAATTGACAAAAATCGGTATATAAATTTTCTAAGTTGAAAAAAGATTGTTAAGCGGTAAAAAAGCTGAGCCAATTATGAATCGGGTTATGAACATAATTGATGTATATAGAAACGGGTGAGAGAAATTGTTGCCCGTACTGTTTTCAAGAAATTTTGAAATTGTATGAGTATATTAAAAACTTTATCTATGAATTCGGTATTGAATCCATCAATATATAACAAATATGTATTCTAAAAATTTTATAGAAAGCAGGTAATCATTAATCCAGTTTATGTGAATAGAAATTATAAGAAATGTGGGATGCACCAATTTGTTTATTCTGTTGGGAAGGATGCTGCTAGTCTTTTGGGGGTCGCCTGAAATGGTTTCGGAAACATTTGTCAGATAAATGCTTTATTCTGCGTTTTTATTGTCCGCGCATAAACAGGCTGTCCAAGTCGGTGAGGCTGAGTTTTACCCAGGTGGGGCGGCCGTGGTTGCATTGGTTGCTGCGGGGGGTGTTTTCCATGTCGCGCAGAAGGGCGTTCATTTCGGGCAGGGTAAGTTGGCGGCCGGCGCGCACCGAGCCGTGGCAGGAGAGGGTGGCGAGAATGTGGTTTTCGCGCTGTTCTATGGTTTGGCTGGTGCCGGTTTGGGCGAGTTCGCGCAGCACGTCGCGGGCGAGGGCGGCGGGGTCGCTTTTGCCGAGCATGGCGGGGACGGCAAGCACGGCTATCTGTCCGTCTTGGGCGGACAGGCGGATGCCGTAGCTTTCCAGTGCGGCGGCATGGTCGGCGAGGGTGGCGGTTTCTTCGCGGCTGGCGGGGAACAGGACGGGGATAAGCAGGGATTGGCTGTTCAGGCTGCCTGAACGGGCGCGGGCGGCTTTCATTTTTTCGTAGTTCACGCGTTCGGCGGCGGCGTGCATGTCTACCAGAATCAGTCCGTCGGCGTTTTGGGCGAGGATGTAGATACCGAGAAGCTGGGCGATGGCGAAGCCGAGCGGGTATTCCTGTGCGGGCGGGGTTTCAGGCTGCCTTGGCGGGGTGGTTTCGTCTGTGCGGCAGAGTTCGGCATAGGCGGCGAGTGCGGCGCGGCTTTCGCGCAGGGTCAGGCTGCGCTGCTGCGGGGCGCGGGCATAAGGGGCGGGGGCGGATTGGTTTTTCAGGCTGCCTGAAACGGAGGCGGCAGGGGCGGGCGGAGGGCTTTCAGGCTGCCTGACTGTGCCGAAGATGCTGTCTAGGGCGGCAGTGGGGTTGCTGATGCTGGATGTGGTGTCTGCGCGTGTTTCGGACAGGGCTTTGTCTAGCGTGTGGAACACGAGCTGGTGGACGGCCTGGCTGTCGCGGAAGCGGATTTCGGTTTTTGCGGGGTGGGCGTTGGCGTCGGCCAGCTCGGGGGCGATTTCCAGAAATAGGACGAAGGCGGGGGAAATTTGGTGGTGGAGCACGTCGCGGTAGGCTTGTTTGACGGCGTGCTGCATGATTTTGTCGCGCACGAAGCGGCGGTTTACGAAGCAGTATTGTTTGCCGCTTTTGCTTTGGGTGAAGGTGGGTTTGGCGATGTAGCCGCTCAGGCGCATGCCGCTGCTTTCGCCGTTTACGGGTAGGCAGGCAGCCTGAAAGGCTTCGCCGAGAATGGCGGCTGTGCGTTCTTCCTGTGTTTGGGCAGGATAGCGGAAGATGTCTTTGCCGTTGTGTTTCAGGGAAAAGGCGATGTGGGGGTGGGCGAGGGCGATGCGTTCCAGTGCGGCGGCGCAGTGGGCGTATTCGGTGGCTTCGGATTTGAGGAATTTGCGGCGGGCGGGGATGTTGAAGAAGAGTTCGGCGGCTTCTACGGTTGTGCCGGTGGGGCGGGCTGCGGCGGACAACGGGCTGAGTTTGCCGTCTTCGGCGCGGATTTGGGCGGCGCATTCTTTATCGGCTTGGCGGCTGGTGAGCAGCAGCCGCGAAACGGAGGCGATGCTTGCCAGTCCTTCGCCGCGGAAGCCCATGCTTTGTATGCGCTGCAAGTCGGACAGGCTGCTGATTTTGCTGGTGGCGTGGCGCGACAGGGCAAGCGGTAGGTCGTCGGGGTGGATGCCTGCGCCGTTGTCGGCAACGCGGATTAGGCGGATGCCACCGCCTGCGAGTTCAACGGCGATTTCGGTTGCGCCTGCGTCCACGCTGTTTTCTACGATTTCTTTGAGGGCGGCGGCGGGACGTTCCACCACTTCGCCGGCGGCAATTTGATTGACGAGGTGGTCGGGCAGGGTATGGATACGGGGCATGGTGTTGGCGTTGTGTGTGGTTGGGGCAGGGCGGAGATTGTATAGTGGATTAAAATTGTAATGCTATTGTGTTTGCAGAACGGTTGGGGCAGCCTGAAAGGTGCGGGGCGTTTTCAGGCTGCCTGAATCTGCCTGCACTCAAAAACCAACGCCCGTGCCCAGGGTTCAGGCGTGAGCGGTATCTGCGCCGCGAAATCGTACCCACACCACGCGCATGTCAAATTTGTGCCGTCCCCATGCGGTTGCATAGAGCAGGCGGAGCTGCCACGGATAACGTTTGCCGCAGATTTCGGCCAAGCCTCTATATTTCAGCACTTCCAGGCCGAAGTGCGCCAAGTCTTCCGGGCCGGCGATGCTCCATTTAAATTCGGGCGGTGCGTCCATGTTTTTCAGTGCGTCGTGCCTTTTTGACTGCTTCTGCATGATGGGCGGGATGGCATCAAACACAAGCTGTGCCTGCGGCAGTTTGCGTTTGAGTGTGTCAAACCAGCCGCGCAAATCGTCTGGTGTGAAATACATCAGCACGCCTTCAATCACCAACAGCACGGGTTTGCCGTGTGCGGCAACGGTGTCCATCCAGCTTTCTTCAAACAGCGAGGCGGCAATATAGCGGTTGCCGTTTTCGGGCAGCAGCAGGCGGCGCACTTCCAAAACTTCGGGCAAATCCAAGTCGTACCACGCGGTAACGGCGGGCTTGCCCAAGCGTTCGTACCGCGCATCCAGTCCCGCGCCAATCTGCACCACCGCGGCATCGGGATGTTTGGCGATAAATTCTCCAACCATGTCGTCCAGCACGCGGGCTCGGGCGCAGCAGCCCGGTTGGGAGGCAAACGCGCCTTCGTATTTGGAAAAGTCGTAATCAATCATCTGCATCATGCGCACGGCTTCGGCATCGCGCAGGATGGGATTGGGATGACTGTATTCCACCGCTTTTGCCCACAGCGGAATCAGCATGGTTTCGGAAAGGGCGGTGATTTTCTCAGGAGAGATTTTTTCTGCTGCCATGTTTGTTCCTTTCGCATCTGGGATGGCGAGAAGATGATAACGCATTTCAATCTTGTTGTTTACATAATTTGAGGCCTTTGCAAAACCTCAGAATTGAGCACGGTTCAAAGCAATAGCATCGTAAAACGTGCAGAATAATATTGTTAGAGAAGCGCATGGTGAAGAAATGTGCCAAAGATGAGGATTTTGCAAAGGTCCCAATTTTGCAAAGGCAGCCTGAAAACGGTTTTTCGGTTTTCAGGCTGCCTTTTTTTGCGGAAACGTTAAGCCGTTTTAACGTATTACGCAGGATATTTTTCAGGCTGCCTTACCACAGTAGAACGCGGATGCCTGAATATCCGCGGGCTTTGTCGGCCAAACAGAAAAAGCGCGCCGCAGGCAGCCTGAAATCAGACCGCACGGTTTTTACCCTGCTTAACAGAAAAATCTTGACACATTACATAACATTACAATAAAGTGCATGCGCGGCAGAAACCGCATTTATTTCAAATAATACAAAGAACACAAGCCATGACCACGACCGACAAACACCGCACGCCAAGCGATGTGTATTTCTTTGGCACGTGCATCATTGATATGTTCATGCCCGAAGCGGGTATGGATGCAATGACGCTTCTCAACAAGCTGGGCATCAAACCCCATTTCCCCATGGCACAGAGTTGCTGCGGGCAGCCTGCCTTCTCGTCCGGACACCGCAAAGAAGCCTTTGACGTTGCAAAAAGCCAGTTGGAACTGTTTCCCGAAAACTGGCCCATCGTCGTGCCCTCCGGCTCGTGCGGCGGTATGATGAAGCACCACTGGCCCACACTGTTCAAAGGCAGCGAATACGAAGCGCGCGCCAACGAACTTGCCGCCCGCGTGGTGGAATTCACCAATTTCCTGGTGGACATCGGCTACACGCCCGAAGATAAAGGCGAGCCCGTCAAAGTTGCCGTACACACCTCCTGCTCTGCCCGCCGCGAAATGAACGTGCACCTGTCGGGCTGGAAGCTGATAGACAGCCTGAAAAACGTAGAACGCATCGTCCACGACCACGAAAGCGAATGCTGCGGCTTCGGCGGCACGTTCTCCGTCAAACACCCCGATATTTCCGGTGCAATGGTTACCGACAAAGTCGCCGCCCTTAAAGACACGCAGGCGGTGGAAATCGTCAGCGCAGACGCAGGCTGCATGATGAACATCGGCGGCAAAATAGAAAAAGACGAGCCTTCCATGCCGCGTCCCAAACACATCGCCACCTTCCTTGCCGAACGCACGGGGGTGAAAGCATGAGCACGCGCGACAACATCCTCGCCAAGCTGCGCCAAGCCAACGCCTATCCGATGGCAGAGCCGCAAACCTTCGACTATTACGCCGAAATGTCGCCCCATTGGGAAAGCGAAACCGAACGCCTGAAACACTGGGCAAAAACCATGCGTGCCGTGAAAACCGAGATTTATTGGGTGCGCGAAAACGACTGGGAAAAAACACTGGTTGAAGTGGCCAAACAAAAAGGCATCCGCAACCTGCTCGTCCCCGAAAACACCGCCCACGGCAAACGCGCCGCCGCCGCCGTTCAGGCTGCCTCCATAGAGCCGCGCGCCTTCACCGACAAGATTGAAAACTGGAAAAACGAATTTTTCGCCGACATAGACGCAGGCTTTACCGCATCGCTGTGCGGCATCGCCCACACCGGTACCATCATGCAGGTTTCCTCCCCCGAAGAGCCGCGCAGCCAAAGTCTCGTTCCGCCCGTGCATTTCTGCCTGTTTGACACGGCCAAGATGTACGACACCTTCCACGCCGCACTGCACGGCGAAAAGCTGGCCGAGAACATGCCCACCAACATCATACTGGTTTCCGGTCCCTCCAAAACCGCCGACATCCAGCTTACGCTTGCCTACGGCGCACACGGCCCCCGCGATTTGGCCGTACTCGCCATCCTGCCGCCGCACATCAATCCCGAAGACTTGGAGGAAAACGCATGAGCGCGCCAGTCATCAAAATCCACCCCAGCCCCGAAACCTTCAAGCAAAACAGCAAAGACGCACTGGCAGACAAACCGCTGCGCAAAAGCCTGCGCACCGCCATGGATATGCTGATGACCAAGCGCAAAGCCGTGCTGTCTGACGAAGAAGAACTGCAAATGCTGCGGACACTGTGCGAACATATCCGCCAGCGTTCGCTCGCCCGCCTGCCCGAGCTGCTGGAACAGCTTGAAGAAAACCTGACCAAACGCGGCGTGCGCGTACATTGGGCAGAAACCCCCGAACAAGCCTGCCAAATCATCTACGGCATCATTGAAACGCACAAAGGCAGCCTGATGGTGAAAGGCAAATCCATGGTGAGCGAAGAAATCGAGCTCAACCATTATCTGCAAGAGCGCGACATCCGCGCCGTGGAAAGCGATTTGGGCGAATTCATCGTGCAGATGGCAGGCGAAAAACCCACCCACATCGTCATGCCCGCCATCCACAAAACCAAAGAGCAGGTGAGCGAACTGTTCCATCAAAACCTCGGCACGGAAGAAACCGGCGACGTGGATAAGCTCACCGGCTTCGCCCGCCAAGCCCTGCGCGATGTTTACCGCACCGCCGATATCGGATTGAGCGGCGTGAACTTCGCCGTGGCCGAAACCGGCACGCTGTGCCTGGTGGAAAATGAAGGCAACGGCCGCCTGTCCACCACCGTGCCGCCCGTGCACATCGCCATCACCGGCATTGAAAAAGTGGTGGCCAAACTGTCCGATATCCCTCCGCTTTACAGCCTGCTGCCGCGCAGTGCCATCGGCCAAAACATCACCACTTATTTCAATATGATTACCGGTCCGCGCCGTTCCGACGAGCTGGACGGCCCGCAGGAAATGCACCTTGTGCTGCTGGACAACGGCCGCAGCCAGGCATACGGCGAAGAGCAGATGCGCCGCACCCTGCAATGTATCCGCTGCGGCGCGTGCATGAACCACTGCCCTGTGTACACCCGCATCGGCGGCGCGGCCTACGGCACCACCTATCCCGGTCCCATCGGTGAAATTCTGTCGCCGCATCTGCTGGGGCTGGACAAAACCAGCGACCTGCCCACCGCCTGTACCATGTGCGGCGCATGCGTGGAAGTCTGCCCCGTAAAAATCCCGATTACCGAACAAATGGGACGCCTGCGCGAAGAAGCCCAGCGTGCCCCCGATGAAGCCGTTGCCTACCCGATACGCGGGCAGGGCGCATCGCACACCTTGGGCGAGAGCATGGCATGGCGTGTGTTTTCCGGTTCGTTCGGCAACATTAAGGCATATCGGGCTTTGGGTTGGGTGTCCACCAAATTCCGTGCGCTTACCCCGCCGTGGCAGCTTGGCTGGACGCAAAACCATGCACCGATGAAACCCGCCAAAAAAACGTTGCACGAAATGATAAACGAGCAGCAGAAAAACTAAATAAAAACAGCATTCAGGCTGCCTGAACGGAAAACCGACACAGGCAGCCTGAAATGTTTTGGGCAAGGTGAGGCGGAATATATACGCCGTTTGGATTTTAGGTTGGATAGGAACTACATATCATTGTTTCTAAAAAAGTTTAAAAATATTAAACGGTTTTTTGACGGAACTTTGTAAATAAAGCAGAATAGAAACTGTTTATCACATAAATGTAGTTTTTAATATCTGTGCATCAGTGTTTAATCAGCCCGAAACTGTATATTTGCGGAGTAGGTACTTGTTGGCCATGCATTTTGCATATAAAGACAGTGTGAGACGGATGTCCACATTGCATCGCATTGTTCACATACAGCTTTTATGTATGCCGGCGGTAGTGTGGTAAGTCGGGTTGATGTAGTAGCATTCTTGTTTTAGTTTGCTATAAATGTGCAATCTATGATGGCTGGTATATCTCATTGTTTATCTGTGATACATTTTCTTAAAACGTAGTGTTGAAATTAAGAAAGTTGGGGTTATGAAGCACGTTTCGTATCTGTTATCATCCGTATTTTTTATCTCTTTTCTTATTCGTTACTCTGATGGAGAGGTTCAAATGAGTCAAACAACCGAAAAACAGTTAATCCAAACCCAATCAAAGCAGAAAAACCAGCCAAATAAGCCTAGGTTGGCAGAGTGGCAGGAAAAACTTCTTGAAGATTTGCATGGGAATTATGTTCCGTTAAGCCATAGCTTTTGGGTTCCAGAAAAAAGGATTAAAAAAGTTGAAATTTTTTTAATTAATTCAGCAATGGCTTCTCAAATACCTCATCCGAAATTGGACATGGATTTTTGATTTTGTATCCTTTGGTATCCGGATACCGTAAAACAGTAATACGATAAAACGAAACGCTTTCAGGCTGCCTGAAAGCATTTTTTGATGAGTGGCGTATTGGTTTTGCATCAAAATGATTAAAAACTGTTACTGCTTCTCACTACATTGTATCGTTACACGTATAGGATGGTTTCAGGCTGCCTGAAAACGGTATGGGTACTGCATCACCAACTGTCCCGCTTCATTTTGTCCAATTGGCGGCGGTCACGTTTGGTGGGGCGGCCGTCGGGATAGGCGGCGGTGATGCGGCTGGCTTGATCCAGCAGTTTCTGTGCTTCGCGGGCGGCCTGAACGGCGGTATCTTCCTGATAGAGCGTGCGGGCTTCGGGGGCGGGGCGGCGTTGTTCGTTGAGCGCGAGTACGGTGAGCTTGTAGGGCAGGGAGTTGAGCGTTAAATCAATTACATCGCCTATGCCGATGTATTTGCCGGATTTGGCTTTTACGCCGTTTACGGATACCCGGTTGAGTTCTATCTGTTTTTGTGCCAGCCCGCGTGTTTTGAAAAAGCGTGCTGCCCATAGCCATTTGTCCAAACGCATGGTTTGCAGAGGTTCTTTTGCCATTTGCCTTCCTTTCCGTTATGACGGGATGACTAATGAAAATAAGAATGTTATTGCGCCGGCTTGCCGCTTTGTTTCATTCTTATTTGAATCCATTATTGATACATTTGTAGGTGGGGGGGACTTTTATTGTTCCAAGGCAGCCTGAAAACGCGTGTGCGGTAAGTGTCTATCCTATATAAACCGGCATTGCGCGTATCAATTTTTATGTGTGTCGGTTACGGTTGTTCTTTTCAGGCTGCCTGCAATGCCTCCTTTTGCAGGTCGGACAATTCACGGATGCCTTTTTGGGCAAGGGCGATAAGCTGCATCAGTTCGTCCGTGCCGAATGCCGCGCCTTCTGCCGTGCCTTGGATTTCGATGATTTTTTCCGCATTCAGCATCACGATGTTCACATCGCTGTCGCAGCCCGAATCTTCGGGATAATCCAAATCTAAAAGCGGCACGCCGCCGACAATGCCTGCGGACACTGCCGCCACGCTGCCGGTTATTGGGTTTTCGGATAGCGTGCCGTTATCCAAGAGTTTCTGCACGGCGCGTTTCAGGGCAACGAATGCGCCGGTAACGGAGGCGGTGCGCGTGCCGCCGTCTGCCTGTATCACGTCGCAGTCGATTAGAATCTGCCGCTCGCCGAGTTTGCCCAAATCTGCCGCTGCGCGCAGGCTTCGTCCAATCAGCCGTTGGATTTCCTGCGTGCGGCCGGATTGTTTGCCTGCTGCGGCTTCGCGTTTCATACGGGTTTGGGTGGAGGCGGGCAGCATGCCGTATTCGGCGGTAATCCAGCCGCGTCCGCTGCCGCGCAGAAAAGGCGGAACGTCTTCGCTGATGCTGGCGGTGCAAATGACTTTGGTGTTACCGCAGCAGATGAGGGCGGAACCGTCTGCGTGCGGCAGGAAATCGGGGGTAATGATGACGGGGCGTAGGGAATCGGCAGACCGGCCGGTGCGGAGGTGGGACATGTTTTCTTCCGAAAGAGGTGAAAGCGCGGATTATATAGCGGATTAAAATAAAAATGAGACCCGCAAGGCGTGCCTTTCAGGCTGCCCCAATCCCTGCTACCATGCGGCTGTTTTTCAACGCTGACAAAGGAAAAATCATGACGATACGCAGCATGACGGGCTTCGCCAACGCGCAGGGCGAAGCGGCGGGCAAACGCATTGAATTGGAACTGCGCTCGGTGAACCACCGTTTTTTGGATATGCAGTTCAAAATCCCCGATGATTTGCGCGTGCTGGAAGGTGCGATGCGGGAACTGGTTGGCAGCCGTGCCGCCCGCGGCAAGATAGAATGCCGCATCCAGCTTTTCGGCGCGGGTGGTGAAGTGGGCAGCCTGCACATTAACCAGCAGCTGGTGGGCGAGCTGGCGGAGCTGAACGCAAAATGGCGCAAGAAACACAGCGGTTTGGGCAAACTCACCATTGCCGATATTCTGAAATTCCCCAACGTTATCATGAGTGCGCAAACCGATGCCGATGCGCTGCACGATGCCGTTTTGGGGCTGCTGGCGCAGGCGTTGGACGAATTTGCGGCTTCGCGCGAGCGGGAGGGCGAAAAATTGCAGGCGCATATTTTGGAGCGGCTGGATTTGATGCAGGCGATTATCGGCGCGCTGGAAGAGCTCTTTCCCAAACTTTTGCAGGAACACATGGCACGCAGCCGCCGCCGCTTGCAGGAGGCCGTTGCCAGCATAGACGAAGACCGCTTGAAACAGGAATTTGCCCTGTTTATGCAGAAGGCCGATGTGGACGAAGAATTCAACCGTTTGCATACCCACATTGCCGAAGTGCGCCGCATCGTAACCGAACACAACGGCCCGGTCGGCAAACGGCTGGATTTTCTGATGCAGGAACTCAACCGCGAGGCGAACACGCTGGGTAGCAAAGCCATCGCCAACGAATGCACGCAGGTTTCGGTGGAATTGAAAGTGCTGATTGAGCAGATGCGTGAGCAGGTTCAGAACATTGAGTAATACACGACTTGTGTGATATGGCAAAGGCAGCCTGAAAACAGGAGTTCCCGTTTTCAGGCTGCCTTTTTATGGTTTCGGGCCGGTATGCCGCCATATTTAAAAATTGAGACGAACAACGCTGATTTCCGTAAGGTGGGCACTTGCTGCCAACGCGTTGTTCCAAGGCAGCCTGAAAACGTGTGGGCAATCTGTCTTTATATAGGCCGGCTGTCTGCCTGCACGGTTTCAGGCTGCCTTCCGCCAAGAGCCGTCAAACTTCTTCCACATGATAAACCGTGCGGAACAGGTATTCCTGCTGCGGTTCCAGCACAACCAGTCCGATGCCGTTATTAAAGACATCGGGTGCGCCGCTTAGGTTTTCCAAGGCGATGCTGCGGCGGTCGGGTGGCGTGTAAACCTGCATAAACGGGTATGAAGCATCGGGCGTGATGCTCAGGCGGATGTGTTCCCCCTGCAATACTGCCGCAGGCAGCCTGAGATCGTTGTCCAGCACAAAGCAGTCGTCTAATGCCGTATCCGCCAGCCGCGTGCCGCCCAAAAAACGGCTGTCGGCAACCTGCTCGCCTGTGGGCAGCAAATTGTCATCAAACGCCAACCGCGTACCGCTGCGCACGGTCAGCGTCCAGTCTGCCGGATTGCCGTCTGCCGCAAAATAAGGATGCCAACCGTCTACCAGCGGCATGGCGGCATCGCCCGTATTCTGCACGGTTGTTTCCAACGACAGCCGCCCGTCTCCATGCAGGCGGTAGCACACCCGAATACGGTAGGGGAAAGGGTAGCCGGCCTCGCCGCCGTGATAGGCATAGGCCAGCAGAACTTGCGTGCCGTCTGCATCCGTTTGGCTGCCTTCCACAGAGAAGGGCGCATCAAACAACAACCCGTGGATGGCGGATGTGCCGATGGCGAATTTGCCGAGGCGGTGCAGGCAGCCTGAAAACGTGTAGCGCGAATCGGCAATGCGGCAGGCAAACGGACTGAGCTTCGCGCTGCGGAATAATTCGGTGATGTTCAAGCGCGCGTCCTGCGGCGAAGCATAGGCGGCAACGGCATTGTGCCATTCTCCGTTGCGGCGGTGCAGCGCATAACGGTTCAGCAGCGCGCCGAAGGGCAGGATTTCGGCTTCATAACTGCCGCAGGAGAGTCTGACGGAATCGGAACGGATGGTGCAGGAGGACATGGCGGATTTCCAAATGAAAAAAAGACCATTGGAAAAATGGTCTTTGCAACTCGTCTGGTGCCCGAGACCGGAATCGAACCGGTACGCCCGTATTAGGGGCGACGGATTTTAAGTCCGTTGTGTCTACCAATTTCACCACTCGGGCATTTTGAAACCGGATATTTGGATTTTGGAGGCGGAGGCACGGATTTCAACCGGCCTATACGGGGGTTGCACCCCCCGCAGCATAAACACTCTGCCACTCCGCCGTAAGGGCAATTTGGAGGCGAGAGTCGGAATCGAACCGGCGTCCACGGATTTGCAATCCGCTGCATAACCACTTTGCTA
>CAUQSD010000020.1:0-32162 GCA_963520685.1 uncultured Kingella sp. | reverse complement strand
GGGCGAGAATACGATGCCGAACAATTACGGCAGCTTGGTTTACAACCATAATTATAGTCGATTAAAATTGCAATGATACGGTGTTGGCTCGCCTTGACGTACTACCTGTACGCCTTGCGGCTCGCCGCCTTGTCTCATTTTTATTTTAATCGACTATATTATGGTGCGGAGGAAATGGCGGCGGAGGCGGACAGGCTGCGCCTGATGCTGGGGCATAAAGACGAAATCATTGCGCAGAAAGATAAGGAGCTGGCGGCTTTGCAGGAAATCATCGCGCTTTTGAAGGCGCGGCAGGATTGATGTTTTCAGGCTTTCAGGCTGCCCCAATACGTGAAAACACGCTCTGCACGGTTTGTGCGGAGCGTGTTTGCGTTTTCAGGCTGCCTTTGGACGGCACAGGCTGCATATGAAATAACGGTTTCAGGCTGCCTGAAACCGTTATTCCGTTGGGTTATTCGTTGCCCACACTTAGCACGGGCGATGCGTTTTCTTCGCTGAGCAGCACGGTCATCATGCTGGTAACCAGCTTTGCCTTTTCCGCGTCGCTCAGATTAACGATTTCCCTGCGCGAAAGTTCCCTCACCGTGGCCTCCACCATGCCGATTGCGCCGCGCACCAAAGCCTGCCGCGCCAAGATAACCGATTCTGCCTGCTGTTTGCGCAGCATGGCTTGGGCGATTTCGGGGGCATAGGCAAGGTGGGTGAAGCGTGCTTCGTCTATGCTGATGCCGGCTGGGTTCACACGTTCCTGCACCATTTGGCGGAACTGCTCCAAAATCCGCTCCGAATGCCCCGTCAAGCTTTCCGCGCCTGCGGCGGCGGTATAGGGATGGTGGGTGGCCAGCGTACGCAGCGCGCTTTCACTCTGCACTTGCAGGAAGCTGTGTGCGTTTTCCACATCCAGCACCGCAGCGGCGGGGTTTTCAATGTGGTACACGATGGCGGCGGCGATTTCTATCGGCGTGCCGGAAGAATCGTTCACTTTCAGCGTGGCGGTAACATAGTTGGCGGTTTTGAGCGATACGGACACGGTTTTGTAAAACGGCGGAATCCAATAAAACCCCGCATGCGGCAGGATGCCCGCATAACGCCCGAACAGGGTGGAAACCAGCGCAGTGTTGGGCTGGATAACGGCAAAGCGCGTGAGCAGGTAAAGCAGCGGCGCGCCGAGTATGCCCAAGAGCACGGGCGAGAGCGACACCGCCGCGGCAAGCAGGGCAAGTCCGGCAACGGCAATAACCGCGATTGCGGCAAAGCCGTTGAGATGGCTCATGATGTAGCGGCGGCTGGTTTGGTTTTGCGCCATATGGAAGTCCTTTCGTAAAAAAGTCGGTTGGAAGGGAAGAGGGGGGAGATACTGCGTGCCAGTTTAATGGATTTTCAGGCTGCCTGAAATTGCATTTAAGAGATTGATTTTTCCGCACACGCCCCCCATATCGCGCCCGTTCGCAAACTCTTATTTACAAAAACCAACATGAGCAACCAAGACTACTACGCCACATTGGGCGTTTCCCGCACAGCAGGCGATGACGAAATCAAAAAAGCCTATCGCAAAATGGCGATGAAATACCATCCCGACCGCAATCCGGGCGATGCCGCTGCCGAAGAAAAATTCAAAGAAGTCCAAAAGGCTTACGAAATCCTGTCCGATGCGCAAAAGCGCGCCACCTATGACCAATACGGACACGCCGCTTTTGAACAGGGCGGATTCGGCGCAGGCGGTTTTGGCGGATTCGGCGGTGCGCAGGGTTTTGATTTCAGCGACATATTTAGCCAAATGTTCGGCGGCGCGGCAGGCGGCGGCAGGCAGCAGAACCACCAAGGCGCAGACCTGCAATACAACATAGAAATCACACTGGAAGAAGCCGCCACAGGCATCAGGAAACAAATCACCATCCCGACTTACGAAGAATGCGGCACGTGTCACGGTTCGGGTGCAAAAGCAGGCACCAAAGCCACCACCTGCCGCACCTGCCACGGTTCGGGCGTGGTGCATGTGCGCCAAGCCATCTTCCAAATCCAGCAGACCTGCCCGGCCTGCGGCGGTTCGGGCAAGGAAATCAAAGACCCCTGCCCGCAATGTCACGGCGAAGGGCGCGTCAAAGCCGCCAAAACGGTGGAAGTGAACATTCCCGCCGGCATAGACGACGGGCAGCGCATCCGTCTTTCCGGCGAGGGCGAACCCGGCATACACGGCGCGCCGCCGGGTGATTTGTATATCCACGTTTCCGTGAAAGCGCACAAAATCTTCCAGCGCGACCCCGAAGTCCCCACCGACCTGCATTGCGAACTGCCCATCAGCATCACCACCGCCGCGCTCGGCGGCGAAGTGGAAGTTCCCACGTTGGACGGCAAAGTGAAACTCAGCATCCCCGCCGGCACACAGAACGGCAAGCGGATGCGCGTGAAGGGTAAAGGTGTGAAATCCGTCCGCAGCAGCCTTGTCGGCGACCTATATTGCCACATCGTTGTGGAAACGCCCGTAAACCTGACCGAGAGGCAGAAAGAACTCTTGGCGGAGTTTGAAACCATCTCCACGGGCTTAGAACGCAGCCAGACTCCGCGACAGAAAAGCTTTTGGGAGCGCATCAAAGACAAGTTTGAAGACAAGTTTGACTGATGCCGCCAAACGCAGAAAACCGCCGTATTTTGCGGCGGTTTTTTGTGCGGCATCATGGGGCGGAGGCCTTTGCAAAATCCCCCTCTTTTTTGCGGTAGTATTGCTTTGAGCTGTGTCCCGGTCTGAGGTTTTGCAAAGGTTTCAGGCAGCCTGAAAACCGCCCCGAATATTGCTCGGCGTGCCGTTTGCGTATATGATTGCGCCCTCGTGCCGGTGTAGCTCAGTCGGTAGAGCAGCGCATTCGTAACGCGAAGGTCGGGGGTTCGATTCCCTTCTCCGGCACCATTTCCATAATTCAACCTCATTTGCCGCTTGGATTTGCGTCCAAGCGGATTTTTTTGTTTCAGGCTGCCTGAAACGCCGCATTGCCAAAGGTCTCGAGCCAAACGTTTTCAAGTCTTTGCGTACTACGCGCTGCGTGGTTCAAATCAACCGCCATCATTAAAAGCCAAGCGGAACACGCCGCTGGAGTTGCTGCTTTGATAACGCACCATTTGGTCTGCCAGTTTTTCGCTTTTGCCCGAATTGGAGCCATATCGTTTCTGCCATTGCGCCGATTTCTGTCCGCTTGCGCCGATGGGCGGGGGGGGGGCGATGTGCAGGCTGCACAGTGTCGGGCTAACCGAAATTGTTATACACCAACGCGCCTACTCCGCTGCTGATGCCTAGCCACAGCACGAATTTGAATTCCGCCCACGCATCTTCCCAATACTTCCCGCGAAACATGCTGATAATGTCGGGCATGAGCCAGAATTTCACGGATTCAAGAAAGTCGTCCCAGTCTTTAAACAGCAACATATACAGCAGCACGGCGGTGAGAAGCGCGGCGGCAATGGCAAAAATCATGGTGTTCTCCTTTGGAGAAATAAATGGTGTGTGGATGTGCGGGCTGCTTTTGGGGCGCTTTGGCATTTAAAAAGCAGCCTGTATTTTGTTTCAGACAGAAGGGCAGCGCGGGGATTTATGCCCACGCGGTTTTCAGGCTGCCTTCGGAGCGGAACGCATGGGCAGCAAGAGCCACTCATCTGGCTACAATTTAGCAATCTAATTTATTTGCTAACCGAAGAAATTTTTCTGCTTCATCAATATTTTTCTCAAAACCATATAATCCGTCTTGATAACAAGCAGATAAAGCGTACAAGGCATTTGGCGATAAGGCATGGGCTGCATTGAGTAATAATCTTCTGCCGGTTTCTATATCGCCTTGTTTGAAATATATCCCGGCCATTTCTGCCATTGCTTCCCTGTCGCCTAGATAACTTGCTATTTTTAATAATCTTAATGATATGGTTTTGTTGGGGGTGATGGTAATTTTGCCAAATTGTTCGCCCAACTCAAATATTTTTGCCATTTTATAGATGGCGGGCGGGTATTTTTTTGTGCAGATAGGCATAAATAGGTTAGATAGTGCTCATCGCATTCATCATTTGTTTTTAATAAATCTTCACTATTTGTTAATTGGGCATATTCAAATAATTCTTTTCCATTCATAAATATTTTATCCTTGCCGTTTTTTTATGATGCAATTAACAATTGTTGGTCAGATTCTTGAATTTGCCATTTTCGTATAACGGCTGTATCGGATAGAAGCAGATACGGGGTGGGCATTCATGTCTGCGTGGTTTCAGGCTGCCTTCGGGGCGGAACGCGTGGGCAGCAAGTGCCCACCCTACTTTACTTTTATTCCGTATCTCTAATATTTATATTTCCTGACGAAATGCCTTCTTCTGATTCAACAAAGAGTTCGCCATCATCGCCTACAATATACGATTTTCCCGTTCTAAATATTAAATTGTATAATCCTTCATAGAATTTTCCTCCCAGATAATATAAATCTCCTGAGTCGGGAATAAAATAAATCCTGCCCAATTCATCAATCAAAATTTCTCGATTATCTGCAAAACCAAAATTTCTTAATCTTTTACCAATAGATTTTTGATAAAAATTAAAATCCTCATCATCTAGCGAATAATCGACCAAGGCATTGGTGGTTTCTCCAAAACTATGCAATACCGTAGACAGAAAAATACGGTCATTACTCCGATAATAAGCATCATAGCTGACGGTTAAATACCATATTTCTCTTAGGAATTTTTTGACATCATCAGGCAATTCCTCCAGATGGGAAGGTAGAGAATGTAAAATAATTTCTCTATTTTCATACCAGCCTGAAGCTATCATTTTCTTAAAAAAATCAGAGTGTATTTGGTAGGGTTGTTTCATTTTCATGCACCTTTGATTTTGCTTTTCCGACAAACTGCTCCAGGCTGTATTCTTGAATCTGGCATTTTAGTGCAATTGGTTGTGTCGGATAAGAGTATCTGGTCTGTGGAAATTTTTCTGCTTGCACGTTTATACCAAAAGCAAGTCGTAGGTCGGATACTTGTATCCGACACAGCCGTCCAAGATGTCGGATTCAAGAATCCGACCTACGACGCTGCGCGGGAATGACGGCAGGGGGTGCGTTCTATTTTAATCTACATAAATATGTGTCGGTATTAAAAAAGGTCGTCTGAAACCTGATTTTCGGTTTCAGACGACCTTTTCTTATCTGCGTGCAAGCCTATTTCGCCCCTTTAAACCCACGCTTCAAATGCACCATCAGCAACGCCACCGCCGCGGGGGTTACGCCGGAAATTCGGCTGGCTTGTCCGACGGTTTCAGGTTTGTGCCGGTTGAGCTTTTGCTGCACTTCGGCGGATAAGCCTTTGACTTTGCTGTAATCGATGTTGTCGGGCAGCTTTAAGGTTTCGATGTCGCGGCGGCTGTCGATTTCTTCGTTTTGGCGGTCGATATAGCCTTGGTATTTGACTTGGATTTCGACTTGTTCGATGACTTCGGCGGAGAGGTTTTCAGACGACCTTGCGCCTTCGAGCGTCATCAGTGCGGCGTAGTCGAGGTTCGGGCGGCGCAGGAGGTCGTGCAGGTTGGCTTCGCGGCTGAGTTTTTGTCCGAACACGCGGATTTGTTCGTCTTCGGCGAGTTTTTGCGGCGTGTACCACGTTGTTTTCAAACGTTGGATTTCGCGTTCGATGGCTTCGCGTTTTTCGTTGAACATGCGCCATTGTTCTTCACCTACCAAGCCGATTTTGTAGCCGTCTTCGGTCAGGCGCATGTCGGCGTTGTCTTCCCTGAGTTGCAGGCGGTATTCGGCGCGGCTGGTGAACATGCGGTAGGGTTCGTTCACGCCTTTGGTGATGAGGTCGTCCACCAATACGCCGAGATAGGCTTGTTCGCGGCGCAGCAGGAGCGGGTCTTGTTCGCGGACGTATTGCACGGCGTTCGCGCCTGCGAGCAGGCCTTGTGCGGCGGCTTCTTCGTAGCCGGTGGTGCCGTTGATTTGTCCGGCGAAGAAGAGGCCTTGGATGGTTTTGGTTTCGAGGCTGGCTTTAAGGTTGCGCGGGTCGAAGTAGTCGTATTCGATGGCGTAGCCGGGGCGCAGGATATGGGCGTTTTCAAGGCCTTTCATACTGCGCACGAGCGCGATTTGGATGTCGAACGGCAGACTGGTGGAGATGCCGTTGGGGTAGTATTCGTTGGTGGTCAGGCCTTCGGGTTCGAGGAAAATCTGGTGGCTGTCTTTGTCGGCGAAGCGGTTGATTTTGTCTTCGATGGACGGGCAGTAGCGCGGGCCGACGCCTTCGATTTTGCCGGTGAACATGGGGCTGCGGTCGAAGCCTGAGCGGATAATGTCGTGTGTTTTCAAATTGGTATGCGTAATCCAGCAGGACACTTGGCGCGGGTGCATTTCGGCGTTGCCGCGCACGGAAAAGACGGGCACGGGGGTGTCGCCGGGCTGTTCGGTGAGCTGGGAGAAATCAATCGTGCGCCCGTCGATGCGCGGCGGCGTGCCGGTTTTCAGACGGCCTTGCGGCAGGTTCAATTCGCGCAAACGTCCGCCCAGCGATTTGGCGGCGGGGTCGCCGGCGCGGCCGCCTTCGTAGTTTTCCAAACCGATGTGGATTTTGCCGGACAAAAACGTGCCTGCGGTCAGCACGACGGCGCGGGCTTTAAATTCCACGCCCATCGCGGTGATTACGCCTGAAATGCGGTCGCCGTCGAGCGTTACGTCGTCAACCGACTGCTGGAAGAGGTCGAGGTTTTCTTGGTTTTCCAGCATTTCGCGGATGGCGGCTTTATACAGGATGCGGTCCGCCTGCGCGCGCGTGGCACGAACCGCCGCACCTTTGCTGGCGTTCAAACGGCGGAACTGGATGCCGGATTTGTCGGTTGCCAATGCCATCGCACCGCCGAGCGCGTCGAGTTCGCGTACTAAATGGCCTTTGCCGATGCCGCCGATGGAGGGGTTGCACGACATTTGTCCGAGCGTTTCGATGTTGTGTGTGAGCAAAAGCGTCTGCGCGCCCATGCGCGCGGCGGCGAGTGCGGCTTCCGTACCTGCGTGGCCGCCGCCGACGACGATGACGTCGTAGGTTTTGGGGTAAATCATGGTGTGGTGTCTCTTATGTGTTCAGGCAGCCTGAAAGCGGTTTCAGGCTGCCTGAACGGGTTTTGGGGAAATCGGGAGCGGATTTTACGCGGTTTTGGAGTGGGGGAAAACGGCGATGTACCGAGTCTGGCAAACGGTGCAAATTCGGCAGGGCCGGCACTGGCTGTCCGCACAGTTTTGTTTCAGGCTGCCTTGAAGTGCGGAACACGAAGACAGCAAGTGCCCGCCCCTGCGGAAAACGGCAATGTGCGTGCCGGCCATAATTGTTCTGCGGTTTCAGCGTTATCCCGAATCCATGTTATTTCTGTCTCCTGTAAACATATTTAAAAATCCAAATATATCTGTATAATCCGCTCCCATGAACGCAAACGCCATTTTCAAAGCACTTTCCAACGAGCACCGCCTGCAAATCCTGCTGTGGCTGAAAACGCCAGAGCAGCATTTCGCCGCCGAACGCCTCTCCACCGCCGAAGAAACGGGCGTGGCGGGCGGTGTGTGCGTGAATGCCATCGTGGAAAAAACGGGGCTGACGCAATCCGTTGTCTCCACCTATCTGACCGTGTTGAAAGACGCGGGGCTGATTCGTACCGAGCGTGCCGGAAAATGGACGTATTGCTTCTACCGGCCTGAAACCATGGCGGAATTTTCGGCTTATTTACACGGCAACTTCCTGCCGTGAACCGTTTTTTTAACCCAATATATCTATAAAATTAGATATGTAAATTTAAAGGTATTCATATGAAAAAGACCCTTGTCATCGTCGCCCATCCCGATATTGACCGCTCCACCGTGAACCGCACTTGGGCATGCGCCCTTGCCGCGCAGGACAGCCGCTACACCGTACACGAACTTTATGCCGCCTATCCCGACGGCAAAATCAACGTAGCAGCTGAGCAGGCCTTGATTGAAGCGCACGGCAGCGTGATTTTGCAGTTTCCCGTGTATTGGTTTTCCTGCCCGCCGCTGCTGAAACAGTGGTTTGACAGCGTATTCACGCATGGCTGGGCGTTCGGTTCGTCTGCCACCGCGTTCCAAGGCCGCAAACTGGGTTTGGCCGTATCGCACGGCACGCCGCCGCAAGATTATTTGCATACGGGCAAAACCCGCCACACGCTAGCCGAAACGCTGGTTCCGTTTGAAATCATTGCCAACTATATCGGCGCGGAATATCTGCCGCCGTTCACGTTCCACGCGCTGGAATTTTTCACGGAAGAAGAGATACAGGCAAACCGTGCCGAAATGACGGCGCGGGCGGAGCAGTCGGCGCAGGATTTGCTGGCGCATTTGGAGAAATTTGCCTGATGAAACAGTAATAAAACAGCCTGCACCTTCCAAATCCGAAGTGCAGGCTGTTTTTATGCGGTAAAGGCGGTTTCAGGCTGCCCCTAATCTTGCAGCCGTCCGCCTTTGATGCCTGATGCACCCAGCCGCCCCGCCAAGCCCTGAAAGCGCAGCGCATGGGTGAGTGCGACTGCCAGCCCGTCCGCCGCATCCGCCTGCGGCGTGCCCGAAAGTTTCAGCATCTGCACCACCATGTGCTGCACCTGTTCCTTTGCCGCTTTGCCGCGCCCGACCACCGCCTGCTTCACTTGCAGCGCGGTGTATTCGTAAACGGGCAGCGCACGCAGCACCAAAGCCGCCACCGCCGCGCCACGCGCCTGTCCGAGCATCAGCGTGGAGGCAGGATTGGCGTTCACGAAAACCTGTTCCACCGCCGCATGGTTTGGGCGGTAGGCATCGATAATCTCGCCGATGTGCTGGACAATGATGCCGATGCGTCCCGCCAGTTCGTCGTTTTTAATCGTTTTGATGCAGCCTGATGCAACATACACGGATTCGCGGCCGACCAAATCGATGATGCCGAAGCCCGTGGTGCGGCTGCCCGGGTCTATACCGAGGATGCGGATGGCGCGCGGCGCATTCATTTCAGGCTGCCTTTGGGGCGGAGGGTTTTCATATCTGAGATTCCTGATTGTAGTGGATTAAAATAAAAATGAGACAAGGCGGCGAGCCGCAAGGCGTACAGGTGGTACGTCAAGGCGAGCCAACGCCGTATCATTGCCATTTTAATCCACTATATTTGCGCAGCCCGGTTTCAGGCTGCCTGAAAGCGTTGGAAAGCAGGGCGCGGATTATATAGAAGGCAGGCTGAAAACACCGCCGATGCCTGAAAAATATACAAAACAGCACAAAACTGCTATGCTTGCCGCCTTTCAACAGACGGTTTCAAAAACGGAGCATCCCGCTTTGTCTTCAATCGCGCTTCTGCAAACTTTCTTCGCCTTTGTCGCCGCCATCCTCCTGCTGGTCAGCCTGCACGAGTTGGGGCATCTGTTGGTTGCCCGCTGGTGCGGCATTAAAGTGCTGCGTTTCTCGGTCGGCATCGGCAAACCGTTCTACACCAAACGCTGGCGCAACATAGAATGGTGCCTCGCCCCGCTGCCCTTGGGCGGTTACGTGAAAATGGTGGACACCCGCGAAGGCGACGTCTCCCCCGAAGACCTGCCCTATGCCTTTGACAAACAGCCGCCGCTCAAACGCATTGCCGTGGTCGCCGCAGGACCGCTCACCAATCTTGCCTTGGCGGCGGTTTTATACTGCATCAGTTTCAGCATCGGCGGCGTAACGCAGCTGCGTCCCTATGTCGGCGAAGTGGAAACCCCTTCCATTGCCGCCGCCGCAGGCTTTCAGGCAGGCGACAAAATCCTGCGCGTAAACGGCCGCCCCGTTACCAATTTTGCAGACGCACAAACCGAAATCGTTCTAGATTTGGAAGCAGGCATCATTACCGTGGACGTGGAAAACGCCCAAGGGCAGCCTGAAACCCGAACCATCAATGCCGCCGGCACACCGGAAGCCCGAGCCGTTGCCAAACGCCAAACCGGGCTGGGCATGCAGCCCTTCAAAGTTTCCGACAAAATCGGTGAAGTCGTTGCCGACACACCCGCCGCAGAGGCAGGGCTGCAAAAAGGCGACAAAATCGTCTCCATCAACAATATCTCCACGCCCGCATGGCGCGATTGGAGCAAAATCATCGCCGAGAACCCCGGACGCAGCCTGAAAATCGGCTATATCCGCAACGGCAAGGAATACACCGCCGCCGTTATCCCCGTGCCGCATAAGCTGGCAGAGGGCAAAACCATCGGACAGTTGGGTGTGCGTCCCGCTGCCGACGAAGCATGGGACAAGAAAATCCGCCATCATTACAACCCCGATTTTGCCGAATCGTTGCGGCTGGGCTGGCAGAAAACCGCACAATACACCACGCTCACGTTCTCCTTCTTCGGCAAACTGGTTACAGGCAACGCCTCGCTCAACCACATATCCGGCCCCATCACCATCGCCGAAGTTGCCGGCAAAACCGCACAAATCGGCTGGCAGCCCTATGTGGAATTCCTTGCGCTGGTCAGCGTCAGTCTCGGCGTGATGAACTTGCTGCCCATCCCCGTTTTGGACGGCGGCCACCTGCTGTTCTATACCATAGAGCTGCTGTTCCGCCGCCCGCTCAGCCGCCGCGTGCAGGATTGGGGGCTGCGCTTCGGTATTGCCGCCATGCTCGCCATGATGGTGCTCGCATTCTTCAACGATATAACCCGCTTGTTTGGATAACACGATGAAATTGAAAAAAATAACCGCAATCCTGATAGCCGCAGGGCTCGCTGCGCCGACATGGGCCGCCGATTTCCGAATCAAAGATTTCCGCATTGAAGGCGAACAGCACACTTCTGAAGCCACCGTGCGTTCGCTGCTGCCCGTCAAAGAGGGCGACATGTTTACCGATGCGGTGGGCGACAATATCCTGCGCAGCCTGTATGCCAGCGGTTTTTATGAAAACGCCATGCTGGAACAAAACGGCGACATGCTCATCATCACCGTGCGCGAACGCCCCATCATCAGCGACCTGACCGTAAAAGGCACGAAAGTGCTGCCCAACGAAGCCATCGTCAAACAGATGACCGATATGCGCGGCACCGGCACTGCCAGCGATGCCGACCTTGTGGCGGCGCGGCAGGACGGCACGCAGTCCTATGACGAAAAGCAGGCGGATTTTGATCGCGATGCCGCCGACCGCACCGCACAGACCATTGCCGCATCCGGCTTGGCGAAAGGCGACTTTTTCAGTCAGGAAGCCCTAATCCGCGCCCTGCGCGCTTTGGATGCCGCCTATAAGGAGCAGGGCAAGAACAACGTGAAAATCACGCCGGAAGTGCAGCAGCTTTCGCAAAACCGCGTGGCCATAACCATCAATGTGGAAGAGGGCAAAACCACGCGCGTAAAAAACCTGAAATTTGAAGGCAACGAGCATTTCTCCGACTTCCGTCTCAGCCGCGTTATCGGGCTGACGGACGGCACGTTGTTTTCGTGGGCAACCAAAAGCAACGTGTTTTCGTGGGACAAATTCAAGCAAGATAAAGCCCGTTTAGAATCGTTTTATCACCGCAAAGGCTATTTTGACTTCAAAGTGGATTTTGACGATGTGGAACGCCAGTTGAACGAAGACAAGACCCGCGAGAGCGTAACCATCCGCGTGCACGAAGGCGAAAAATTCTATTGGGGCAACACGCGCATAGAGGGCGATTCCAAAGAAGTGCCGATGGCACAACTTGAAAAGGCACTGGCAAAAATCAAACCGGGGCGGTTGAGCAATATGGAAACGCTGCAAGACGCACTGGCGAAAATCAAGCTGGATTTGCAATCCGCCGGTTATGCCCACGCCGAGGTAACCAGTGAGGCTAGCCGCCGCGAAGAAAACGGACGGCATTATGTAGACATTGCCGTGCAGCTCAATCCGGGCAGCCGAGTGGCCGTGCGCCAGATTACCATCAGCGGCAACAACAAAACCCGCGACGAAGTCGTGCGCCGCGAAATGCGCCAAATGGAAGGCGCGGCCTATGACCAGTCCAAGCTCAACCGTTCTGCGGAGCGCCTGCGCCAGCTCGGCTATTTTGAAGACGTGCAGATGACCACGGCGGCCGTGCCCGAAAACGAACAGCAGATGGATGTGTCCGTTACCGTGAAAGAACGTGCGACAGGCAGCCTGAACGCTTCCGCAGGCTGGTCGCAGGACGACGGGCTGATACTGTCGGGCAGCGTGGCGCAGGATAACCTGTTCGGCACGGGCAAATCCGCTTCGTTCGGTTTATCGCGCAGCAAGGTTACGCAGTCTGCCAACCTGTCGTTTACCGACCCCTATTTCACCGCCGACGGCGTAAGCATGACATACAGCCTGTTCGGCTCGCGCTACGACCCCTCCAAGTCCACCACCGCCAGCACCCGCCGCAATTACCGCATGACTCGCTATGGCGGCACGGCGACCATGGGCATTCCGGTTACCGAATACGACCGCGTGAACGTGGGCTTGGGTGTGGAACGCATGGGCGTTACCCTGCTGCGCAACCCGCCTTACCGCTACCTGCGCTATGTGGACGAAAACGGTCGCAACAACATGATTTATAAAGGCCTGCTAAGCTGGTATCGCAACACCACGGACGACAGCTACTGGCCGACCAAGGGCTATCAGGCCAACGTTACCGGCGAAATCGGTCTGCCCGGCAGCGGCTTGCAGTATTACCAGATGGGGCACCAGCAGACGTGGTATTTTCCGCTCACGCGCCAGCTCACCCTGATGCTCAACGGGCAGGTGGGATACAGCGGCAGCTATGGCAAAACCAAAGAAGTACCGTTCATGTATGCGCAGACGGGGGGCGGCTTGGGTTCGGTTCGCGGCTACGACACCGGTACGCTGGGTCCGAAGGTATACGACACCGACCCTTATGACGGCTCGCTGGATACCGAGGCATACGGCGGCAAATTTGCTGCCAACGTGAACGCCGAACTGCTGTTCCCCTTCCCAGGGCTGAAAGACAGCAAAACCGTCCGCCTGAGTTTGTTTGCCGATGCGGGCAGCGTGTGGGACGGAAATACCTATAACCCCGGCGCATACAGCCGCAGCAACCCGCACGGCAGCAACGGTTTCTATAAGAGCAACCACAAATCCACCTTCAAAAACGAACTGCGCTATTCCAGCGGTGCGGCACTGACATGGATTTCGCCCATCGGCCCCATCAAGCTGAGTTACGCCGTTCCTTTGAAGAAAAAAGACACCGACCAAATCCAACGCTTCCAATTCCAGTTGGGTACGGTATTCTGACGGGTGCACCGCCCGCAGGCAGCCTGAAAACGGCATCTGCGGGTGTGTTTCTGTGTCTGAAATGCAAACAGGAGAAATGCCATGAATATTCCGGCCATACGCACCGCCGCCGTTGCGGCACTCGTTTCAGGCTGCCTTGCCGCACTGCCCGTGCAGGCGGCGGGGCAGAAGTTCGGTTATGTGAATCCTGAGCGTGTCTATACCGAAACGCAGGCTGCCAGACGTATAGAAGCGGCTTTGCAGCAGGAATTTGCCCCGCAGCAGCAGAAACTTGCCGCCATGCAGCAGGAAGCCGTCCGCTTGCAGCGGCAGATTGCATCGGACAAGTCCGCCTCCGCCAAGCGTAAGCAGGCCGAGGCGCGGCTCGCGGAAACCGCCCGCCGCTACCGCCTTGCCGCCGCGCAGCTTGCCGAAGAATACAACCTGCGCCGCAATGAAGAGTTTGCCGCCTTACAGCAGAGCGCAAACGACATCATCCGAGGCATCGCGGAGAAAGAGAAATATGATTTGATTGTTCAGGAGGCGGTGTACGTTACCGGGCGGTACGACATCACTGACCGCGTCATCAAACTGCTGGACGAAGCCAGATAGCATTCTCCGTTTTCAGGCTGCCTGAAAAGCCGCAAGGTTTCAGGCAGCCTGAAAGCATTTCCGGCGAGTGTGAAAACGGATGATGGGCGGACATCCATGCCCACGCGTTGCGTATCCGTTTTACGGATGCCGGCCGCCTGAATAATTATAGTCGATTAAAATAAAAATGAGACAAGGCGGCGAGCCGCAAGGCGTACAGGTAGTACGTCAAGGCGAGCCAACGCCGTATCATTGCCATTTTAATCGACTATATCTCAGCCATATACACAAGGAAAAGCCATGTTTACCCTGTCCCAAATCGTTGCCGAACTTGGCGGCGAACTCATCGGAGAAGATGCCGCCATTCGTGCCGTTGCGCCTGCCGCCCGCGCCCAAGCGGGGGAAATCACCTTTCTTGCCAACCCGAAATACCGCAGCGAGGCCGAGCGGAGTGCGGCATCCGCCGTTATTGTTTCGCCGGATATGGCGGAGCATTTTCCGGGGCGCAGCCTGATTGTTGCCGCCGACCCGTATCTTTATTTCGCCAAAACCGCGCGGCTGTTCCATCCTGCCGATGCCGCCCGTGCCGGCGTGCATCCGAGTGCCGTTATTGAGCCGTCGGCCCGCGTTCCCGCAAGCTGCGAAATCGGTGCGCATGTTTATATCGGCGAGAATACGGTTTTGGGCGAACGCTGCCGCATTTTGGCCAATGCCGTGGTGGAGCGCGACTGTACGCTCGGCGACGATGTGGTGCTGCATCCCAATGTAACCGTGTACCACGGCTGCACGCTGGGCAACCGTGTGGAACTGCATTCAGGCTGCGTCATCGGTGCGGACGGCTTCGGGCTGGCGTTTGACGGCGGCGGCTGGCTGAAAATCCCGCAGACGGGCGGCGTGTCGCTGGGCGACGATGTGGAAATCGGCGCAAACACCACCGTAGACCGCGGCGCAATGAGCGACACCGCAATCGGACGGGGCAGCAAGCTGGACAACCAAATCCAGATTGCCCACAACTGCCGCATCGGCGAACACACCGTCATTGCCTCCTGCACCGGCGTTTCAGGCAGCGTCAGCATCGGCAGCTATTGCGTCATCGGCGGCGGTGTCGGCACGGTCGGGCATATTGAGATTGCCGACAAAACCACCATCGGCGGCGGCACGTCGGTAACGCACAGCATCAGGGAAAGCGGTACGCACTATGCGGGCATTTATCCCATGCAGCCCTACAAAGAATGGACAAAAAACGCCGTTCTGCTCAAACGCTTGAACGAAATGTATAGAAAAATTAAAGAACTGGAAGCGCAATCGGACGGTGTGGCCGAATGAGTGCGCTTTCGGGCAGCCTGAAAGGGATGCCGTGCATATTGTTTTAATCGGTTATGTTTTCGTTACCCTGCTGTTTTCCGTTGCCCAGTATGCCAACGGCGGCTTGGCGCGCGTGCTGATTTATCTGGTGTTTTGGACGCTGCTGCCGACGTGGTTTGCCATTTGGGTGGCACTGGTGCGGCGCAGAAACAGGCGGATGAGGCAGGAAGAGACGGCGGAATAGGGCAGCCTGAAAATAGGAATTTCCACAGGGTGGAGTTTATGTTTGTGCGCTTTCAGGCTGCCTTCGGATTGGGGAACGCGTGGGCAGCAAGTGCCCACCCTACCATTCCTTCGTTTGGAAGGAAAATTGAGAGTGCGGACTATTGCGCCAAATGGTTTTCAGGCAGCCTGAAAGCTTCCTAACAGCGGGGCAAAGTAGGGTGGGCACTCGTTGCCCACGCGTTGTTCCAAGGCAGCCTAAATGTGTGCGGGCAACGGGTGTTCTGCCCTGCGGAAACCGGCGTTGTGATGTCCGTTCCCGTGTGTGCTGCATATAAACCGTTTTCCGCCTTATCCCGAACCCGCGTTATCCCGCGTTATATCGTCGGTTAAAAATTCCAACTAACCGTAAAGAGAAAGAGAAAGGAATGCCATGCCCCTACGTTTTACCGAACTGCCTGCCGCCGATGCCGCTGCCGATTATCTGGCGCGCTGCGTGGCGGACGATTTGCGCACCGTGCTTGACCGAAAACCGCGTGCCGTGCTTGCCGTGTCGGGCGGCAAATCGCCCGTGCCGTTTTTCCACGCCCTGAGCCGTGCGGACTTGGATTGGCCGCGTGTCGGCATCGTGCTGGCGGACGAGCGGCTTGTTCCGAACGGCCATGCCGACAGCAACGCCGCGCTGGTGCGCCGCCACCTGCTGCAAAACCGTGCCGCTTCTGCCGTTTTCGTGCCGATGGTGGCAGACGGTGCGGATGAAGGCAGCCTGAACAACGGCCAAGCCGCCGCCGCGTCCGCCGCCGAACGTTTTCTGCCGCCCGACGTGCTGGTGCTGGGCATGGGCGCGGACGGGCATACCGCCAGTATCTTCCCTGCCGCGCCGCAGTTTGCCGAAGCCGTGCGCGCCGACAATCCGCAGCCGCTGGTGTATGTGTCGCCGCCAGCCGCGCCGCATGGGCGCATCAGCATGACGCTGGCCGCCATTTTGCGTGTGCCGCAGCTTTATCTGGCGATTGCGGGCGGGGAGAAGCTCGCCGTGTTTCGCCGTGCCGAAAAAGGCGTGCAGCCGCAGTACCCAATCAGCCATGTTCTGAACAGTCCGAAAGCGAACATCCATGTCCTCTATTGCCCATAGCCATCCCCGTCTGATTGCCGACATCGGCGGCACCAATGCCCGTTTTGCGCTGGAAACCGCGCCGCAGCAGTTTGCGCATATAGAAGTGCTGCCCTGCGCCGACTACGACACCGTGGCCGATGCCGCCAAGGAATACCTGCGCCGTGCCGGCAGCCCCGCCGTGCGCCATGCCGCCATCGCCATTGCCAACCCGATTGTGGGCGACTGGGTGCAGATGACCAACCACCATTGGGCGTTTTCCATTGAGACCACGCGTCAGGCTCTGCGGCTGGACACGCTGCTGCTGCTCAACGACTTCACCGCGCAGGCCTTGGCCATTACCCGCGCCGCGCCCGAAGATTTGGTGCAGATTGGCGGCACGGAGCCTGTTCCCGCCATGCCCAAAGCCGTTATCGGACCGGGCACGGGATTGGGCGTGAGCGGGCTGATACCTGCGCCCGACGGTTCGTATATTCCGCTGGCGGGGGAGGGCGGACACACCAGCTTCCCCCCGTTTGACGACACCGAAGCCGCCGTGTGGCAGTTTGCCAAACAACGCTACGGCCACGTTTCCGCCGAACGCTTTTTGAGCGGCGCAGGGCTGGTGCTGATATACGAAGCCCTTGCCGTGCGCGAAGGCAGGCAGCCTGAAAAGCTCACGCCCGTTGCCATCAGCGAGCGCGCGCTGGACGGCACCTCCCCGCTCTGCCGCCTGACGCTGGACATCTTCTGCGCCATGCTCGGCACGGTGGCCGCCAATCTTGCGCTCACGCTGGGCGCACGCGGCGGCGTGTACCTGTGCGGCGGCATCATCCCGCGCTTTATCGAATACTTCAAAACCTCGCCCTTCCGCAGCCGCTTTGAAAGCAAGGGGCGGTTCGACGCATATCTGGCCGCTATTCCCGTGTATGTGGTGCAGAGCCGCTTCCCCGGTATTGCAGGCGCGGCGGTTGCGCTGGACGGACATTTGGCGCAGTAGCACGGCAAACGCAAAGGCAGCCTGAAAACGGGAATTTCCGGTTTCAGGCTGCCTTTCTGTACGCAACGCGTGGGCAACGAGTGCCCACCCTACCATCCCCTTTGAGCGCAGGCAGCCTGAAAATTTTCCAACCATCGGGCAGAGTAGGGTGGGCACTCGTTGCCCACGCGTTACCTTTCCCCGGCATCGCAGGCGCGGCGGTTGCGTTGGACGGACATCTGGCGCAGTAGCACGGCAAACGTAAAGGCAGCCTGAAAACGGGAATTTCCGGTTTCAGGCTGCCTTTCTGTGCGCAACGCGTGGGCAACGAGTGCCCACCCTACCATTCCCTTTGAGCGCAGGTAGCCTGAAAACCTTCCAACCGATCGGCAGAGTAGGGTGGGCACTCGCTGCCCACGCGTTGTCCCAAGTTGCATAAGGTTGCGCGGGCAACAAGAGTCCATCCCCTACCGTTCCCCCGAGCGCAGGCAGCCTGAAAACCTCCCAACCGTCGGGCAGAGTAGGGTGGGCACTTGCTGCCCACGCGTTGCCCCAATGTTTTATGAAGCCGCGTAGGCAGTAAGCACCCGTATCGCTTTTTCAGGCAGCCTGAAACATTTTTACACTATTGCCGATTTGCGTTAAAATTTGTAGCGCAATGTAACCGAAGCGATAAGGCAGCCTGAAAGGAGTGCGCCATGTGGAAATTCGTCATCCTGTTTGCCGCTGTCGGTGCAGCATGGCTGATGTGGCAGCGCGGAAACGGCAGCATCTCGGCGGCGCGTTATCTTTATGAGAGCGTGCGCAGCAACCCGAACACATACGAATGGCTCTCGCGCAGCCTGTCGGGCGACCGCATCCGCGATACCCAAGCCGTGCGCCGCCGTTTCGGGCTGTCGCAGCGTTACGCGCAGGCACTGCTGGACGAATTTGCCCGCCGCCGCACCTGAACGTTCAGGCAGCCTGAAAACACAACACACAGGGAGAAACCGATGAGCTGGCTGGATACCGACCGCCAAAAACCCGAAATCCTCGCCGTCCGCACCGCCGCCAAAACCGCAATCTTTGAAGTGCAGTCGGTGGATTTGCGCTTTGCCAACGGCTGCGAGCGTACCTATGAGCGGCTTGCCCCCGCACGCCGCCCCGCCGTGATGGTGCTGCCCGTGCAGGACGGCGCGCTGGTGATGATACGGGAATACGCAGTCGGCACGGAACGCTACGAACTCACCTGCGTCAAAGGCCTGATAGACGGGGGCGAAACCCCCGAACAGGCCGCCCTGCGCGAATTGCAGGAAGAAATCGGCTACACCGCCGCCGCACTTTCGCCGCTGCGGGTGCTGTATTCCTCGCCCAGCCATATGTATGGCCCGATGCACGTTTTCGTGGCGGAAGGGCTGCTGCCGTCCGTACGGCAGGGCGACGAACCCGAGCCGCTTATCCCCGTGCGCGTGCCGCTTTCGCGCTTGGACGAGCTGATAGACGATGCCGCTTTCGGCGATGCGCGCACACTCTCGGCACTGATGCTGTTCCAAAGAACGCGTTCCGCCAAGGCAGCCTGAAACCTTTGCAAAACCCCGTCTTCGGCACATTTCTTCGCGCCGCGCTTCCCGAATATCCCAACATATCCGCACCCTCTGCGGCACTGCCGCTTTGAACCGTGCCCCATCCGGAATTTCGCAAAGGTTTCCGCCGGAAACCGCCGCCCATCCCCCGTTTGCAGGAGAAAAACATGTTAAGCAAAATCAGCGAACAGTTAGACAGCCTGTCTGCCGCCGAGCGCAAAGTTGCCGAAGCCGCCCTTGCCGAGCCCAAATGGTTCGTCCACGCCGCCGTGGCGGAAATCGCCCTGCGGGCGGGCGTGTCGCAGCCCACCGTCATCCGCTTCTGCCGAACGCTGGGCTACAAAGGCCTGCCGGAATTCAAGCTCGCGCTCTCCGCCAGCATCAGCCAGTCGGGCCTGCCATACGTCCACGCCGAACTGAACACCGACGACGACATGGGCAACGTGATGGAAAAAGTGCTGGGCAACACCGCCGCCTCCCTGTTGGGCGCAAGACGCAGCCTGAAAGAAAGCGAACTGGAAAACGCCGTTTCATGGCTGGCATCGGCGCGGCGCATAGAATTTTACGGCGTGGGCAATTCGGGCATCGTGGCGCAGGACGCGCAGCACAAGTTTTTCCGCTTCGGCATTTCCGCCGTGGCCTATTCCGATGCACACATCCAACTGATGGCCGCCGCCGTGCTTGCCCCGCAGGACGTGCTGGTTGCCGTGTCCAATTCGGGTTCGTCCATAGAAATTCTGGATGCGGCGGGCATCGCCAAGAAAAACGGCGCGCGCCTTATCGCCATCACCCATCCCGACAGCCCGCTCGCCCACATTGCCGACTGCGTATTGGCAACCGCCGTGCAGGAAGATGCCAACCTCTACACACCGATGGTGTCGCGACTGTTGCAGCTTGCAGTGGTGGACATCCTCGCCATCGGCCTTGCGCTACGCCTGGGCGAAACCGCCAGCCTGCAACTGGAAAAAGGCAAGCTCAGCGTGCGCAGCCACCGCGTGGAACAAGAAGAAGACGCGCAATAACCGTTTCAGGCTGCCCTTCTGTGCGCAACGCTACCGTTTCTCTGGAGCAGGCAGCCTGAAAATCTTCCAACAGGCGGGGCAGAGTAGGGTGGGCACTTGCTGCCTGCGCGTTGTACCAAGGTTGCATAAAGCCGCGGTCTCCTGCCTTGGCTGCTGTATCCGAAACAGCATTCTGCCGAAGGAATGCGTTTTTTGTATTTGCAGACATACGCAGTTGGGTAGGGTGGGCACTCGCTGCCCACGCGTTTCAGCAGGCAGCCTGAAAAGATTATTTTGGTCGCCCCCCCCAAAAAAAGCCTCTCCTCCCCCCTTTTCTATCAGCCATATACAAATAAGGAAAACACCATGACACACCCCACCGACCTACCCGCATGGCAGGCCTTGCAGCAGGATTACGAAAACACCAAAAACATACAAATGCGCGACCAGTTCGCCCAAGACCCCGCCCGTGCCGAACGCTATTGGCTGGAAGTCGGCGGCATTTATGCCGACTATTCCAAAAACCGCATAGACGACAAAATCATGGCAGATTTGGTGGCACTGGCCGAGCAGTCGCACCTGCCTGAACGCATCCGCCAAATGTTTGCCGGCGAAAAAATCAACGCCACCGAACACCGCGCCGTGCTGCACACCGCCCTGCGCAACCGCACCGACACCCCCGTCATCACCGACGGCAAAGACGTGATGCCCGCAGTGAAGCGCGTTTTGCAGCAGATGGGTGTATTCTCGCGCGCCGTCCGCAGCGGCGAATGGCTGGGCTACACAGGCCAGATGATTACCGACATCGTCAGCATCGGCATCGGCGGCTCCGATTTGGGGCCGCAGATGATGTGCACCGCCCTCAAAGAATACGGACACCCGCGCATGGGCATGCACTTCGTCTCCAACGTGGACGGCGCACAGCTTCGCGACGTGCTCTCCCGCGTGCATCCCGAAACCACCCTGTTCATCATCGCCTCCAAAACCTTCACCACCCAAGAAACCATCACCAACGCCCGCACCGCCCGCCAATGGTTTCTGCAAAGCGCGCGCGAAGAAGACATCGCCAAACACTTCGTAGCCGTGTCCACCAACAAAAAAGCCGTTGCCGAGTTCGGCATAGACACAGACCACATGTTTGAATTTTGGGACTGGGTCGGCGGGCGTTACAGCCTGTGGTCCGCCATCGGGCTGCCGATAATGCTGTATTTGGGCGAAGAAAACTTCACCGCCATGCTGGAAGGCGCACACCTGATGGACCGGCATTTCGCCGAAGCCCCCCTGGCGCGCAACCTGCCCGTCATCCTCGCCCTGTTAGGCATTTGGTACATCAATTTCTACGGCGGCGGCAGCCACGTCGTTGCCCCATACGACCAACGCCTGCACCGCCTGCCCAAATACATCCAGCAGCTAGACATGGAATCCAACGGCAAACAGGTCAGGCTGGACGGCAAACCCGCCGCAACCGACACCGGCCCCATCATCTGGGGCGAAACCGGCATCAACGGCCAGCATGCCTTCTTCCAACTGCTGCACCAAGGTACGCACATCACCCCGATAGACCTGATTGCCACGCTGGAAAAACGCAGCAACCTGCCCGGCCACCACGAAATCCTGCTCTCCAACGTCTTTGCCCAAGCCGAAGCCTTCATGCGCGGCAAAACCGCCGCCGAAGCCCGTGCCGAACTCATGGCGCAAGGACTGCCTGAAAGCGAAACCGACATGCTCGTGCCGCACAAAACATTCAGCGGCAACCGCCCCACCAACATCATCCTGATGACGCGCATAGACCCGCGCAACATGGGCAGCCTGATAGCCATGTACGAACACAAAGTCTTCGTGCAGGGCGTTATCTGGGGCATCAACAGCTTTGACCAATGGGGCGTGGAACTGGGCAAACAGCTTGCCAAAACCATCCTTGCCGAACTCACCGGCGCAATAGACCCCCAGCAGCACGACGCATCCACCACCCGCCTGATACGGCTTTACCGCAAAACCAACTGCGCCGAAGACGGCACCTGCGATTTGTTTGACTGAGTCTGCCAAGGCAGCCTGAAAGCCCGCCGGCATCACGTTTCAGGTTGCCTTCGGGGGAAGGAAACACCGATTCCCGTAGGGTAGGCACTCGTTGCCCACGCGGTTTGTTTTCGGGCAGACATAAAACGCGTGGGCAGCAAGTGCCCACCCTACTTTGCAAAGAGCATTCTACGGAAACAAAATCCCCATCGTTGTTTACGCACAGGAATTGATACGCACTATACCGGTTTGCGTAGGGTGGGCACTCGCTGCCCACGCGTTTTCAGCCACCCCGTTAAACTTTTGTAAAAAAAGCTGTTCATTTTGTTAAAACCTACCTAGAATTAGAAGCATCAGCTCTAAATCACCCCCCAACCCGTTTCAGGCTGCCTCTGCACCCCAAAGGCAGCCTGAAAACCAAACCGGACAGAACACAGTCATGAAAAACCGCACCTATACCCTCGCCGCCGCACTTGCCGCCGCCCTTTCCGGCCAACACGCCGCCGCCTCGGGCTACCACTTCGGCACACAGTCGGTCGGCGCGCAAAGCACCGCCAATGCCGCCGCCGCCGAAGCCGCCGATGCCACCACCCTGTTTTACAACCCCGCCGGCCTCGTGAAACTGGAAGGGCAGGGCGAAGCCACCGTGGCCGCCAACATCGTCATGCCCTCCGTGCACTATAAAGACGCACGCGCAACGTATTACCAAGGCGGCAGCGTTTCCGGCAGCAGCAGCGGCAAAATCACCAAAATCACCGCCGCTCCCCACGTTTACGGCGCATATAGGCTGAACGAACGCGTCTCGCTCGGCGTCGGCATGTATATCCCCTTCGGTTCAAAAACCGACTATCAGGATGATTCCGTCCTGCGCTACAACATCAAAAAACTCGGGCTCACCACCATCGCCCTAGAACCTGCCATTGCCTTCAAAGCCACCGAAAAACACGCACTGGCGGCAGGCATCATTGCCCAATATTCGCAGGCAGAGCTGACCAAATACGCCGATTGGAGCGCCGCACGAAACGACACCGCACTGGCAGGCACAGCCGCCGCATTGCAGGCGCGCGGCATACCCGCCGCCGTGTCGCGCAACCGCGCCAACTGGCAGGGCAGGGGCGATGTGAAAGGACACGATTGGGGCTTCGGCTACCACTTGGGCTGGATGTTCGACGCAACCGACCGCCTGCGCATCGGCGCGGCATACCGCTCCAAAGTGTCGCACAACCTCAAAGGCACCGCGCACTGGTCGCCCGCAGGTGCAGCCGTGCAGTCCGCACTGCTTTCGTCCTACATACAGTCTCCCGTTACCGCCGCCACCCCGCTGGGTGCGGGACGCGGCTACCTGCCCAGCGAAGACGCATCCGTGCGCGTGGTTACGCCCGAATCGCTGTCGCTGCACGGCATGTACCGCGCCACCGACAAACTCAACCTGTTCGGCGACATCACTTGGACGCGCCACAGCCGCTTCAACAAAGCCGTGCTGGTGTTCGGCAACACCAAAAACGTCATCAGCGGCACATCCAAAACCACCACCATCACGCCTAACTGGCGAAATACTGTCAAAGCCGCCGTCGGTGCGTCCTACCAATACAGCGAACCGTTGCAACTGCGTGCCGGTTTTGCCTTTGACCAAAGCCCCGTACGCAGCTCCGCCGACCGCCAGAACACCCTGCCCGATGCCAACCGCCTGTGGTTTTCGGTCGGCGCGCGTTATGCCTACAAACAAAACCATGTTTTTGACACCGCGCTCTCCTATGTCCGCATCAGCAAAAGCGACTTCCATGCTCCGCGCGCTTCCGGCACAGACATAGACAGCAAAGGCGCAACCGCCGCCAAATTCAAAAGCCACGCCGCCATCTTGGGCGTGCAATACACCTACAAATTCTAATTTCCCATGTGCAGAAGGCAGCCTGAAATGTTTTCAGGCTGCCTTTTTGTGTGCAGAACGGATTTCAGGCAGCCTGAAACGGCGGTACGAGTGCGCCGCACCGGCGCAGCAACTCCACCGTTTCAAACACAGGCAGCCCCATCACGCCGGTGAAGCTGCCGGAAAGATGCCGTACGAACACGCCGCCGATGCCTTGGATACCATATGCGCCTGCCTTGTCCAGCGGCTCGCCCGTAGCAAGGTAGGCAGCGATTTCCGCATCGTCCAACTGCCTGAAACCGACATCGTTCTGCTGCACCCGCGCGTGCGTATGTCCCCGGAACGATACGCACACGGCGGTCAGCACCTGATGTGTGCGGCTGGAAAGTGCGCGCAGCATGGCAGCGGCATGCGCGGCATCGGCGGGTTTGCCCAATATCGCGCCGTCCAGCACCACAGCGGTGTCGGCACTGACGATGGCGCAGTCCGCCGCTTCGGGATGCGCGGCGCGGGCGGCTTGGTTTTTTGCGCGGGCCAGCCGCAGCACGTAATCGGCGGCGGCTTCGCCCGCGTGCGGGGTTTCGTCTGTTTCAACGGCGATGTTGCGGACGGCATAGCCCAAGTTTTGCAGGATTTCGCGGCGGCGCGGGCTGTTGGAGGCGAGATAGACGGCGGGGGTGGGGTTCATGGTGTGGCGCGTTTCAAAGTGATGGGAATCGGCTTTCAGGCTGCCTGAAACCGAATGGTTGGTTAAGCTAAAAATAATATAGGACGGCGAGCCGCAGGGCATGCGGGTGATACGCCAAATAAAAAGACAGAGACCTTTGCAAAATCCCCATCTTTGACCCATTTCTTCGCAATGCGCTTCTCTAATGCTTGAAAATATTTCAATATTATCTGCGCATGATGCGAGGCTATTGCTTTGAACTGTGCTCAAATCTGAGGTTTTGCAAAGGTCTCAGGCAGCCTGAAAACGTGCTTTCAGGCTGTCTTTCTGCGGTTTAGTGGTGATGCCCGTGCGCACCGTGCGAATGGCCGTGGGCGATTTCTTCGGCCGTGGCTTCGCGGATGCCGTCCACCGTGCCTTTGAAGCGGATTTTCATGCCGGCAAGCGGATGGTTGCCGTCCACCACTGCTTTGCCTTCCGCCACGTCGGTTACGCGGTAAACCACCGTGCCGTGTTTGGGGTCGTCTGCCTCAAACATCATGCCGGGCTCAACTTCCACGGGAAACACTTTCACGTCTTCAATCCGCACGAGTTCGGGGTCTTGCTCGCCAAACGCGTCTTCCGGCTGCATGGTGATGTCCACCGTGTCGCCGATGTTTTTTTCGTGCAGTGCTTCTTCCACCAGCGGGAAGATGCCGTCATAACCGCCGTGCAGGTATTCAATCGGCTCGGTGGTTTTGTCCAGCAGGTTGTTGTCTGCGTCATACATTTCATAATGCAGGGTAACGACCGAATTTTTCTTGATGTTCATTGCACATTCCTTAAATAAAAATAACCGAACGGATACAAACGCTAACAGTATAGCACAGCCGCCGCCTCTGCGGCACGGCGCATTCAATGTTGCGAAACAATAACAGCCCGTGCGGCCAACACCGTTCTGTTCGGGAATAATATTTCATGCGAAACAGAGTGATATAATCAAACCTGTCGTACGGATGCGCGGCGGCACAACGGTTGATTTACATTGCACCGATGCGTGTTTTCGGGCAGAATGCGCCGTTTCAGGCTGCTGCGTAATCGGATTACACCTTAATCCGCCTGCCCGCACGTGGCAAAAAACAACATTTATTTATGAGGTATCACCAAATGAAACAATCCTTAACTCTGGCTGCCATCCTGTCTTTGGCTCTTGCCGCCTGCGGCGACAAACAACCCGCCCAGCCGGTTGAAGCCGTGGCTTCCGCCGCATCCGCAGTTGCCGCCGAAACCGCTTCTGCCGCATCTGCCGCCCAAAGTGCAGCGGAAAATGCCGCCGCCGATGCCGTTAAAGCCGCTTCCGGCATCGCATCCGATGCGAAAGATGCCGCCGCAAAAGCCGTAGACGGCATGAAAGAAGCTGCGTCCGACGTTAAAGCCGGTGCAGAAAAGGCCGTTGAAAAAGCCAAAGAAGACATGAAGGCTGCCGCATCCGATGCAAAAGCAGGCCTTAAAGAAGCCGCCCAGCCGTTGGCCGATGCAGTGGGCGGCAAAGAAGGGCAAGAGGCTTCTGCCGCCATCAAATAAACCTTTCGGGCAAAGCAGGCTGGATATTCGTTTATCCAGCCTTTTGTCCGTTTACAGGCAGCCTGAAATCTTTGCCAAGCCGTTTTCCCAAAAGACGTTTTGGCAAAGATAAAGATTTCAGGCTGCCCCTTTGTGGAGAAACCTGAATGCTGAAAAAACTCATCCGCAGCGTGTTGCCGAAAAAACGCACGGAACAACCCTCCTGCCGGCGGCATGCCATCCGCCTGCCCGTGCGCAATGCCGCCGCCGTGCGCGTGTTGGAAACGCTGCTGCATGCGGGCTACGAATCCTATCTGGTCGGCGGCGCGGTGCGCGACCTGCTCTTGGGCAGAGAACCGAAAGACTTTGATATCGCCACCGCCGCCACGCCCGAACAGGTAACCAAGCTGTTCCGCCGTAGCCGCATCATCGGCCGCCGTTTCCAGATTGTGCATGTCGTCATCGGGCGCGACACCATTGAAGTCAGCACCTTCCGCAGCGGCGGACACGTCAGGCAGAACGAAAACGGCCGCATCATGCAGGACAACGCCTATGGCACGGTAGAACAAGACGCACAACGGCGCGATTTCACCTGCAACGCCCTCTATTACGACCTCGCCCGCCACGAAATCCTAGACTTCTGCGGCGGCGTGGACGACGTGCGCAACAAGCGGCTGCGGATGATTGGCAACCCAGCCGAACGCTATCAGGAAGACCCCGTCCGCATCCTGCGTGCCGTGCGCCTGTCAGGCAAACTCGGCTTTGAAGCCGATGAAGCATCCGCACGCCCCATTTCCGAATGCGCACACCTGCTGCGACAGGAACCCGTGGCGCGCCTGTTTGACGAACTGCTGAAAATCCTGCTTTCCGGCCACGCCGAAGGCTGCCTGAAACAGCTTCGCGCCTTGGGCATAGATGAAGCCGTCCACCCCCTGCTGACCGCCATGTGTCATGCCGCGCAGACACAAACGCCCGGCATCGGCATTATCGCCCTGCGCCAAACCGACCAACGCCTGCGGGAAGACAAATCTGTATCAGTCGGCTTTATGCTTGCCGCCCTATTTTGGGACGACCTCAATGACCGTTGGCAGCAAGCGCAGCAAAGCGGCGAAAGCCCTGCTGCCGCCATGATTCAATCCGTAAACACACTGCGGGACGACATGGAACGCGGCTGGGGCGTACCGCAGCGGTATTCCGCCACCATGCGCGAAATCTGGCTGATGCAGCCGCAGTTTGCCCATCGGCGCGGCGGCCGCCCGTTCCGCCTGCTCCACCAGCCCCGCTTCCGCGCCGCCTACGACTTTCTGCTGCTGCGTGCCCAAACCGATGCCGCCATACAGGAATGCGCCGCGTGGTGGACAAAATTCCAACACGCAGGCGATGCCGAACGCAAAGCCATGACCAGCGACACACCGACCGCTGATGCGCCCGCCAAGAAAAAACGCCGCCGCCCGCGCAGGCGCAAAAAAACGGCAGGCAATGCAGATGCAGAATAAGCGAGATGTGGCTCGTTTTGTGATAAACTTTATTCTGATTCAATCAAAAATCATTAGAAAACCAACTTATTAAGATGTTAAATATGAACCATATTGCAATAGATTCAGACGAGAACACCAGATTTGTCAAAATCCTAGAAAGGATAAGCGAGCAATCCACAAGCCGTCATGTAAAGGATATAGAAAATATAACCGGTGCTAAATTGCGCTTCACTCTTCCCAAATATGATTCGGGAGGTGTCGGCCAGCAATTTCAGGAATACCTGCCGAACGAAATAGCCGGAGATGGTTTTATGCTTCCGGTTTTTCTGTTGACGGATGTCAAAATTATTTTGAATAACATCCTTCCAAGAAAGGAAGAATACCCTTTTTCTTTTGCTTTTTCCGCAGACAGTATTGCAAAAAGCAAAACGTTTATTCATGATTGCAGACATCTTTCTATTGTGCCGGCAATACTGGATCTTTCTATAGAAAAATTCATATATACCGAAGCGGCAAAAGAAATAGGTTTAAATTACACAGGAGAATTAGGTTATAACAAATATAGCATTTCTAATATCTTAAAAAAGGAAAAGATAGATACGGAGCATTTATATATTTCTTTAAAAGATAGAATCATAGAATATCAGAAAGTGATTAATACAATTATTCAACCGGAAGATTGGTCTCATGCTCATGATGAATATGAGCTTAAGAAGAATTTAATAAATGTAGATTCTTTAAACTGGGAAGCTATTTTTAATGATAATAAATTCAAAATATATTATCGTATAGATGAACAGGTTTATCAAAATTCTATCAATATTTATACCAAACAAATTCAAGAATTGCCAGTTGATAATCTGGCTCATGATATTACTCTTGCTAATAATTAAACAGGAAGTAGAACTTAAAGTATGAAAAAGCTATCGGTAACTTTAATTAGTCTGATGTTGGTTTTAACCTTATCGACTACTATTGCAAAAGGAAAAAATATAAACCAAAATTTGTCCGATGATACTTTAAGTGTTTGGCATGATGACAACGGCAAAAGTTATCCGATTCGGAAAAATCCAAATCCAAATCCAAATCCAAATCCGAAAGAACGCTATGAATTAAATATCTCCATGCCCGATGCTCCGGATAATCTGATTATGACGCATGCATTTGCGTATTATTGGTCTGATTGCGAAATCATTGTCAATAAACGTGCCGGTGCAAATGCCAAGCTGAAAGAGACGATTCCCATTCCATTTGAAAAAACGGGGGAGCATACCTATCGTGCTGTTGCCTATAACGATGCCATATTGAGCGAGCGGTATTCGGATGCGGGGCCGGAATGTAAATGGAATATGCATTTTATTGTGGTACGGCTTCAGGCTGAGCCAAATTTGGAAAAGATTATTTATGAAGCAATATCCAGCCCTGAGGATGTATACAAGATAAATAATCATCATTGGCAGAGAATATTATATATGACTAAGTATAATTTCAATGTTCCGTATAAGGATATGTCGGAAAGCAGAAAGAAAATAATGTTACCTGGTCCGATTTTTGAAGATAAGGATAGATTTGCGGGGAAACCTCGTGAGCATTTATTTTCGATTGTTATGGATCTAAAAAGGAAATAATCATGTCAGAAACAAAAATACTAAATCCTACGATGCCTAATGCCGGTGATATCCGAACTGCACAAATTCAGGCACTGTTGGCTGAGGATGCTTATTTGCAGCTTGATGAGAAAACCAAAACATGGAGACATCCAAATCGGAAGACTGATGAATATGGTGAATATGTAGAAATACTGGGAAACCCATCCGAGAAGTTTCGGGTAGTTAAAGATTTCGGCAAGGAAGACGGTTATAAAGACGGTTTTCAGGCAAGTATTTATCGTAGTGAAACCACAGATGCACTGTACGGTGCGATTCCCGGAACAGAATTTAAACGGGAATTCTTCCAAGACGTTGTTAAATCGGATGGGCAATTGGTCTGGCGCGGCACAATCCGCAAATAAACGATACCATCCGTTTTGGCAATGAATTATTAAAAATGGCTGCAGAAGATGGGGAGAAATCAAACCGGAATCCCGAAGTCTATCTAACAGGGCATTCCTTGGGCGGTAATGATGTCCAATTTGCCAAATTTTATTTTGGTTCGCGTATCACCCGTGTTGATGCGTTTAATCCGCAAAGTATTTACGATTTAAGCGGTTCGCAGTTTGTTTCCAAAGATGTCCAAATCAACGGACTGTTCAATCATTGCATATCTAGCGATCCGTTAAGCTCATCCAGCAGCCATCCGGGTAAAACTTTTATTTATGACCCCGGTCAAAAAGTTTCTTCCCACAATATGGATAATTTCACCCCGACGGGAAGCAATAACGTGGATGTGCTGGCGGAAGGAACGGCGGCATTGGAGCGTGCAAATGAAAACGGCGACTGGATTGCTCTCCGGCGCGGTGCAACCCATGCGCTGCGCACAACTGCTTCTTTGACTGCCCAACTGCCTGCAAGGATACGGGATGCGGGTGTATTGTTCGGTAAATATGACCGTTATGAAGGCCAAGCGGCCGATAGGGATGGTGTTCCGCCTTATGTGTCGGGGGCGGTGGTCGGTCAACCTGAAAATGCGCGAAAGGCAGAGCTTGGTGTGAATCCCGAAAGCAGTCGGACGGACGGGCATCAAACCGCGCCGGAAAACCTGTCGCCGAAAACGGCGGCGCACCAGATTTTTGCTTCTCCTGAGGCATTTTTTCAAGCGGTGCCGCCGAAACCTTCCGTTGAGCAGGGCAATGTGCCGGCTAACGATTTCAACAGCAGTAATAACAACGATATGGGCATGTAAGATTTTCTTTGGAAAGAACGGACAGGCAGCCTGAAACCAAAAAAGCATCGGTGTAATTCCGATGCTTTTTTATGTGTCAGCAGAATATGACGGGCTTTTGCTGTCCATGCGTTCCGTGTCCTAAGGCCTTGGCAGCCTGAAACCGCATGGGCATGCATCCGCCTTATGGAAATCCGTGCTGCGCGTGTATCAATGTTTATCTGTGCCGGTGATACGTCGTTTTCAGGCTGCCTGAAACGCCGCCATATAGTTCACGTCCGCACTGTCGCACAGAAAATATTGCCGCGTGAGCAGGTTGAGCGACATTCCCGTGCAGTCATCCAGCGACAACCCTGCATCGCGCGCCATGCGGGCCAGCTCGGCGGGGGTGATGAATTTTTGCCAGTTGTGCGTGCCTTTGGGCACGATGCCCAGCAGATATTCCGCACCAAAAATTGCGTGGATATAGGATTTGGCGTTGCGGTTGATGGTGGAGAAGAATACGCGTCCGCTTGGTTTGACAAGGCGGGCGCAGGCACGGATAACGGAGGCAGGGTCGGGGACGTGTTCCAGCATCTCCATGCAGGTTACGGTGTCAAACGAATGCGGCATTTCGGCAGCAAGGTCTTCCACGCTGATGCAGTGGTAATGCACATTGTCCACCCTGCCTTCTTCGGCATGCGCGCGCGCGGCGGCAAGCGATTTTTCCGCCATGTCTATGCCCAGCACGCTTTTTGCGCCCGCTTGCGCCATGCTCTCGCTCAGGATGCCGCCGCCGCAGCCCACATCCAGCACGGTGCAGCCTGAAAGCGGGGCGAAACGGTTGATGTAGTCCAGTCGCAGCGGGTTGATGTCGTGCAGCGATTTCAGTTCGCCATTCCTGTCCCACCATTTGGCGGCGATTTGGCTGAACTTTTCAATTTCTGCGCTGTCCACGTTGGCGCGTGCAGCATCTGCCATATCGGATACCCCTTGTTTTATATAGTAAATTAAAATAAAAATGCTACTGCGTTGGTCTTCTGAGCCGACACATAAAGAGGTGCACAATGTCGGCTTTTCAGGCTGCCTGAAAATGCAGAAACCTCAATCATTGCGTGCGGCAAACCACAATGCCCACACCGCCAGCAGCACCGCCGCAAAAAACATTAAACTCCACACGGGCAGCGACACACCCAATACACGGTTGATTTCGCCGCAAAATCCCGACCCGCGTATCAGCGGCTCATACCAGTCAAACAGCGGCCAGCCGCGCAGCCTGAACGACCACGGTGCACCGCAATCGGGCTGTTCGGCAAAGGGCAGCGATTGCAGATGGATGTGTTCTGCTGCCACCCACGCACCGAAAGCCGCCGGAATGCTGATGATTGCCGCTGCCGCCGTTCTGCCCGCCCGCCGCCTCAACGGCAACAGCAGACACAGCAGCGACACCAGCGCAACCGCAAACAAAGCCAGCCGCTGCTCGATGCATTTCACGCACGGGTTCATGTGCAGCACATACTGCCCGAACAGCGATGCCCCCGCACCTGCCAGCGACACCAGCAGCACAGCCCACACCATCAGATAACCGCGCGGCAGCCGCCGCAGTTTTGCCGAAAATCCCATTGCGTATCCTTTTCTGCCAAAGCGCGCAGTATAACACTCTGCCAAGCCGTTTCAGCCGCAAAGGCAGCCTGAAAGCCCGCGGCGGGGTTTATGGCAGACACATGAAAATTGATGCGCACCATGCCGCTTTCCGTGGGATGGGCACTGGCTGTGTATAGTGGATTAAATATAGTCGATTAAAATAAAAATGAGACAAGGCGGCGAGCCGCAAGGCGTA